>JAFAHZ010000039.1 GCA_019236975.1 Vulcanimicrobiota bacterium | reverse complement strand
GGCCCACTGCGAGGAGGGACGTATGGGCGAGCCTGTCATTCGCATCTTTGCGACGGCCGTGCTGGTGGCCAGCGCGGTCTACGTCGTCGCTACGAATCTGAATTTCCGCCGGCAATGGCCGGCGATGGTCGAGCGCTCGCGCCGCCGCCTGGCAGGCCAGCTCGACGTCGACGCGCTGCTGGCCGGAATCGAGACGCGACGCGGACTCAAAGTGATCGCGGCAAGTTGCGGTGGAGCGACCGCCGGCGCGATTGCCGGCGTGCTGCTGAATATCGCGCTGATGGTGCTCAGCGCGCCGCCCCGACACGATCACGGCCTCCTGCTCGGCGTCGTGGGCGCGGCCTTCGGCGCGCTGGCCTTCGCTATTCTAGCTGCCGAAGAGTAGCGCCTAACGCGCCGCTCGACTCACGTCGCGGGGTACAGCCGCTTGCTGTTGCGTACGTCGGCTACCCTTCGAGCGCCGATGCAGAACATCGCGACGCGCAGCGCCTCGGTCAGCTGTCGGGCGAAGTCGCGCGCGTCGTCGAGACTGCGATCGGCCGCGCGCAGAAAGGGGCCGGCGATACCGGCTGCATTCGCTCCGAGCGCGATGGCTTTGGCGACGTCCACGCCGGTGCGAACGCCACCGCTGGCAATCAGTGTGGCATCCGGCGCGACTTCGCGCGCACGCCGAACGCACGAGGCTGTGGGAATGCCCCAGCCGGCAAACTCGCGCGCGACGTTTTCGCGCCAGCGCTCGGGCAGACGATACGCTTCGACTTCGCTCCACGACGTGCCGCCGGCGCCCGCCAGATCGATCGCGGCGACGCCGGCTTCCAGTAACGCGAGCACCGTGTCGGGTCCGATGCCCCAGCCCACCTCTTTTACGACGACGGGCGCGCCGAGGTGTTTGCAAACCCGCGCGATTCTTGGTAACAGCCCGGCAAAGCACGTATCGCCTTCGGGCTGGAGCGCTTCTTGCAGGGCGTTCAAGTGCAGCACGAGCGCATCCGCGCGAAGCAGCTCGACCAGACGGCGACACTCGTCGGCGCCGTACCCTTTGTTGAGCTGTACCGCGCCCAGATTCGCAAGGAGCAGCGTCTCGGGCGCTTCGTCGCGCACGTCGAAGGTCTCGAGCGACTGCGGGTTCTCGATCAGCGCGCGCGCCGATCCAAGCCCCATTGCCAAACCGAATTCGTGCGCCACCGCTGCCAGCGTGCGATTGATCCGTTGCGCTTCCGGCGTTCCTCCCGTCATGCACGAGATGAGGATCGGCGCTTTCAGGTGTTTTCCCAGGAGAACGCACGACGTATCGACGTCGGCGAGATCGATCTCGGGCAATGCCTGGTGCTCGAACCGGTACGCGTCGAAGCCGGCTCCGACGCCTTTGGCGGCAACGTCGCGTTCGACGTTGATTTTGATGTGATCCGCTTTACGCGATGACGTACTCAACGGTTTGCTCGAAAGCGCGGCGCTGTTCCGGATCGTCGATGCAGCGCACCATGCGCGCTACGGCTTTTGAACCCACCCGCGCGGCGAGTTGCGGCTCGTCGATCGTTGCCGCGATCGCAAGAAGATAGCCGGCGCGAATGAAGCCGCGAACGACGTCCTCCGGCGCACCGGCAATAATGGCGCCCGCACCGAGTGCGGCACCGGTCAAGGCAGCGATGCGCCGGCGCAGCGAGCGTACCTGCGGCAGCAACCCGTCGTCCTCGGGACGCCCGAGATCAACGTTGCGGCCTTCGATGGCTTCGAGGACGGCGTGCGTTACGAGATTGGCGGCTTCCAATCGGCGCGGCGCGTCTTGCACGCCGTCGGCCAGCGCGCGAAAGGCCAGCGCGTAGAGCGCGTCGCCGGCATTCAAACTCTGCCCGAGCCCCCACTCGGCAACGGAACGGCCTTCGACCAACTCGTCGTGCAGCCGCATGAAACGATCGAATAAATGAAACGACGCGGCGACCGGCAGCGCGTCGCCGAGATCGCCGCCGCAGGCCGCGCACGCCCAGAGAACGAGACTGCTGCGCACCAGGTCCTCCTCGACGAGCGACGCGAGGCGTTGGCGTACGATCGTTCCCGCGACCGATTCGAAGGGGAGATCGAGCCCCCGCAGGTACTGTCGGACGTAAGCGCGATGTTCGCCCAAGGGCGGCTGAGATCGGGGTGCCACGGTCATTGGCCGGGGCTTCGCCCAGGAGAAAGGAAACGCATGCGCATCGGTTCGGAGGAACACAAAGAGCTTTTCTGCCGCACCTTCATCGACGGGCACAAACCGTACGAACCTGCGGAGTTGGCGTGGCCCGATCTCGACGAGATCTCACTCGCCCGCCTGCGCGCGATTCCGGTGTGGACGATGGCGCTCGAAGTAGAGCATAGCGCGGGGACGATGCTCAACGGTTACGCGTCCAGCGAGACCGATCCGCTCGTGCGGCGCGCCATCGAGCTTCAGGCTTTCGAAGAAGAGCGTCACGGACGGCTGCTCGACTACATGGTGCAAAAATACGCTTTGAAAGTGAACCCGCAGGAAATCGTGCAGCGGCCGACGCGCGCCGCGTTCGTCGACTTCGGCTACAACGAGTGCGTGGATTCTTTTGCGGGATTCGGTATCTTCCGGCTGGCAGTCGACGCGCAAATCCTTCCGGATGCGCTGACGTCGCTGCTGCAGCGCATCCTCATCGAAGAGGCGCACCACATCGTATTTTTCATCAACTGGATCGCATGGGATCGCACCCGCCGCGGATTGCACGGATCGCTGCTTCAGGCGCTTCCGACGCTGGTAGCGTACCTGACGGCAATCGTGCGACGCGTGAAAAGCGGCGGCGACATGGCCGGCGGCGACGCCAAACGCGACGAAGACGGGCCCGTGCTCGATCTGTTCAGCGACGTCGTCTCCGGATTGACGCCGGCGAAGTTCGTGCGCGCCTGCTTGGAGGAGAACGACCGGTACATGAGCGAGTTCGATCCGCGCCTGCTGCGCCCGACGTTCATCCCCACGCTGGCACGGATCGCGCTGGCGATTCTCGAGTGGGTCGAATGGCTGCGCGGCACCAATCGCCGCGAAGCGCGGGCCTAACTACTCGCTCAGTTCCTCGCCGACGGCACCGCCGTCGTCGTCCTCGTCCTCATCGTCCTCTTCGTCGTCGATGGGGTCTTCGAGTTCTTGGTCCACGTGTTTCTCCTATCGAAGTGCGCTACGCTGCGCTCAGGGTGACAGAACGCAGGTTAAGAGCGCCCTAAGAGGGCGTTATCGCAGGGCGTATTGGCAGGTGTTCTTGGAGGAACGCGAGCCGGTCGCGCTTCGGACGAAACAGCGCACCTAAGCCGGTGAGCTCGAGCAGGCGTTCCATGTTGCTGTTGGTCGAAAGCAGTTCGAAGCGGTGACCGCTGCGAATGACGCGGTTGTAACACGCCACCAACTCGCCCAGCGCAGACGAATCGAAAAACGTTGCGTCGCGCACGTCGACGACGACGTCCTTTTGGGTACCGAGCATGCACATGGCGTCGTGCAAGCGCTCCTTCGCGTAGAGATCCCATTCGCCGCTCAAGGCGACCAATGCCGTATCGCCGAGCCACGAAATGTCGAGCTCGAAGTCGTCGTCGTTGTTGATGGCCATGGATTGTCCCCGAGCAAGAGCCCTTAGGGCCTTGCTAGCTATTGTGAAGAGCAGTATAGGCCCAATCCGGCGGAAATGAAAGGGGCCGGGGCTCGGACGCCCGGCCTACGGCCGAGCCGTTGTTGCCGGCTGGCCGCGCGAGGCGTGGGTAAGGGTATCGATGAAAGCGGTTTTCCGTTCATGCCCAATCCCTTTAGGCACCGCGACCAAGCACCCGTCGGGCTCATCACGATCACCGTGATGCTGGGCCTCATCATGGCGATCATCGACACGACGATCGTCAACGTCGCGATCAATACGATTGGCGGCAACCTGGGAGCGACGGTCGATGAAGTGGCCTGGGTTGCGACCGGCTACATTCTGGCCAGCGTCGTCGTAATGCCGCTCAACGGCTGGCTGACGGCGCTGCTGGGCCGCAAGATGTTCTACGCAACCTCGCTTGCGGTCTTTACGGTCGCGTCGTTGTTGTGCGGCACGGCCCATTCGATTTGGGTGCTGGTGTTCTACCGCGTGCTCCAGGGTATCGGCGGCGGCGCGCTGCAGCCGACGGCGCAAGCCATCCTTTTCGAAACCTATCCGCCCGAGAAGCGCGGCGCCGCGATGGCGATCTTCGGATTGGGAGCGATGGTCGGCCCCGCGATCGGACCGACGCTGGGCGG
>JAFAHZ010000021.1 GCA_019236975.1 Vulcanimicrobiota bacterium | reverse complement strand
GGGCGACGTACCGTTCGACGACGGCAACTGCTTCGCGTGCGGACCGGAGAATCCCATCGGCTTACACCTCCACTTCGATCGCGACGAGAACGAAGGCGTGCGCGCGCGTGCGATGCTGGCTTCGCAGTTTCAAGGCTGGCGCGGCATCGCACACGGCGGCATCGTCATGGCGCTGCTCGACGAAGCGATGGCGCACGCCGCCGGTTTTGCCGGCCATCGCGGCGTGACGGCAAGCGTCAACGTACGGTTTCGCAAGCCGGTTCCGCTAGAGCGGCCGATCGTCATGCGCGGCAGCGTAACGTGGCATCGCCGCAACGTGCTCGGGGTGCAGGCGCGCGTCGAAGACGAAGCGGGTACGATTCTCGCCGAAGCGGAGGGAATGTTCGTTTCGCGTGGCCCGCTCGACGCCGTCGCCGATCGCCGCAACGTGGGGGGCGCGGAGGCTGGGCCGGAGCGCCTTTAAAATGAAATCCAAGCAGCAGCGCGTCACAGCATCGGAAGAAGCCAGGAAGCACAACGCGCCGACGATCGACAACCGGCGCGCGCGTCACGAGTATCACATTCTCGATTCGCTCGAAGCCGGCTTGGTGCTGACGGGGACCGAAGTGAAATCGATTCGCGCGGGAGGCGCGAGCCTAAACGAGGCGTACGCGCGATTTCGCGACGGAGAAGCGTGGCTATTGGGCATGCACGTACCGCCTTACAAGCAAGGAAGTTTTTCCAACGCCGATCCTAACCGTCCGCGCAAACTCTTACTGCACAAAGAACAAATCGCCGAACTGCAAGGGCGCGTTTCGGAAAAGGGACTGACGATCGTACCGCTGCGGCTCTACTTCACGCGCGGCATGGCCAAAGTGCAGCTCGGCCTCGCTCGCGGCAAGAAGTTTTGGGACAAACGAGCCGACACCGCTAAGCGGGACGTCGAGCGCGAGATTGCCCGTCACGTACGCCGGTAGGGAACGCTCGTGAGAGGCTCGCGACCGCACGCAACCATCGAACAGGCGATCGAACGCGACCGCATCGTTCGTCGCGGCGAACGAGTCGTCATCGCGTGCAGCGGCGGGGCCGATTCGGCCGCACTGGTTGCCCTCTTGTCGGCGGTAGCGAAGCCGATGAACCTCGAGCTCTCCGTCGCGCACGTGAATCACGGATTGCGCCCGTCGGCCTGGCAGGACGAGTGCGTAGCGCTGCGGCTGGCGGCGACGTTCGAGCTGCCCATCGACGTTGCGGCGCTCGAGAGCGGCGGCGATGAGGCGGCGCTGCGCGACGGCCGCTATGCGGCGCTGCAGGCGGCGGCGGCTCGATTCGGCGCCGGCGTCATTGCGACGGCGCACCACGCCGAGGACCAGAGCGAGACGGTGTTGCTGGCCCTTTTCCGGGGGGCGGGGCCCGACGGTTTGACCGGGATGCGCCCCAGGCGCACCGTCGCGCCGGGCATCGAACTGGCCCGCCCCCTGCTGCGCTTCCCGGCGGCGGTGCTCCGCGCGTATTGCCACCTTCACGGGCTGCCGTATGCCGTGGACCCCAGCAATGCGGACGCGGACTATCGGCGCAACGCGCTCCGGCATGCGCTCGAGGCGTTGCGGCCTTCCTTCCCGGGCCTCGACGAAGCGGTGGCCCGAGCCGCCGAGCTGGTCGGCGATGAGGACCGGGCCTCCGAGCGCGCCGGCCTGCGACGCCGGGTGCGCGAGCATCTGGCGGCCGAGGGGGCCCTGCGCGACGTGGACTTCGCACACGTGGAAGCGGCCGTTCGGGCCATCGAGACCGGGCGGAGCGGCACCTTTCTGATGAAGGCAGGCGTCCGCATGGAGATCCATCGCGGAGCCATTGCGGGTATCACGAGGCAGTGATCTACTCCCCGCAGCAGATCGACGAGGCGGTCGGGAGCCTCGCCCGGCAGATCGGCGCGGACTACCGGGGGAAACCGCTGGTTCTGCTCGGCGTGTTGAAAGGAGCGCTGTACTTCACCGTCGATTTAGCGCGGGCGCTGGCCGGCGTGGCCGACGGCCCGAGCGAGATCGAAGTGGACTACCTGTGCGTTGAACGGTATGGGAACGCGACCGAATCCAAGCGTCCGGTTCGTCTGCTGCTCGATGAGGCGACGTACCTGGAAGGACGGCACGTGCTGATTGCGGAGGACATTGCCGATAACGGTCTCACGCTGGAGTTCGTCCGAACGTTACTTTTGGGGCGTGGGCCGGCAAGCGTGCGGACGTGCGCGCTCTTCGACAAACCGTCGCGCCGCCACGTCCGGGTACCGCTCGATTACGCAGGCCTTACCGTGCCGAATACCTTCGTCGTAGGTTACGGTTTGGACCACCAGGAAAGGTATCGGAACCTGCCCTACGTGGCCGAATTGAAATTTCAAGAAAGTCAATCCGAATTAACGTGAGCAAACATCTCCGCTCGATCTTCCTCATCATCTTGGCTGCAGTCGCGGTCTTCGTTATCGTCGAGCGCTTCGTGCAGCCCAGCGAGGGAGCAACGCGACTCGACTACGGCGCCTTCTATCAGAAGCTCGAGGCGGGACAGGTCCAGTCGTTCCACGCCGTCGGCCTGGCCGCTACCGGCGACCTTACCAGCGGTTCGAAATACACCGTGGCGGTGCCCAACGTCGATCAGGAGTTCGTCAACGAAGTCTACAAGCGCGTCAAAAGCGGCGCTATCAGCTTCGACCAGCAATCGAACACCGGTCTCTTTGCGAGTCTCATCGGCCTCGCGCCGCTGGCGATCACGGTCTTGCTGCTGTTTTTCATTCTGCGGCAAGCACAGAGCGGCGGCAGTCAGGCGTTATCGTTCGGCCGTTCGCGCGCAAAGATGCTGTCGGAGAATCGTCCGAAGGTGACCTTCGCCGACGTTGCGGGCGTCGACGAAGCGAAAGAAGAGCTGGCGGAAATCGTCGACTTCCTTAAATATCCCAAGAAGTACCAGTCGCTGGGCGCGCGCATTCCGAAGGGCGTGCTGCTGCTCGGGCCGCCGGGAACCGGTAAGACGCTGCTGGCGCGTGCGATCGCGGGCGAGGCCGGCGTTCCGTTCCTTTCAATTTCGGGCTCCGACTTCGTCGAGATGTTCGTCGGCGTCGGTGCCTCCCGCGTGCGCGACCTCTTCGATCAAGCGAAGAAGTCGGCGCCCTGTATCGTCTTCATCGACGAAATCGACGCGGTCGGACGCCAACGCGGTGCGGGCTTGGGCGGCGGACACGACGAGCGCGAGCAAACCCTCAATCAACTGCTCGTCGAGATGGACGGGTTCGATCAAAACACCGGCGTCATTCTGATCGCTGCGACGAACCGGGCCGACGTCCTCGACCCCGCGCTGCTGCGCCCCGGACGGTTCGACCGTCAGATCGTCGTGGGGCGAGCCGATTTCAAAGGCCGTCAGAAGATCCTGGAAGTGCACGCCCGCAACAAGCCCCTCGGGCGCGAAGTCTCGCTCGAGACGCTCGCCAAGCGCACGCCCGGATTCTCCGGCGCCGACTTGGAGAATCTCCTGAACGAAGCCGCATTGCTGGCCGCGCGACGCAACAAGAACGTCATCGAGATGATCGATTGCGACGAGGCGATCGATCGCGTGATGGTCGGTCCCGAGCGCAAGTCGGTCGTCATGTCGCAGAAATCGAAAAATATCGCGGCATATCACGAATCGGGACACGCGGTGCTGGGCGGCATGCTCGACAAGTCCGATCCGATTCACAAGGTCACCATCATTCCGCGCGGCATGGCGCTCGGATTGACGTGGTCGCTGCCCGAAGACGATCGCTATCAGGTCACGCGAGAGGAGCTGATCGCGCAGATCACGATGGCTCTAGGCGGCCGTCTCGCGGAAGAGATCGAATTCGGCGACGTTACCACGGGTGCCAGCAACGACTTCGAGAAGGCGACGGAACTCGCGCGCCGGATGGTCACGCAATACGGAATGAGCGACCTCGGGCCGATTCAATTCGGCCGCGGTCAACACCAGGTGTTCTTGGGACGCGACATCGGCGAGGAGCGCAACTACTCCGAAGAAGTCGCGAGCAAAATCGATTCGCAAGTCCGGCAGATCATCGAAGGCTGCTACGACAACGGCAAGAAGATTCTCAACGATAACTGGGACAAAGTCGAGCGCATGGTCGGCTCGCTCTTAGAGTACGAAACCGTTGAGGCCGAAGAAGTGAAAGCCATTCTCGACGGAAGGCCGTTCGATCGCGAAAGCTCGACCGAGGTGGTTGACTCGGAGCCGGAAACCGAGCGCCCTGCAAGCGGAGAGTCCAAGCGCACCGAGAAACCGTCGCGCTTGCCACCGAAGATTTCGCCGGAACCCGCATGAGAGCGTTCGCGCTCGTCCTCATGGCGCTGCTGCTGTCGGTCGCGCCGGCTGCGGCGATGCAGTCCATGCAGCAGCGCGGTACGCTGCCGCGCGGCGGGGCTTACGTTCTCGATCCCGACCCGACGGTCGCCGCAACGGCGATCGATTTATGGTTTCGCGCGCCCGGTGCCGGATACGACAACACCTCACCGGGAATTGCGCGTTTGGCCGCCACCGCCGCCGCTGCGGCACGCTTGGCAAGCGGAAAATCGCTCGTCGAAATGGTGCACAGCGTTGGCGGGATTCTCACGATCGACGTCTATCCCGACATGGTCGGCATCGGCGCAGTCGTGCCGGCGCCGTCGGTTCGGCGCATTCTTGCCGCAATGACCGCGGCGTATTTTTCGCCGGCGATCGACGACGGTGCCGTTAAGACCGCGCAGCGCGATGCGGCCGTACTGGCCGTGCAGCAGCGGTATTCGGCCGACCAAACGCTGCACGATCTGCTTTTCGCGCAGATCTTCGCGTCGGGCCCGGCGCACTTTCCGCCGCTGCCGGATTCCGTAACGCAGCTTACGCGGATACCCGTGTCCGACGTCGGCACGTTTGCCAAGCGCGCGTTCCGCTCCGATAATGCGACGCTCACCGTCGCGGGCAACGTCGACGCGAGCAGTCTCGATGCCATTACCGACGGTCAAGGAAACGGCTCGATGGATCAGCCGTTTGGCTCGCCGCTGGCCGGTGCCGGCGGCGATACGACCGCGCCGGGCGCCGTCGACGGCGTCGGTCTCGCATGGGTCGGTCCTCCGATTGCCGATACGAAGGCCGCGACGGCGCTCGATTTCGTCGCCGACTACCTGTTCCGCGAAGAGACCGGCGTCGTTTCCAAAGCAATGGACGCGTTGAAGTCGTCGACGTACGTCAACGGACAGTTCGTGACGCTGCACGACCCGGGCGTCATGCTGGTCACGATCAGCGGAGACGATCCCAAGATCGCAAAGCAGCGCGTGCTCGACGAACTGCAAAAACTCGAGCAGCCGCTCGGCGCTGCCGCTTTTGGCGCGGCACGCGAAGCGTTTCTGTATCACATCGTTTCCGACACGCAAACGCCGCAGGGCCAAGCCGACAACCTAGGGTGGTACGCAGCCGAGGGGAATGCGTCTTACGCGCCGGGCGACGCGAGCAATCAGTACGAAAGTGCGGCGCGCGCGCTCGATCCGGCGTACGTCGCCGAAATCGTTCGCCGGTACCTCAAGCAACCCGCCGTCGTCAACCTCGTTACGTCAAAGGAGTCGGCTTCGTGACGAACCGTCAGTACGTCGCGGCCGTCGCCGCCGCCCTTCTGTGCGCTTTGCCGCCGGCAGCGCGCGCATCGTCGGACGCTATCGCCGCTCCGGCGGTAGAGAACGTGAACGGAACGACGATCGTCCGGCAAAGCGACGAACGCATACCGCTCGTCGGCGTCGAGCTCGTGGTGCGTGCCGGGCTCGACCGTCAAACGATGAAGCAGAACGGATTGGCGGCGCTCGTCGCCGAGGCGATCCTGCGGACGCCCGTCGCACCGCACGGCCAGGGGACGCCGGTGCCGCTCGAAGAGGCCGTTACGGCCAACGGCGGTTCCATCCGCGTCACGGTCGATCCGGACGACGTGCGCTTCTATATCGAGTCGTTGGCCGTCGACGCACCTGCCGTCCTCGACCTGTTCGCGCGCGCGCTGGCCGCTCCCGACTTCTCGCCTGGATCCTTACGCGACGCGCGTGCGTCGCTGACGCAGCAGATTGCGGCGTCGCAACAGTACGCGCTGCAAGTCGGCATCGAAATGCTCGACGCCGCATCGTCGGCTCAAGCGAATGCGGGAATGCCGCCGATGGGCACACCGGCGTCGCTCGCGCAACTGGTTTCCGGCGACGCAGCGTCGTTTTACCGGACCTACTATCGCCGCGGCGGCACGTACGTCAGTGCAGCCGGCCGTCTCGACGCCATCGACACGAGCGCGCTCGGCGCGCTGGCGAGCGCTCTGCCGGCGGGCACGACGGCGCCGGTAATCGAGCACGTGACGCCGCTGCGCGGCACGTCGCACGAAATCGTTACGCATCGCGATATCGCCTCACCGTGGCTCATCGCGCAGTACGGTGCACCCGGCGTCGACAGCCGGGATTTCGGGCCGATGCTGGTGCTGGCGGCCTTCGTCAAGCGCACGCTATCCGATATCGCGCAAGTTCCCGGCGTCGTGTCCGAAACGTTCGCTTCGCGCGCCGTCGGTGCGGTCTATTCGTACGATCGCTCGCCGGCGCGGCTGGTGCTCTACGTCAACGGCGGGATCGGCAACCCGAGCCGGGCGTTCGCAACGGCGCTTTCGGTAGTCAATGTGCTGGCGGCGACGCGCCTCGAGGGGTCCATCGATCAGTTCAAGGCACAGGCCGCCGGCGATTTTGCAACGTCGGCAACGACGCTCGAGACGCGAGCGTGGCTGGCCGCGGTGTTCGCACAAAGCGGTACCACGCCGGATTATTTCGATCGCGTCCTGCGGGCTATTTCGGCGACGACGGCCGAAGACGTACAGCGGGTCGCGCGCAACTACATGGGCAATCCTACCATCGCACTCATTTTGCCGCGCTCGGGTTCACTGCAGAACTAGATAGTCTGCTGTCATCCTGAGCGAAGCGAGCGTAGCGAGCGTAGTCGAAGGATGAACGTCGCGCTAGTACACGACTACCTGAACCAGCGCGGCGGCGCGGAACGCGTCTTCGCTCGTATCGCGCAGGCATATCCCGAGGCTCCAGTGTACACCGCGCTCTACGATCCGGCCGTCACCGGAGATCTCATTCCTCCCGAACGCGTCCGAGTGTCGTATTTATCGCGCATTCCGTTCGCACGCCGTTTTTTTCGCGCGCTGGCACCGCTCTATCCACGCGCGTTCGAGGCGTTCGATCTTTCCGGATACGATACCATCGTCAGCTCCACGACGGCGTGGGCAAAAGGCGTCATCGTTCCCCCCGGGGCCGTACACGTCTGCTACATCAATACGGTTAGCCGCTTCAACTTTGCCTACGACGAGTACGTCGGCACGAAACTCGCGCGTCCGGTTATCGATCGTTTGATCGCTTGGGACCGGCGCGCCGCACGGCGTCCGACCCTGTTCGTGGCCAATTCGCAGAACGTCGCGGCGCGTATTGCGAAATACTACGGACGCGAATCGGAAGTGCTGCATTGCCCGGTCGACGTCGACCGCTTTCACGTGGGAAGCGGTCGCGGCGATTATTTTTTCATCGCATCGCGGCTGCTGCCGTACAAGCGGATCGACCTGGCGATTCGCGCCGCTGCAATCGCCGGCGTACGATTGTTGATTGCGGGAACCGGACCGGCGCAAGCCTCGCTGCGCCAAGCGGCACACGGAACGACGTCCACGCTGCTGGGTTACGTCGACGACGCACGAATCGACGAGCTCGTCGGTGACGCGCGTGCGGCGATTCTGCCGGGAGAAGAAGATTTCGGGCTCGTTCCGCTCGAGGCGGCGGCCGCTGGACGCCCCACCATCGCGTTTCGCGGCGGCGGCGCGCTGGAAACGATCGTCGAGGGTACGACCGGAACGTTTTTCGACGAACCGACGCCGCAGTCGCTGGCGGCGGCGCTCGCCGCATTCGACCCAGCCCGGTTCGAAGCCGCACGGCTGCGCGCGCATGCCGAGAAGTTTGCCCCGGCGCGTTTCGTCGAGCGGCTGCGCGCGATCGTGGCGCGCGTGCGCGATGCATCTTTCGCGGCTGTTTAAGCGTCGCGCACCGGACGCGGACCCTTCGTTGCCGCGCACGGTGCTCGGCGCGATGCGGGAAGACCGCGGACGCTTTGCCGGCTTGCGCGACGCACGCGTGTTGTGGTACTGGCCGCACGGATTCGGCGACTGGGTACAGCTATCGGCCATCGCGCCATTATTGGAACCGAGCAACGTTTACGCGATAACGCGCTTCGGCGACGACTACGTTAGCCTCATGGAGAACAGCCGGTACTTCACGCCGCTGTTCAGCGGCGTGCGCGCGCCCGGTGACGGAAGCGATCGCGGAGCGCGGCATCTGGGGCTGGAGCTGCGCGCGTGCAACGGAGGGCGGGTCAAACCGGCGCTTCCGCCGCCGCTGGATGAGGACGTGCTTCAATTCGCACCCGAGGCGCTGCTTTGGACGGACTATCCCGAAACCGAGGGACGTACGGCGTATCCGTTCCACACCAAAGCGCGCAATCTGGCGCGGCTGCTCGTCTCCGCCGAGCGATTGAACGCGCTCGATCTTTCGCAGCCGTTGCCGAGCACGATCGATTTCTCGGTGCCGGCGAGCGTGCAGCACGCGGTCGACGAACGCCTGTTGCGATTAGGACCCCCCGATTCGCGCGTGTGCGTGCTGTCGCGCGCCGGCGTTACCGCCGCGCGAAAGAACTGGGGCAACGCCGGCGACGTTCGAGCGTTGGCGAGTGCGATGCGTGGACGCGATTCGCGCTGGCGATTCGTGTCGATGGACGGCGACGCGTGCGACGGAGTCGTGCCCTATCGAGAACTCTTCGGCGACGTCGACCAACCGTTCGCGCGAACGATGAAAGCGCTGTTGGCGCGCGCGGCATTGGTGGTTGGGGTTCCCGCCGGCCCGCTGCACTTGGCGTTGGCGCGCGGCTGCATTCCCGCAGTTGGCTTGTGGCTCGCGCATCACCCGGATTGGTACGACGAACCGAATCCGCTTGCAATCCACCTCGTGGGACGTTACGTGCGCGATCGGGGATTCGATCGGCGCCCGGCGACGGCGACGAAGCCGCCCTCGCTCCGGCACCGCATTGCGTCCTTCGATACGCCCGATATTCCGGTGGCCGCCGTACTCGACGCGACCGCCGCGGTTACTGGGTGACCCCGGACGTCAGTAGCAGCGCGACGATCGAAAACGTGTTGAACAGCGAGTGCGAAATCATCGATGCAAAAGCGTTCCGCGTGCGATAGTAGACGTAGCACAGAATCATGCCGCCGGCCGCCAGCGGCAGCGCGGCGAATGCGTCGCCGTGCGCCAACCCGAAAAGCACGCCGCTGACGATTGCCCCGGCCCAAAACCCGCCGTACCTCAGACCGAGGTTGAAGAAGAATACGCGAAAAATCGATTCTTCGGCGAACGGCGCGAAGACGCAGGCAAAAAGCACGAAAACGACGATCGTCACCGGGTCGTGGATACCGCGAAAGAGCTCGATGACGTCTTGTTCGTGCTTGCTGTGCGCGAGATAGTCGATGAGCGACGCGCCGCCGTTGGCAACCACGATCATGGCAATCGCCCCTCCGATGCCGCCGATCACGGCGGACCTCGTCGGTTTCCGAAACCCCAACTCGGCTAGGCTGAACTTCGAAATCGCCGGCAGCGACAGCAGTACGGCGAGCAAGACGACGCCTTCGAATGCAAACGTGAGCAGCAGAGAAATGTACACGACGACGACGGGAACGTTCTTGAGCGTCGTCCCGCTGCTGCTCTGTTTGATTCCCAGCAGAAACGTCCCGACGAAAGCGAGGGCGACGAGGATCGCAAGAACCCACGTCCAGATGCTGCGAAAGCTATCCTTCGGCCAGCGCGTCGGCCAGGCGGGCGAAATCGTCGAGGTCGAGTCGTTCACCGCGGATCTCCGGAGAGAGTTTGCAATCTGCCAACGCTCGCTCGATGCCGGCCCGGTTCAAACCGAGCGCCAAGACCAGGCTGTTTGCAAGCGTTTTGCGGCGGTACGCGAAGGCGCCGCGCACGACCTTCCAAAACAGCTCGAGATCGTGCGGACGCACCGGAGGACGATCGTGCCGCACCATGCGAACGACCGTCGAGCGTACTTTGGGTTGCGGATAAAACGATTGCGGCCCGAGCGTGAACTCCCGGTGCACCTCCATCGCGTACGCGACCGCAACCGAAAGGCTGCCATATGCGGCGGTACCCGGACGCGCCGCTAGCCGATCGGCGACGTCCTTTTGCACCATTGCGGTGACCGTTTGCGGACCGTCGCGCATTTCGCAAAAGCGGAGAACGAGCGGCGTCGCGACGTTGTACGGCAGGTTGCCCGCGGCTTGCCAGGGCGCTCCGCGCGCCCACGCTGCGAAATCGAACCCGAGCGCGTCGGCTTCCACGACTTCGGCGCCGCGGAGATCTTCGCGCGAACGCAGCAGTGCGGCGAGCTGGGGATCGATCTCAATCGCGGTGACGGCAGCGCCTTCAGCCAAGAGCGCGTACGTCAGCGCTCCCGTTCCCGCACCGATTTCGACCACGCGATCGCCGGCCGAACGAACGGACAGCCGCGCGATTCGCCGCGCGGCTGCCGAGTCCATGAGAAAGTTTTGACCGTAACGCTTTTTTGGACGTAAGCCCCAGCGTGCGAGCAGCGCGCGCGGGTGCTCGGCGCTCACCGCGCTACTTCAACCTGTATACGGTGACTTCGCGTCGTCCGAACAGAAGTGCGTCGCGCTCGGAGTTGAAACCGAGATCGATCCGAAAGCCGCGAATCGCACCGCCCGTGTCGCCGGCAATGGCCAAGCCGTATCCCGGAATGAAGAGGCGCGTGCCGAGCGGGATAACGCTGGGATCGACGGCGACGATTCCGTGGCCCGCGGGTCTACCGATTGCGGTGATGCCGCTGCAGCCGTAACAGCCGGCGGTGTACGCCGTCGCGACCATTTGCAGCGCGCTCTCAGCGAGATATGCCGTGCGCTCGACCCCGCGTTGTTCCATGCGCGCGAACGCTTCGTATTCGTCGATGCCGTCGGCAACGATTTGCGGACGAGCTTTGCGCAGAACGTGCGAAGAGACGACGGTGCGCGTTACCGGTGCGCCGTCCAGCCGCTCGAAACGAACGACGTCTTCGCGCTCGCCGCGCGAGCCGCGAGCGAGGACGCGCGAGCTTCCGGGCGTTATCGAAAAATCGAGCCGGTGAATCGTTTGCGGTTCGATCGCGCTGCGCTCGGTTCGCTGCCAAGCGACGACGTGCACGATCCGGACGACGCCGTTTGCCGGCAGCGCCGCATCGAGCGGCGGCTGCACGCGGTCGCCCGCATCGAGACGAATGTTTTCTTCTTCGAGCAGCGAGCCGACGTCGTCGGCCGACGACGTGACGGCGACGCGATCGCGCGCCGTTTCAATGGTTACGCTTACGGCCGCGCGGTAGGTTACGGCCAAACCGTCGGAAAGCGGAACGTCCTGATCGGGATACACGTAATCGTGCGGTCCGACGCTGAGATTGCGCTCGCGCAGGAAATCGCCGACCGTCGCCGCGTCGCTGGTCGTCTGCACCGTCGCACCGTTAGCTTCGAGCGTGACGGAGTGCGGCGCGAGAGGCGCCGCCGTCGCGCCGTCACCGGCGGAGGCGAATGCGGCAGACGGGTGCGTTACGAATCCCGCCCACACGAAAACGGCGGTCAGGAGCGCAACGACCAGAACGTGGCTCAGCCGGAGTGGTCCGCGGCCGATCAAAACGAGGAGTTCCTTTCCTTCCCGGCCCGGTCGAATGGTTTGCCGCACACCTTACAAGCAAGCAAACGATAAACCCCGAGCCACGCAGCACGTTACCGTGCTTCTTGCGGAATCGAAAGCGCTAAAGAGCGCTGCAACTGTCGTGTTTTTGAGGACTGTCGGCGCTCCGGAGAGCACCAGGCACGTCGGTGGTTATGCGAACCGCCCCCGCACAATGGGGTGACACGGCGCTTCGCAGAGGTTGCCCGATGGGCACCTAGGCTTGACCCGGGCACTATAGCACGGCCGCCGCGAAAGAGGAATATGCCGAAAGTCGCAATCGTGCAGGAGGTCCCTTCTATCGACAGTGCGGTACACTAGTGCGGGTATGCCGACTCTGCGCATCGGGTTTTTTACCGAAGTCTACCGGCCGGTGGTCAACGGTGTGGTGGCTTCCGTCGAGGCGCTGGCCCAGGGACTGCGCACCCGCGGACACGAGGTGTACTGCTTCACCCCGCGGATGCCGGGTTACGAGGATCCCGGCCGAGCGCCGGCGCGCGAAAGCATCCTGCGCATGCCGTCCCTTCCGTTGCCGACGCGCACGCCGTATCGTCTGACGCTGCCGCTGGTCAGCCGCCGAAACGTCAACAACATCGTCAAACGTCTGTCGCTGGTGCACGTGCACTCGCCGTTCGTGACGGGCTGGATGGGACTGCGCTACGCGCGGCGGTACGGCATGCCGCTGGTCTACACGTATCACACGCAGCTCGAGGCGTACGCGCACTACGTCCCCTTCGAACCGAACGCCACGCGCTATGCGGCTTCGCAGCTCACCCGGCGCTTCGCGAACCTCGCCGACGCCGTCGTCGTCCCGACGCCTGCAATGGCGACGCACCTGCGGGACCTCGGCGTCGTCGTGCGCATCGAGGTGGTGCCCAGCGGAATCGACGTCGATCGTTTTGGGGAAGGCCGGCGCGACGAGCGGCTGCGCGCGTCGCTGGGAGCCGGCGCAGCGGACCGGCTGCTGCTGTGCGTTTCGCGTCTTGCAAAAGAGAAGAACCTCGAGCTGCTGCTCGATGCCCTCGCCCTAGCCGGCGATTCGCGCCTGAAGCTGGCCATAGCCGGCGACGGTCCGGCGCGCGACGAGCTGGTGGAGTACGCTCGCAGCCGGGGAGTGGCCGATCGAACCCGCTTCCTCGGCGTCGTCGACCGGGAAGGTCTGCCCGATTTGTACGCCAGCGCCGACGCTTTCGTCATGCCGAGCACCACCGAAACTCAGGGGCTGGTTCAGGCGGAGGCACTGGCGGCCGGCGCGTTCGTGATCGCCGCCGACGCACCGCCCAATCGCGACGTCTTGGGACAGGCGGGGGCGATTGCGACCGCCGCTCCGCAGGCCTTTGCCGCGGCCTTTTCGGCAATACCGGCGACGCCTTCGGCCGAGATTGCCATGCTTGCCCGCCGCCGGGCATCGCGCTTCTCGATCGGCGCGCAGGTCGATCGCATGCTGGGTCTGTACGCAAGTTTGGCGCCCGGCGATGGGCCGTTCGCCGATCGGGAGTTGACACCGAACGTACGTTCGGTATAATTTGCCCAAGAGGGCATTGAGTGAAGCGCAGAGATCCAGCTCCGTCCGTCCACGCCGAAGTCGGCTTTGCCGCTGGGCCGGGCGGTCGCGGCGTCGCCTACGCTCGGCTGCGGCGGGCCGCGGGCGAACATCTCTTGCGCGTAGGCTTTCGACTGAACGCGGGGTTTTCCGATCGCGAAGTCGGCTACGCGGCGGTGACGGAGATTGCCAGGGCTTTGCAGCGCCGCGGCGTGCGCCACGCGGCCCTGGCAGTCGGCGATGCCGCGCTGCTCTCCGAGTTAGCGTGCACCAGCGACGTTCCCGACACGATCGTGCTTCCGTACGTGCGCCTTAAATGCGCGCTGAACGGTTTCGAGCGCGTCGAACTGTTGCCGAACCTTTCGCCGGAGCTCACGCAGCGCGCTCGCGCGGAGGTCGCACTCGACACCGCGGCATAACAGAGCCCGCGTGTTTTCGCTCCCAGTCGAAACGACGGCGCTCGCCGAATCTTTAATCGGCTGCGTGTTGGTGCGCGAATCCGCCGAAGGTATCGCGTCCGGGCGCATCGTCGAAACCGAAGCGTATCTTCCGAACGATCCGGCCTGCCACGCCTACGGCGGAAAAACGGCGAGAAACGCGACGCTCTTCGGACCGCCGCACCGAGCCTACGTTTATCTCATCTACGGAACGTCGTTCTGTTTCAACCTTTCAAGCGAGCCCGACGGCGAAGGCGCGGGCGTGCTCGTCCGCGCGCTCGAACCCCTCGAAGGCCTTCATTTAATGCGTCAGCGGCGCGGCGTGCAAGACGCACGCGATCTCTGCCGCGGCCCGGGGCGCCTGTGCGCCGCGCTGAAGATCGATCGTTCTTTCGACGGGGCCGACGTTTTTGCGGGTGACGGACTGCGCCTGGAGGCGGCCGGTACGCCTCGCGGCCCCGTACGCCGCAGCCGGAGGATCGGTCTCACGCGCGCGGCCACCCGCCTGTTGCGCTTCTACGAGGCGGGCAACCGGTTCGTGAGCGGGCCGGCGCGCTTGAGCCCGCCGTGACCGAACTTGAACCCACCTTAGTCGTATGGTATAGTGTGACTCGTCGCGATGTAGTTGGCGCTTGCTGACAGCCGCGGCACCTTGACATTCCCCACGTACACGTCGCCGATCGGATCGCAAGGCAGCCTCGCCGGGCGAACTCGCTGTTAGACGCGTGCGACTCTACAAGAGAGAAAATCCTCTGCAAACGGAACATCGTCCAAATAACGACATGCGTCCTCAACAAGGGGGCGGTGGACGCCGACGCCGTTCGCGCCGCCGGCACCACTTCGGCCAGCACCCCGCTGCCTACCACGAATTTCCACAAGCCGAAAACGTTCCGCCGATGCTGACGCAAGCGCAACTGGCGGAGAAGACCAAGACCGACCTCGTCGAGTTGGCTCGCGAGCTCGAAGTCGAGATTCCCAGCCCTGCCAAGCTCAAGAAGGACGACATCGTCGCGCTGATCGTTACGGCGCAGACCGCTCGCTCCGGCCTCGAGATGGCTAACGGCATCCTCGACATCTTGCCGGAAGGCTACGGCTTCTTGCGCCGCGGCGGGTACGTCATCGGCAACGACGACATTTACGTCAGCCAGTCGCAGATTCGGCGCTTCGAGTTGCGCCGCGGCGATATGGTCGAAGGCCAAGTGCGCCGCCCGAAAGAGAGCGAAAAATACTACGGTCTCATTCGCGTCGATAAGGTCAACGGATTCGATCCCGAGGCGATCAAGGGGCGTCGCGTCTTTGAAAAAGGGACGCCGATCTACCCGCAGGAGCGCTTCAAGCTCGAAGTGCGCTCGACGCAGCTCTCGACGCGCGTCATCGATCTGTTCTGCCCGATCGGCAAAGGACAGCGCGCACTGATCGTTTCGCCGCCGAAAGCCGGTAAGACGACGCTGCTGAAAAACATCGCGAACTCGATTTCCATCAACCACCCCGAAGCTCACATCATCGCGCTGCTCGTCGACGAGCGGCCCGAAGAAGTGACCGACATGCAGCGCACGATCGACGGCGAAGTCGTCGCCTCGACGTTCGACGAGCATCCGGAGAACCACACTGCCGTCGCAGAGCTGACGATGGAACGCGCGAAGCGTCTCGTCGAGCTCGGCAAAGACGTCGTGATTCTGCTCGACTCGATTACGCGTCTCGCGCGTGCGTACAACCAAGTCGTCCCCACGTCGGGGCGCACGCTGTCGGGCGGTCTGGGTACCGCCTCGCTGCATAAGCCGAAGCGCTTCTTCGGCGCGGCCCGTAAGATCGAAGAAGGCGGTTCGCTCACCATCGTCGCAACGGCGCTCATCGAGACCGGTTCGAAGATGGACGACGTGATCTTCGAAGAGTTCAAAGGCACCGGCAACATGGAGCTCAACCTCACGCGCAAACTCGCCGAGTCGCGCGTCTTCCCGGCGATCGACATCAAGCGTTCGGGAACGCGCCATGAAGAGCTGCTGCTCGCGCCCGAAGAAATGCGCAAGCTGTGGATGCTGCGGCGCGCGACCGCCGTGCTCAATACCGGCGACATCACCGAGATCATCCTCGACAAGATGGCGCAGACGCGCACGAACGACGAGTTCTTGCAGTCCGTCACCAAAGAGGCGCTCTCGATGTCGCGCGGCTACGAAGAAGGCGGCAACGGGAAGTACTAACTCCTGAGCGCAGGCGCGTAGCGCCGCAGTCGAAGGACCACTCCAACCCCTGCAAACGGCCGCCTCGTGCGGCCGTTCTGCTTGACGGGTTTTTCGGCAGAAAAACTCCGACACTTTCTTCGGGGCACCCCTCAGGTGCTCGTCGAAACTGAGCAATCACATGTGGAGAGAGCCGGAAGAGGCCTTGGCCTCCCTAAAGCGCCGGAGCGAGCGCAACAGGCCAACTCGACTCGACTGCGGTTTATGCGTCGTGCGGACGTATCGTGAAGACGATGCGGAAGCGTTGCAGGCGCTCGCGGATGATTGGGAAGTCGCACGCTACATGCGCGATCGTTTTCCGCATCCTTACGGCATCGCCGACGCGCGCGAGTGGATCGCCAAAAACGCACACCCGCTGTCGACCAACTTTGCGATTGAAGCCGACGGCGAGTACGCCGGCGGCGTCGGCTACATGCGGTTTGAGAACGAGGCGCGCCTAACCGCCGAGGCAGGCTACTGGCTCGGCCGCAAGTTCTGGGGCCGCGGCATCGCGACGGCCGCGTTCGGGTGCCTGGTGCAGCTAGCGTTCGAGCGCGAGGACGTCGTGCGTCTGGAGGCGGGTGCCTATTCCAACAACCCGCGTTCGCAGCGGGTGCTCGAAAAGTGCGGCTTCCAGCGCGAAGGCGTTCATCGCCGAGCGGTCATCAAGGGTGACGAGATTCTCGACGTCGTCATGTACGCGAAGCTGCGTGACTGACGGAACGCGGCTCAATAAGTATCTCGCGCAGGCCGGGGTCGCGTCGCGCCGCCGCGCCGACGAGCTGATCGCCCAGGGCAGAGTGCGCGTCAACGGGCGCGTGACGCGCGAACTCGGAACGATCGTCGCGCCAGGCGATCGCGTCGACGTCAGCGGCACGGCCGTAGAACCCGCTGCGGAATACGTCTATCTCGTGCTGCATAAGCCGGTCGGCGTCGTTACGACCCTGCGCGATCCGCAACGCCGGCGCACCGTTGCCGATCTGCTGCCGAAAGGCCCGCGGGTCGTGCCGGTCGGCCGGCTCGACTACGATACGGCGGGCGTGCTGCTGCTGACCAACGACGGGGAGCTGGCCAACCGGCTGCTCCATCCGCGTTTCGGCGTGGAGAAAGTCTATCGCGCCACCATCGCCGGCCGCCTCGACGACGACGACGTCCGCCGTCTCCGCGAGGGGGTGCTGCTGGATCGGGGCGAGCGCGCGGCGGGCGTTCCCGTGCGCGTCGTAGCGGTCCGGCGAGACTACAGCGTCGTCGACGTCACGCTGCACGAAGGCCGCAACCGGCAAGTCCGGCGGATGTTCGAGGCGCTCGACCACCGGGTTTCGGCATTGGTCCGGCTCCGGTTCGGGCCTATTGCGCTCGGGGATCTGCCGGCCGGGCGCGTTCGGCCGCTGGGCGACAAGGAACGAGCGGCGCTGCGGCGCATCGGGCAGAGTTCCAAATAGGTCGCTTGACCGCTGGGGCGGCGGGCGTGCGCGCGACGGGGGTGGAACCGGGCTGCTTCTGGGTATAAAAGGGCGCTCGCTCCCGTACTAACACTCTGAGGCGCTCGTACGTTTATTTCGTCAAAGAACTTTCTTCGCGAATGTAGAGACTGAGGTAACCGATGAAACGCAACACCGGAATCGTCGCCGTCGCGCTCGCCGGCGTTATCCTTGCGACGCCGTTGTCCGCGCTTGCGCAATATTCGAACGAATTCACGCCCGCCAAACTGCTCAAGCAGGGAACGACCAGCGCGTCGATCGCCGGCAGCGGCACCGTCGTCGTACAAGTGCAAGTCAATGCCGACGGAACGCACAAGGCCATCAAAGTCATCAAGACGACGAACGCGGGCGACAACGACGCCGCGATGGAAATCGCGCAAAGCTCGACGTACCGTCCGGCGCATCGTGGATCGACGCCGGTCCCCGCGTTTTACGATTTCACGCTGAAATTCAACGGCAAATCGGTGGCGAGCAGCCAGAGCGAGGGCGGCGAGACGGGCGCCGTAAGTCCGGCGGCGCAGCAAGTGGCGACGCTTATTCGGCAAGGCCAATACGCCCAAGCGAAATCGAAGGCACAGGTCGCGCTGCTGTCGTCCCCGGGCGACGACACGCTGCGGCAGATGCTGGGCATCGCGTCGTTCGACGCCGGCGACGTTACGGGCGCGGCCGCCGCGTTCGATCGTGTCGGCACGATCGGCAAGCAGTTCCGGCCGGTCGCGGCCGCCGCGTTCGCCGCGGCGGCGGTGTCGGTTGCGGACAGCAACCCCTCGCAGGCCATGACCTACGCGCAGAAAGCCGTCGCGCTCGATCCGGGGACGAACTCGAAGTTCGCGTTAGGCGTCGCGCAGCTGGCGAACAAACAGAACGCCGAGGCCTTGACGACCCTCAAGGGGGTTCAGCAAGCGGCTATGAACGACCCGAAGTTCGCCAAGAACGCCAAAGTGAACATCGACGCCCGCTTGATGAGCGCGTACCTCGCCAATAACGATACGCAAGACGCTCAGGCCGTCGCGCAGCAGATCAAACAGCTCGACCCGACCAGCACCCTACCCGGCCGGGTACTGGGCAACACCTACCTCAAGATGGGCGTCGACGCGGCCACCGCCAAGAGCTATCCCGACGCGCTCAAATACTTCGACCAGGCGGTTGCCGTCGGCGACCCCGACGTACAGGTCACAGCGAACGTGCAGGCTGCGTTTGTCATTGCGAAGATGGACAAGCCGGACTGGAAACAGATGCAGTCCTACGCGGATAAGGCCGTCGCGCTCAAGCCCGACGATCCGCTCGCCAACTTCGCCGACGGCGTAGCGCAGGCGAATCTCGCCGTGCAAAGCCGCGACGACAGCTTGAAAAAGAAGGCCGTCGATACGCTCAATAAGGCCGATACGCTCGCAAAGCAGGCCGGCATGACATCGCTATCGCTGCAGATTGAATCGACCATAAAGAGCCTTAATACGCCCGCGGCCGGAGGCGGCGGCGGCGAGTAAGACGCTACAGGACTTTCCGCGAGGGTAGGCCAATGGGCGCCCTCACCACTTAAATAACCGGGATTGGGAGGGGTCGAGAACACCGTGTTTTCCGGATTTATGGATCTCATGAGGCAGGGCGGCTGGGATATGTGGCTGCTACTGCTGATCTCCGTCGTCGGCCTTGCGGTGGCCATCGAGCGACTGGTTTTCTTCGCGTCGCAGCACGGCGACACGAAGGGGCTGTTGCGTCAGATCGGCCAGAAAATCGCCGCCGACGATCTTAACGGCGCGGTCGTCATCTGCCAAAAGCAGAAGGGCATGCTGCCGCGCATTCTCGAGTTCGGTCTTCGCCGCGGCGAGAAGAACCGCGCCGATATCACCGACGCACTATCGATTGCGCTCATGGAGCACCTCAACGCGCTCGAGCGGAATCTCGCGATTATCGGTACCATCGCCGTTATCGCGCCGTTCGTCGGTCTGTTCGGTACCGTTCTCGGTATCATCAAGGCCTTCCAAGACATCGCTCTCAAGGGCAACTCGACGCCGGCAGTCGTCGCGGCGGGTGTTTCGGAAGCGCTCATTACGACCGCGACCGGTCTGATCATCGCCGTTATCGCGGTGGTGTTCTTCAACTACTTCAAGTCGCGCATCAAGAACTACAACCAGGAAATGATCGTCGCGGCCAACCAGCTCGCCGAAATGCTGCACTTCCACAACACCGGCGCGCCGATTCCCACGGAGCTCTATCAGCCGTCGCAGACCGGCGCCAAGTAACTCGCTAACGACGGGGACACGAGAATACCGTGAGTCTGCTATCGGCAAAGCAAGACGAAGAGGTGATGGCGGAGATCAACATCACGCCGTTCACCGACGTTTTGCTGGTGTTGCTCATTATCTTCATGATTCTGGCCGCGCTGGTCGCGCCGCCCGGGTTTGAAAAAGAGCTGCCCAACAAGAACCCGAATTCGGCGAATCAAAACCAGAAGAACAAGAACGACATCGAGGTCGACGTCAACAACAAGGGCAACATTTACGTCGACGGCGTGAAGACGGACGATACCGGGATCTACCGCGTGATGTACGACGCCTCCAAGAAGAAGCCGCGCCATCACGTCGCAATCGTGGCCGATGCCAAAGCGCCGTACGGTATCATCATTCGCATCCTCGACGCTGCAAAGCTGGCCGGCCTCGAAGACGTCGGCTTCGTGACTTCATAGGTAGAGGAGTACAGCAACTTGGCCGTTTCGACAGGTGGAGGCGAAGATGAGGTGATGTCGACGATCAACATCACGCCGTTTACGGACGTGCTGCTGGTCCTCCTCATTATCTTCATCATCCTCGCATCCGTTACCAAAGAGCCGAAGCTGCCCGACGCCTATAACAAGGACAAGGTGCAGCCGTCCCAGATCGTCGTGATCATCGACGATAAAGACAACATTCAAATCGGTTCGAACACCGTGACGATCGCAGACGCGAAGGCAGCCTTCGCGCTGCTGCAAGATCAAACGGGTCACAAATTCACGAGCGTTATCGTCAAGGCCGATCCGCACGCCACCTACGGCACGATTCTGCAGGTGATGGACGCGGCGAAATCGGTCGACCTCACGAACTTCGGTCTCGCGAATCACGTTCAGGGAACGCCCGAAGGCGCGGTGTCCCAATAACCGCTTATGGCTAAGAACGACGGATTCATCACTACCGGCGAGCGCGTCCGAAACTTCATCGGCATAGCGTTCCTCATTTCGCTGCTGATCCACGTCGTGGCGCTGTCCGTCATGCCGAACATCAACCAGCACAGCCAGGAACAAGAAGTCGAAAAAGTGACGATGAGCAAGCGCGTCATCGTGAAGGTGCCGACCCCGCCCCCGCCCACGCCGACGCCGCCGCCGACACCGACCCCGCCGCCGCAATCGACGCCGCCGCCCAAGCCGCAAGTCGTGCAGCCGAAGCCGCTCAAGGTCAACCTCGTCAAGACGACGAGCAACAGTTCCTCGACGACGTCGACCGAAAACACGGTCGCTCAGCCGAAGACCGGCTCGGAGAACGGCGTTCCGCAAGGTCAGGGCACGGCCGCTCCGACGACGGCTCCGGGAACGCCGAAACCCGCGTGCGCGAATCCGAACGTCGAAGCCACGACGACCAACGCGGTCCCCGCCGAGTATCCCGAATCCGCCAAGGACCTCGGTCTCGGTGAAGTCACCGCGCAAGTGGAAGTGACGGTGGGCCCGTCGGGTAATCTCATTAACGCGACGATCTTCAAAAGCACCAATAACATGGCCATGGATCAAGCGGCGCTGCGCGCGGCCCGGCAATCGTCCTACTCGCCGAAGCTCGTCAACTGTCAGCCCGTGCAGGGCGACTATCTCTTCCGCGTCGACTTCAATCCCGATTAAGGTACGATCTTCACGCCATGCCGTCGTTGCCAAAGGGCTCGTGTGCCATAGCACACGTCGCCCTTCGGTGCCTCGGCCTGGCGTGAATCTCGCACCTTAATATCGCAGCGAAGGTTTCGCTGTGAGTCAACGACAAGCGCGCCGCTTACTTATAGCGGCGTTTGCGGTTTCGCTGCTCGTGCATCTCTTATGGGCGTTCTTGGTGCGCCGGACGCAAGAGCCGATCGAAGCGCAAGTCGAGACGGTGACGATTTCGCACCGCCTCATGATGACGAAGATGCAGACGCCGCCGCCCCAGCCGAAGCGCACCCCGGTGCCCCATCCGATCGAATCGACCCGGCCGCTGCCGCGCGCGACGCACGCGACGCAAACCGTCGGATCGAGCGGCGGCAACGCGCGGATCACGCCCGCGCCTCCGACGCCGGCCCCAACCGCGGCGGCGACGGTTGCGGCCAACGCATGCGCCAAGAACGACGTCGAAGCCGCCGTGCTTGCGACGCCGCAGCCGCCCGAGATTCCGGGCGCGGCGCGGGCTGAAGGCACGAACGGAACGACGACCGTCGACGTGAAGCTCGACGCGCAGGGCACCGTGACGGGCGCCACGATCGCGCAAAGCAGCGGCAACACAGCGCTCGACGTCGTCGCGCTCGGCATGGCCCGTGACGCGCGCTATGCGCCCGCGACGCACGACTGCAAAGCGGTAGCGTCGACCTACGCGTTCAGCGTGAAATTCGTGGCCTGGTAGGGGTTACAGCATCCCCATGTCGCGGAGCAGATGCAGCGTATCGATGTAGCGCTGCAGATGAGCGCGCATCTCATCGTTGACATCGAGGAACGCGACGCCGGTGCGGTGGCGTTGAAGCAGCGGATCGTAACGCGACCACCGGATAACGCCGGACAGGCGCAGGATGGGTTGCGAATCGCCGCGGAGTTCGAGCTGCACGGCAATCGGCGCGTCGCGCGCCAACTCGGCATTGGTCAGCATCGCCATGCCGCCGAGCGCGATATCGTACGTTTCGGTGAACTCCGGAGCGAAGTCGTCGCTGATGCTGTACGAGACCAACAGCGTATCGTCGACTCGCTGAAAGCGGCGGTCTTCGTGAGTGGTCGCGTCCCTGGCCCGATGGACTTGCTCCACAGCGGTCGGCCTTAGCCACGCGGGGGCAATCCTCCCCCACGAGCGCCGAGGAGGCGGCACCGCGCGTTGCCGCGTAACCGGTGCGCCGTGACCTTCATACAGGCGCTCGTGCTGGCGCTCTTACAGGGCGTTTCGGAGCTGTTCCCGGTATCGAGCCTCGGTCACACGATCCTTCTGCCGGCAGTCCTGCATTGGAACAACATCGACCGGTCGGCCCCCTCGTTTCTCGCCTTCGTCGTCGTCCTGCATTTAGGAACCGCGCTCGCACTCGTCGCGTTCTACCGCGTCGAGTGGTACGCAATCGTGCGTGCGCTCGTTGCAAGCGTCGTTCGCGGGCGCCTCAGCGACGACGCGGAGGAACGGGTTGGCTGGAGGCTGGTCGTCGGTACGATCCCCGTCGGCATCCTCGGCGTCGTACTCGAGCATCCAGTGCGCGAGCTCTTTGGAAGCCCCGCGCCGGCCGCCGCGTTCCTCGCCGTCAACGGCGGCGTGATGTTTCTGGGCGAATATCTTCGCCGTCGCGACGAAGCGTCCGAAACGAACGGACGTCCGATCGAAGCGATGAGTTACTTCCAAAGTTTGCTGGTGGGATTGGCTCAGTCGTTCGCGCTGCTGCCGGGCATTTCGCGTTCGGGCGCATCCATCGTCGCGGGTTTGCTGTGCGGGCTCGACCACCCTAACGCGGCCCGCTTTTCGTTTCTGCTCGCGACCCCCGTCATTTTAGCCGCCGCGCTGCTGGAGATGCCGAAGCTGTTCGTGCCCGGCGCGCACGTCGTGCTGGTTCAAGCGATTGCCGGGGGCATCGCGGCCGGCGTCGCCGCCTATCTCTCGGTGGCATTCCTGACGCGCTACTTTCGTTCCAACGACCTTCGCCCGTTCGGGTGGTATTGCCTGATTGCGGGTATCGTCTGTTTCGTTCTCGCACGCATGGGAGTCATCACGTGAAATCGATCGCCATCCTTCTTGCAGTCGTCTTCGTCGTGCTCGGCGTTCTCTATTGGCTGGGCATCGTTAATTGGTTCACCCAGTCGGGGACCGGCCACGCGCATCACACGACTCATTTGATCGTCTGCTGGGGCCTCGCTCTGTTGTGTTTGATTTGGGCGCGGTTCCAAAGCGGAACGCCTGCCCGCCACTAATTCGTAGCGACGAGGTACATTTCGTAGGAGTGCGGGGCGAGGATCTCGACCTTGCGCCGCGCGTTGCGAACGAGACTCTCGACGTCGCCCAAACGCTGCTCGGTCGTTTGGACCACGAGAACGGGATAGGCTTCCGCGTGCTCGAGTACGCTCGCGAACGCGCGTGCGTACGACGGCGGATCGGCCGCTCGAGCGCCGAAGAGCGAATCGCGATAGGCGTGCTCGATCGTAAAGTACGGGTTGCCTTGCCACCACGCTTCCCACATCCAAATGCGGGCGTCGGCACTGCGAAACGAGTTGCGCGCCGGCGGGCACAAAAACAGTGCGTCGGCCTTCTGGGCCGCAACGGTCGTCAGCACGTCGGTCTGGCGCACCGTATTGCGGCGCATATTGGCAATCACCCACTGTTCGGTCTGTCGAATGTAGGACCACGCGAGCTCCGATGGCGGAACGTCCTGCATATCGTCGGCATTCTGGGTCTTTTGCAGCCAGTAACAAAACGCTCGCCACAAGCCGAGGATCGCCAACCCGGTTTGTCCGTCGCTGCGAAGGTTGCGGACGTTGTCGTGCCACACCCCTAAGTAGACGCACTGCTCCTCGCTGAAAAACACGCCTTCCCACGCCTTGAACATGTCGAGCGAATAGATACGGCCCGGCAGCATCTCGACGATCTCGGCGACTTCGCTGTCGCGCAGAATCGTCAGGTCGTTCACGACGATGCCTTCACCGACGCGGACGAACCACTCCAGAAGATCGCCGCCGTGACAAGCGATGCCGTGGCGCTTGAGGTAGTTGAGATGCGTCGGCAGTCCCATGAACGGATCGACGAGGCTCGCGCAATTATGCCGAAGCAGAATCTCGTGCAGCCGTGACGGCGAGATGCGGCGCGTCCGCTCTTGAAGCTCGATCACTACGCGCGGGTCCTTGCGGCTTCGAGCACCGCTCTGACCGTCTGCGGGTCGAACTGCGTGCCGGCGGCCGTATCGATGCGATCTTTGTGACCGAGCGCGTCGTACGCGATCGCCGCCGCCAACAGACCGGCGGCGGCGGGAATCGCCCGGTGAAAGAGTCCGTCGGGTTTGCCGGTTCCGTCGTACCACTCACTGCGGGCGCGCAAGACGGCAGCGGCCCGCCCTAGCGTCGGATTCTCCTCGACGAGTTTGGCGGCGAGAACCGCGTGTGCCGCACGATCGTCGATGCCGAGCCGCGCCAGCGGATCGAAGGACGCCTCGGATTGTTGCGACTTCGCGATTTCTCCCGCACCGTAAAGACGCACGGCGAGGGCGAGCCGCTCGTTTTCCGTCGCGTCGACGTTCAACAGCGCGGCGGAAGCCGTCGCCAGCCGCTCGACGCGGCGCCACCGGCCCTCGTCCCCATTATGCTTGTCGATGCGATCCGCGATGGCATCCATCAGCGCAAGCGTGCTCGCTGCAGAGACGTCGCGCAGCGCTTCCAGGGGAGGTTCGGCCGTTTCGGCCTCTCCGCCCGACACGTGAAACCACATCGTAAACGTCCGCGTCATGTCGGGGCTGAACGCGCGTCCGCTCTGCATCGCAACGGCCGTGAGGGCCTCTTCGGGATCTGCGGCGCGCACCACGGTGTCGGCCAGGGCCAGCAGCATCGCCGGTCTCGGGATCCCGTGCCACCGCAGCTGATCCGGATAGCCGGTACCGTCCCAGCATTCCGCCTGCCAGCGAACGATGTCCGCGGTTTGCGCGGGGAGCGCCGGAATGTGCTCGCAGATTTGAGCCCCCATCGACGGCGTGTCCCAGCTCTCCATCCGAGCCAGGCGTTCGGAGAGACGCTCGTCTTTGCGATACGCGGGGTTGCCGACGGCGCCGACGGCGTGAAGCAAACCGGCAAAATACATTGCGTCGCACTCGTGCGGTTCGCACTCGGCGACGCGCGCGAGGGAGACCGCCGTAGACGCCTTTCGTAGAGCCAATCCAGGAGGATTCCCGCACGCGGCGTCGCCGATCGCGCCGTACACCGTCAGCACGTCGGCGAACTGCGACGCAGCGCCCCGAGGATCGCCGCCGGTGTCCTGGAAGAGCGTCATCTGTCCAAGCCGATTATTCATGACCGTGCCGAAACCCTCACATATCGCCGCCGACGGCAGCATTTCGATGGTCGACGTCTCCCGCAAGGGCGATAGCGCGCGAACCGCTCGGGCGCAAGCTTTGGTTCGCATGAACGCCGAGGCGCAGCGCGCGCTGCGCGAAGCGACGCTTCCCAAGGGCGACGCACTGGTCGCCGCGCAGTTGGCGGGGATCGTTGCGGCCAAGCAGACCGGAATGTTGATCCCGCTCGCTCACACGTTGCCTTTGGCAAGCGTCGACGTGCGCTTCGATTGGATGGCCGACGGGGCGCTGCGCATCCGCACCGAGGCGCGAACCGTCGGACGCACCGGCGTCGAGCTCGAAGCGTTGGTGGCGGCATCGATTGCCGCACTGACCGTCTACGACATGGCCAAAGCCGTCGACAAAGGCATCACGATCGAGTCGATCGCTTTGCTCGAAAAGACCGGCGGAAAATCGGGTCGCTGGACGCGCAAATGACAGAGACCGATAGCAAACCCGCGGTTGCGTTGATCGTCCTCTCCGACCGCGCCGCGAGCGGCGTTCGCGCCGACGCGTGCATCCCTATTATGAAGGAAAAGCTCGGTCCCGCCTACGCGGTCCGGCGCGAACTCGTCATCGCCGACGACGCGGCGGCGTTGCAGGCCGCGCTCGTCGAGATTGCCGACTCCGATGCGGCGCAGCTCGTGCTGACGAGCGGGGGAACGGGTTTAGCGCCGCGCGACCTGACGCCACAGGCGACTGCGGCCGTTCTCGACTACGACGTGCCCGGAATCGCCGAAGCCATTCGCGCCGCATCGCTGCGTCACACGCCGACCGCCATGCTTTCGCGGGCGCTTGCCGGCGTGCGTAACCGCACCTTGATCGTGAATCTTCCGGGAAGCCCGAAAGCCGTGGCCGAGTCGCTGGACGCGATCCTGCCGGTGCTGCCGCACGCGCTTGCGCTTCTCGCCGACACCGTGACGGACGGATGACGTTCGACGACGCTGCGGCCTATCTGCTCGAAACGATCGGCGAAACGATCTCGCCGCGCACGTCGTACAAACTCGACCGCATGGTCGCGTTCTTGCGCGAGCTGGGCGATCCGCATTTGGCGTATCCCGTGGTCCACGTCGGCGGTACCAGCGGTAAGGGTTCGACGAGCACGATGATCGCCGCGGCGCTCACCGCTTCGGGGTACCGAACCGCCCTGCATACCAAGCCACATCTGCACGACGCGACCGAACGAGCCCGTATCGACGGTACGGCGATCGAACGCGAACGCTTTGCAGCGCAGCTCGAGACGATGATGCCGGCAATCGAGCGGATCGTTGCGGCCGGCTTCGGGCGGCCGACCTACTACGAAACGGTGCTGGCACTCGCATTCACGTACTTTGCGGACGAGCGCGTCGACGCGGCCGTCATCGAAGTGGGTCTCGGCGGACGTCTAGACGGGACGAACGTCGTGAAGCCGGACGTCGCCGCAATCACGTCGGTCGGGCTCGACCATACCGACGTGCTGGGCGATTCCATCGAGGCAATCGCGCGCGAAAAGGCCGGGATCGCCAAGTGCGGCGTGCCGTTGGTCGTCGCCCGCGTTCCGGCCGGCGCGCTGCGAGAGATCGAAACGTGCGCGGCTGCAGCGGGCGCGCGAATGGTGTGCGTAAGCGACCACGCGCGCGTAGAATCGGTTCGCGTGTGGGAATCGCGCCAAGCTTTCGACGTCGTGACCGCGCGCGAGCGCTACCGGCTGCAGACACGCGCGCTGGGCGTCTTTCAGCGCGCCAACGCTGCGACGGCCATCGTCGCATTGGAGCAACTGCGCCGTTTCACGATCCCACGCGCCGCAGTGGAAACTGCCTTTGACGAGCTGACCGTGGCCGGCCGCATGGAGATCCATCGTGGAGCGCCCTCGGTCGTGTTCGATATCGCGCACAATGCAGAGAAAGCCGAGCAGTTGGTCGCGTCGTTGCGCGAAACGTTCGACGGCCGCGCGCATTTCGTCATCGCGATCGGGGAAAGCAAGGACGCGCGGCAGATTCTCGCGACGCTGGCGTCGCTGCCCGGGACGTTTACGTTGACCGCCTTCGCGGCCGCCGGCCGATCCGCAACGCCCCCGCAGACGCTCCTCGCGATCGCGCGCGAAATCGGCGTGACGGCACGGGCCGTCGACGATCCCGTCGATGCATTCGCAGTCGCCAAACGCAACGCCGCGGCCGGCGACGCCGTGATCGTTACGGGTTCCACGTTCGTCGTCGCAACGCTGCGCCGCTGGCACACGGAGCAGCTTGCAAGCGTCTCCTGAGCGCGGCGCGCTTGCGGCGCGCGGTGCGGAACTCGTCTGGGGCGCGCGGACGTACGTCATGGGCATCGTCAACGTCACGCCGGATTCGTTTTCGGGAGACGGCCTCGACGAAACGCGCGCCGCCGCTGCCCACGCCTTCGTCCAGTGGGGCGCGGGAGCCGACCTCCTCGACTTGGGCGGCGAATCGACGCGTCCCGGTCACGTCCCAGTCGACGCTGCGACCGAGATCGCGCGCGTGGTTCCAGTCATCGAAGAAGTGCGCGCGCATTTACCGCACGCCCCCATCTCGGTGGATACGTACAAACCGGCGGTGGCGCGCGCGGCGCACGGTGCGGGTGCCGACATCGTCAACTCCGTCTGGGGTGCCTCCGACCCTCTGCTCGATGCAGTAGCGGAACTCGGCATGCCGTTGGTCATCATGCATAACCAGCACGATACGCACTACGCAGGCGACGTCGTCGATGCGGTCCTGGCGTACTTGGACGATGCGGCGACGCGCGCGGTGCTGCGCGGGTTGCCGCCGGACCGCATCTTGCTCGATCCGGGAATCGGTTTTGGAAAAACCGGCGATCACAACATCGCCGTATTGGGTGCGCTCGAGCGGCTGTGCGGACTGGGTTTCCCGACGCTGCTCGGCGCGTCGCGAAAATCGACGATCGGAAAGCTGACCGGCCGCGAGCCGCGCGACCGCGTCTTCGGCAGCGTTGCCGTGACGGCACTGGCGATTGCGGCGGGAATCGACGTCGTGCGCGTGCACGACGTGGGCGCCGCGAAAGATGCCGTCGCCGTCTCCGACGCGATCGTACGCGGATGGAGGCCGCTGGAGTGGCCCGGATAACGCTGCGCGGAGTGCGCGCGATGGGACGCCACGGCGCCGATGCGCCGGAACGCGGACGTTCGCAGTGGTTCGAACTCGATGCCGTCGTCGATTTCGACGGCAACGCCGGCGCGCGCAGCGACGTGCTTGGCGATACGCTCGATTACGCCGCCTTACACCGCCGCTTACTGCTCGTCGTCGCTACCACGTCGTTCTCGCTGCTCGAGCGGCTTGCATCGGCGCTATTGGATGCCCTCTTCGAAGACTCGCGCGTGCGCGCGGGCGAGATCACGATCGCCAAGCCCGGTATTCTCGGCGGTGCGACGCCGTCGGTCACGTTCTCGCGCAGGCGCGAGCCGTGAGCCGCGCTTACGTCGGATTGGGATCGAATCTCGGCGACCCGGCGGGTAACGTCGAGCGGGGTTTTACCGAACTCGCCAGGCTCGCCACGATCGTACGGCGTTCCTCGCTGTACCGCACGGCGCCATGGGGAAAAACCGATCAGCCCGAATTCGTCAACGCGGTCGCGCTGTTGGAGACGGATCTCACGCCGCGCGCGCTGTTGAAAGCCTTAAAGGATGCCGAGCAGCGTTTGGGACGCGAGAACGGCGAGCGATGGGGACCGCGAACGATCGATCTCGATCTGCTGACCTTCGGAGATTCCGTCATCGACGAGCCGGGGTTGCGCGTTCCGCATCCGTATCTCGCTGCGCGCGCGTTCGTGCTCGTTCCCCTGGCCGAAATCGACTCGGCGTACGCACCCGCACGGGACGCGCTCGCGGCCGAAGAGCGCGCCGGCGTCAGTACGCTTTCTCGGCCGCCGACAACGCTTTAACGAGTGCGGCCGCGTCGTCGCGCGGCACGTGGTAGCGCAGATGTAAGTAGTTCGCGTCGAGCAGCGAGCTGTTCTGCAGCACGATCACCGTCCAGGTGCCGTTCGCGCGCACGAGCAGCACCTCTCCCGATTTGTGCCCCGCGGTCCAATCGGCGAGCGCGTACGGTCCGCGAATTTCGATCGGCTCGACCAACGGTGCGATATCGAAATGCGCCTGCGTTTCGGCGTACGAAATGACGGCGGCGCGGACGGCTTGCGAGGCGTCGACGGCGCTCACGACGCGTAAAGGCGCTCCTGGATGAAAACGTCGAGCAGGAGACGATCGATCTTACCGCGGTCGACGAACTCCTTTTGCAGGATATCGAGCGCCCGATCCGGCGGCATGCCTTTCTTATACGGACGATCCGATGCGGTCAGGGCGTCGTAGACGTCGCTTATGGTCATCATGCGCACTTGCGGAACGATTTGCTCGCCCGCGAGTTTGCGCGGATAACCGGTGCCGTCGAGATGCTCGTGGTGTCCGTACGCCAGCTCGGCCACGCTTTTCCAGGGCGTCTCTTGCCACGGAATTTCCCGCAAGAAAAGAAACGACTGCGTCACGTGCTCCTGCATGCGGTCGCGCTCTTCGTCCGAGAGCGACCCGCGCGGAATTGTCAGGTATTCGTACTCGCCCGGGTCGAGTAGCGGCCGCGGTTCGTCCGCGTCGCGATACCGCCGGGCGAGCGCGTCGAGCAGCGCCTCGTCGCCACGATTGCCGACGACGTTGGGCTCGTTGGCGGCTTCCAGTTTGGCCAAGAGCGCGCGAAGCGCTTCGCGATCCTCGTCGCCGGCGGCTTGCTCGATGGCCAACAAGAACCGAAGCCGTATCGTATCGAGGCGTCCGTCCGGCAGCTTTTTCGCTTTACCGAAAATATACTCGGGCACGGCGACCTTACCGAAGTCGTGCAGCAGCGACGCGTAGCGGATCTCGCGGATCTGGTCGGGCGTAAACCGGAGCTCTCGCAGAGGCCCGGCATCGATACGGTTGATCGTTTCGGCTTGAGCGACGGTCAGCGATGCGACGCGCTCGGAGTGTCCCTGCGTCGACTTGTCGCGTACTTCGATTGCTTTTACCGAGGCGTGTACGAACTTCTCGAAGAGGTGCTGAATCGCTTCGACCAGGCGCGCGTTCTCCATCGCCACCGCCGCTTGCGACGCTAACGCGCTCAGGACGTTTTCTTCGTGATCGTCGAAGGGCGTGACGACGTCTTCGGTATGCTGGGGTGACTCCAGCACCATTCCGAAAAACGGCTTGTGATTGATCAGCTGAATCGCGCCGATGGTTTCGCCGCTCATGTTGCGCATCGGCACGCAGAGCATCGACTTCGTCCGGTAGTCGTGCGAGTCGTCGAAGGCCCGATTGAACCGGTACGGGGCTTCTTCGGGCAGCGCGTACACGTCGGCAATTCGCGCCGCTTCCCCTTTGACGACGACGTAGCCGGCGATCGAGGTCGTCGACAGCGGCATCAAGGCGTTGATCAGCACGCCTTCGTCTTTGGGTCCGGTTTGGGCCACCGCGAAGCGCAGCTGCCGTTCGCCGTCGCGTTCTTCGACGACGTACAAGCTGCCGGCATCGGCGTTGGTCAACTCGCGGGCCTTATGCACGATCAAGCGCTGCAACGCGGGAATGTCGCGTTCGGACGAGAGCGCGCGCGCGATGGCAAGCAGCTCGTCGCTTTCGTACGCCATGCGTTGATAGGCGCGCATCGTCTCGACGCGCCCTGCCGTGCGAAGTGCGGCGACGAGCGACGCGCGCGAAACCGGGGGGTGTAAGACGGCGGCAGTTTCGGGATCCGTCTGCAGCCATTCGAGCGCGGGCTCCGTTTCGACGGCGATGACCACGGCGGTTGCCGGCGGTGCGCCGATGGCTTGGAGTCCGCCGCGTGCGTGCAGCCGCCCGAAATCCACGGGGACGAGATTGACCCCCGCCTTTGAAAGCAAAGGTTCGAAGTCGCCTAGGTCGGTCTCTTTGGAATAAAGGACCAAAGTCGCCACAAGAATGCGGATTTCGCCGGAAGCCGTCCGGTCGCCCCCGATGCGTGTCCCAGGGGGCCGGCGCCGCCCGCCGCGAACCGGGGAAGCTCTATGCCCCACGATTCCCGTTCGATTGGCGAGCGTGTAGCGATCCTGGCTGCGTTCCTCGCCTCCAGCGACGCCGTGCGCGTTCGCGTGGAACGCGACGACGAAGAGATCGAGGTCGCACGTTACGTACGAAGCACCGCGACGTCCGCAACGCCGGCTCGATCTGACGGCGCAGCCGTGGCAGAGCCGCCGCCGCTCCGGGTGGACGCGATCAAGGCGGACTTGGTGGGCATCTTTCGCCTGAGCCGCCCGTTGCCGTTCGAAGGCGAGCTGCTGGAGGACGACCGCGAGCTCGCGTTCGTCGAAGCGCTTGGAATGCGCAATCCCGTGCGCAGCTTGGGGAGCGGCCGAATCGTTACCATTGCGGCCGAAGACGGGGCGGCGGTGGAGTACGGCCAGCCGCTCTTCCTCATGGATCGCGGCTGACGCGATGTTCCGCAAAGTCCTCATCGCCAATCGGGGTGAGATCGCGCTTCGCATCAATCGCGCCTGTCAGGAGCTCGGCGTCCAGACGGTCGCCGTATTCTCCGAGCCCGATCGCGAGTCGCTCCACGTGCGTCAAGCCGACGAGGCGTTTTGCGTCGGTCCCGGGCCGGTACCGCGTTCCTATCTCAACATCCCCAACATTATCTCGACGGCGCTCATTACCGGCTGCGATGCGGTTCACCCCGGATACGGTTTTCTCGCCGAGAACGCGCGCTTCGCCGAGATTTGTGCGGATCACGGGCTGACCTTCATCGGTCCGAAACCATCGGTGATTGCCGCCATGGGCGACAAAGCGACGGCGAAGCGGATGATGCACGAAGCCGGGGTGTCGACGACGCCGGGAACGGGCATTCTCAGCGGCGTCGCGGAAGCGCGAAGCCGCGCGAGCGAATTCGGGTACCCGGTGCTGCTCAAGGCCACTGCGGGCGGCGGCGGCAAAGGCATGCGCGTCGTCGAGCGCGAGCAAGAGCTCGAGCGTGCGTTTGCGGGAGCGACGGCCGAAGCGGAAGCGAGTTTCAAAGACGGGCGCGTGTACATGGAGAAGCTCATTCTCAACCCGCGCCACGTCGAAGTGCAAGTGCTCGCCGACGAAGCCGGAAACGTCGTTCATCTCGGCGAGCGCGATTGCTCGATGCAAAAGCCGTCCCATCAAAAGCTCGTTGAGGAGGCGCCGGCGCCGAACCTTCACCAAGACGTGCGCGACATGCTGCACGATATGGCGGTGCGCGCGTGCGTGCATACCGGCTACAGCAACGCCGGGACGCTCGAGTTTCTGGTGTCCGACGGCGCGGTCTACTTCATGGAGATGAACACGCGAATTCAAGTGGAGCACCCGGTCACCGAAATGGTCTACGGCATCGATCTCGTCAAGGAGCAGATTCGCATCGCCGCCGGCGAGCGGCTCGGCTACTCACAGGACGATTTGGTGGCCCGCGGACACGCCATAGAATGCCGCATTAACGCCGAAGACCCGCGCAATCACTTCGCGCCGCAGGCGGGAACGGTCGCCAAGGTCGTCTTTCCCGGCGGCCCGGGCATTCGCGTCGACACGCACGTGCACGCGGGATCGTCGATTCCGCCGTATTACGATTCCATGATCGCCAAGATCGTCGCGTACGGGGAGAGCCGCGACGCCGCGATCGCGCGGATGGAACGCGCCTTACGCGAAACGCTCATCGAAGGGGTTCACACGACCGTCGAATTTTGTGCCGAAGTGCTCGGAACGCCGGAGTTTCGTTCGGGACGCTACAACGTTGGATCGCTCCCGGCGATGCTGGGATCGGCGGTATAGCGTGCCGTCGAGAAGGTTGGGCCGCGAGCAAGCGCTGCAGACGCTGTATTCGATTGCGGTGGGCGGACGCGAACCCGGCGAGGCGCTGAGCGAGGTCGTCGGCGAAGGGGCCGACGCCGATCACCGCGCGTTCGTCCGCGACCTCGTTTTGGGGACGCTCGAGTTTGCCGGCGACGCCGACCGCGTCGTCGGCCCGCTGCTCGAGGGTTGGGCGCTCGAACGGCTGCCCACGATCGACCGTTTACTGTTGGAGATGGGCACCTACGAGTTGCGTTGCCGGCCCGAAACGCCCGCGCCGGTTGCCATCAACGAAGCGGTGGAACTCGCTAAACGATTTTCTACCGAGGATTCGGGACGATTCGTCAACGGCGTGCTCAACGCGGTGGCTTCGCATGCGAAAGCGTAAGAAACCGAACAAGAACGCGAAGATTTGGCGCGGTATCGGCGTCGCCGCGCTCATGATCGTGCTCTTCGTAGCGGGAACGATTGCCGGTATCGTCGCCGCGTATGCCCGCAACCTTCCGGATATCAGCCGCATGGCCGATTACCAGCCGGCGAGCTCGACGCGGATCTTCGCGCGCGACGGATCGCTGCTGGCATCGGTCTATAAGGAAAACCGGGTCTGGGTGCCGGTTTCGCACATCCCGCCGCTGGTTCGCGAAGCGTTTATCGCCAACGAGGATCACAACTTCTACTACCATCACGGCGTCGACTTCGGCGGTATCGTCCGCGCGGCGTTCGCCGATTTTACGCATCAGGAGTTTCAAGGCGCGTCCACGATCACGCAGCAGCTCGCGCGACGCCTGTTCCTGACCGACGAAGTGTCGGTGTCCCGAAAAATCCAAGAAGCGCTGCTGGCGATCGAGATCGAGCGTTTTTACACCAAAGACGAAATTCTCGAGCGCTACCTGAACATTATCTACTTGGGCGCCGGCGCCTACGGAGTCGACGCCGCGGCGCATACGTACTTCGGGCGCAGCGTCGACAAGCTGACGCTGGCACAAGCGGCAATGCTGGCCGGCGTGGTAGCGGCACCCTCGGACTATTCGCCGTTTGCAAACTTCGATTTAGCGCGCGACCGTCAGCGGCACGTCCTCGACCGCATGGTCGAAAGCGGTTACATCTCGTCCGAGGAGGCCGATGCGGCTTACGACGGTCCGCTCGGACTCATCGCGCAGCGGCCGCCGGGATTGCAAGGCTATCGCTATCCGTATTTCACGACGTACGCCATCGCGCAGCTGCAGCATCTCTTCGGCGACGACGCCGTACAAGAGGGCGGACTGCAAGTGTACACCACCGTCGATCCGCGCTTGCAGCAGGCCGCGCAAGACGCGGTCGACTGGGGGGTCGAGCGTTCTCTGGCCGAGGGCATCGACGGTCATCAAGCCGCGCTGGTCGCACTGCGGCCCTCCACCGGCGAAATTCTCGCGATGGTCGGCGGCACCGGCTTTTCGCTCAGCAATCAGTTCAATCGCGCGTGGCAAGCGCATCGCCAGCCCGGTTCGTCGTTCAAGCTCTACGTGTATACGGCTGCGATCGACTCCGGGATGCCGGCCAATACGATCGTTGCCGACACGCCGGTATCGTATCCGATGGGCGACGGGACGAGCTGGTCGCCCAATAACGACGACTTCCGCTATATGGGCGACATTCCGCTGCGCGTGGCGCTGGCGCAGTCCCGCAACGTGGTGGCGGTAAAGCTAGCCGATCGCATCGGTCTCGATAAGGTCATCGACTACGCTCACCGCATGGGCATCGAGTCACCGCTCGAAGCCAATCTCTCGCTCGCGCTCGGCTCGGGCGTCGTGACGCCGCTGGAACACGCGAGCGGGTACGCGACGATCGCCGATCAAGGGTTGCATATCGATCCGACGCCGTTTCGCGTCGTGAAGGATTCGTTCGGCAGCCTCGTGCTCGACGACGAGTATCCGCAAGCGATCGACGTCGTCAGCTCGGGCACGGCTTACGTGGTCACGACGATGCTGGAAGACGTCATCAATCACGGTACCGGCTATCCCAACGCCGTCATCGGGCGGCCTGCGGCCGGTAAGACGGGAACGACGTCGTCGTTCCGGGATGCGTGGTTCGTCGGATTTACGCCCGACCTGGTCGCGGCGGTTTGGCTCGGCAACGACGACTATTCGCGCATGAGCGAATCGTACGGCGGCAATATTCCGGCCCGCATTTGGGCGCGTTTCATGAAAGCGGCGCTCGACGGAACCAAACCGCGCGACTTCACGATGCCCGACGACGTCGTACGCATGGCCGGCTGCGGCAAAGGCCCGGAATATTACGTCAAGGGAACGGAACCGCAGGCCGGATGCGGCACCGTGTACGGCAACTACGCCGCCGCCGGCGCGGCGCCCGCGGATCTCGCGCCGCTACCGGCCCTATCCCCGGAAGTCTCGCCGCTGCCGTCGGATTCCGCGCTGCCCAGCGCCGAACCGACGACGCCGTCCCTCGATTCACCCGAGCCGTCCGGAGCGCCGAGCACGCTGCCGAGTGCGGCGGGCGCCGAGCCCGTGCCGCCCGTAGCGACCGCTGCGCCGACGTCGCCGGCGAATCCGCCGCGATGAACGTGCCCCTCACCGGGATCGAAGGCGTCACCGTCGTGTCGGTCGGCGAATTCTCCGCACGTTTGCGCGGCGTTTTCAGGCGCGTGCGGGCTTTCGAACTCATCGGGGTCAGCGGCGAGGTGTCGGAGTTCACGGAGCGGTCGAACGGAGTGTACTTTACGCTCAAGGACGCCAACGTCGTGCTGCAATGCTTCGCGCATCCGAATCGCGCGCGCACGTTTCCAAAAATTGCGCTCGGCACGGCGGTGATCGCCTACGGGACGGTTCGCGTGGCCGATTGGCGCAGCCGCTACGAGTTGCTCGTGAACGACGTTCGTCTCACCGGAATCGGCGAGCTCTTCGCGCAGTACGAGGCGTTGAAAGAGCGCTTTCGCGCCCTGGGTTTCTTCGAGCGGGCGCGCAAGAAACCGGTACCGGCTTTCCCGCGCGTCGTCGCCCTCGTGTCCGCGCGTGGAAAAGGTGCCGAGGATTTTCAGACGACGCTGAGCGCGCGAGCGCCGCAAGTGCGCATCGAGTTCGTCGAGACGCGCGTCCAGGGCATCGGGGCCGACGTGGAGATCGCCGATGCGATCGATCGTGCCGGACGCAGCGGCGCAGACGTCATCGTGTTGGCGCGCGGCGGCGGATCGTATGAGGACCTCTTCGCGTTCAACTTAGAACCGGTCGTGCGCGCGATCGTGCGGTCGAAGCAGCCCGTGATCACGGGAATCGGCCACACGGGCGACCATCATCTCGCCGACGACGTCGCCGATCTCGCCTGCGAAACGCCGTCGAACGCCGCGCAGTATCTCGCGCAACAGTGGCAGCGCGGCGGGGAACGCCTGTCACGTTTGAGCGCGCAGCTCGATCGCGAAATGCGCGATCAGCTCGCACGCGCGCTGCAGCGGGCCGACGTTGCGTCGGAGGCGCTGACGCGCACGTGGGAGCGCACGTGCACCAAACGCCGCGATCGTTTGGCGGTGCTCGAACGGCGGCTGCTCGCGCACAATCCGTCGCATCGTATCGCTCAGCGGGTCGCACCGCTGGCGGTACGCAAAGAACGCTTGGTGCAAGCCGCAGAACGCTACTTCGCGCAGCGGACCGGCGCGTTGGAGTTGGCGTCGAGCCGGCTGACCTCGTCGGATCCACTCAAACCGCTCGAACGCGGTTACGCGATCGTGTTGCGCGACGGACGCGCGCTGCGCGATGCGCGCGATAGTGCACCGGGCGACGAAATCGAAGCGCGGCTGTTCGTGGGGAGCCTCACGGCGCGCGTCGAACGGGTCAACGACGATGGCTGAACGCGTACCGAAAACGTTCGAAGAAAAACTGGATCGCATCGACGCGATCGTCAAAGAGCTCGAGGCCGGAGCGGAACTCGACCGCGCCATCGCCCTTTTCAAAGAAGGGCGCGTGCTGGCGCGCGAATGCGAAGTGCTGCTCAAGAACGCGCAAGAACAAGTCGATCAGGCAATGGCGGAACCGTCGCCGGCGCAATCCAACGGCGACCTCGACAACCAGATCCCGTTTTAAGGCGTCCATAAATTTAGTTCACGCGTTTGTCGCGGCCGGCCCATTCGCGTTCGCGCAGAACGAACTTTTGAATCTTCCCCGTCGACGTTTTTGGGAGATCGCAGAACTCGACGGCTTTCGGCGTTTTGAATCCGGGCAAATGCTTGCGGCAGAAGGCGATGACGTCGTCCTCGGTCGCGGTCGCGCCCGGCTTGAGCGTCACGAACGCCTTGGGCACCTCGCCCCATTTGTCGTCGGGTATGGCGACGACGGCGCATTCCAGCACGGCCGGATGCTCCATGACGATCTTCTCGACTTGGATCGTCGAGACGTTCTCGCCCCCGCTGATGATGATGTCTTTTGCGCGGTCGCATATCTCGATAAAGCCGTCGGGATGCATGACCGCAACGTCGCCCGAGTGAAAGTAACCGCCGCGAAACGCCTTCGCCGTCGCCCCGGGATCGTCGAAGTAGCCCTTCATCACGTTGTTGCCGCGCATCACGACTTCGCCTTGCGTCTCTCCATCGGCGGGGACGTCGTTCATCGCTTCGTCGACGACGCGTAAGTCGTCGATGCCGGCCGTGAGGAACGGCACGCCCTGGCGCGACTTCAGTTTGGCGCGTATCTGCGGCTCGCGCACGTCCCAATCGTTTTTCCAGGCGCAAACCGTAAAAGGTCCGTACGTTTCCGTCAGGCCGTAGACGTGCGTGACGGTCGCCCCGAGCTGCTCCATTTGCAAAATCGTATGGGGGGACGGCGGTGCTCCGGCCGTGGTCACGTGCAGCGGGCGTGCGAACGGCTTGGCTTCAGGATGGTTCGCGATGCCGACCAGAACGGTGGGCGCCGCGCACAGATGCGTCACTCCTTCCGTCTCGATCAGTTCGAGGATTCGCCCGTACTCGATTTTGCGGAGGCAGACGTGCGTCGCGCCGGCAGCGGTCACTCCCCACGTGAAGCACCACCCGTTGCAGTGGAACATCGGCACCGTCCAGAGATAGACGCTTTCCGGACGCAAGCCGGCGTGGAAAACCTCCGCAAGCGCGTTGAGGTATGCGCCGCGATAGCTGAACATCACGCCTTTCGGCCGGCCCGTCGTCCCGCTCGTGTAGTTGATCGCGATCGTTTCGTCTTCGTCGCGCAATTCCGGCGCGAACGGATCGCCGGACGTGGCCGCGAGCTCGGTCTCGAAGTCGAGTGCGTCGAGCGAGCCTTCCCCCATGCGCAGCAGTCGCGGATGGCGCGTCCGGTCCAAGAGCAAGGCCTCGAACTCGCCGTCGTACAGGACGAACGAAGCGCCGCAGTGTGCGAGGATGTATGCGATTTCGTCGGACATTAGACGGATGTTCAGCGTGCAGAGGATCCCGCCGGCTAAGGGAACCGCGAAGTGCGCCTCCAGCATCTGAGCGGCGTTGGGAGCAATCACCGCGACGCGATCGCCCGGTTTCAATCCCATCTGACGCAGGAGCCGCGCGAAGCGGTAGACGCGATCGAGCGTCTCGGGATACGTCCGCCGGACGTCGCCGTCGACGACCCCCGTTTTCTCGCGATAGACGTGCGCGCTGCGGACGAGAAAATCGATCGGATGGAGCGGTTTGAGGTGCACCGGCATCGAATTGCAAATTCGACATGAGCGGCCCGACTTCCGACCGCTTCGCGAGTAAAAGCTCGCTCCGGCTGGATACGGCCGTCTCCGAACGCGAGGGCATCACGCGCTCGCAGGCGCGCAGCTTGATTATGGAAGGGC
>JAFAHZ010000284.1 GCA_019236975.1 Vulcanimicrobiota bacterium | reverse complement strand
GTCGACGGTACGGTCGTTCAAGCCGAGGTTGAGAATCGTGTCCATCATTCCCGGCATCGAAACGCGCGCGCCGCTGCGTACGGAAACGAGCAGCGGATTTTCGACCGAACCGAAGCCTTTGCCGGTTCGCTGCTCGAGTTCGCGCATCGCCGCCGAGACTTGCTCCTCGAGGCCGTCGGGAAACGAACGTCCGGCATCGTAGAATCGGAGGCACGCCTCCGTCGTAATCGTGAATCCTGCGGGCACGGGCAGCTTTGCCGAGGTCATCTCGGCAAGCCCGGCTCCTTTTCCGCCGAGCAGTTCGCGCATCGCGGTTGGTCCACCGCCCTGCCGAAGCGCGTTCCCCTGCTCGAAGAAATAGACGTAGCGGGCGCCGACCTGCACCGACATTATTCCGCCGGTGCTCCCGTCAATCGGTGCCGTAAATAGGTTTCCAACTGGCTCGCTTGTACCCGCTCTTGCAGCATCGAATCGCGCCCGCGCACCGTCACCGTTGCGTCGTCGAGCGTCTGGTGGTCGATCGTAACGCAATACGGCGTCCCGATCTCGTCTTGGCGCCGATAGAGCTGGCCGATATTGCCCTCGTCGTACTGGGTTCGAAAATTCGGGCGCAGCGCCTTTTCGATCGCGCGAGCGCGTTCGACGAGATCTTCGCGATTGCGTGCGAGCGAAAAGACCGCGGCTTGGACCGGAGCGATCGACGGATGGAAGCGGAGCACGGTACGCTCGACCGTCTTTCCGTTGGGGTCGACGCCGCTCTCCCGTTCGTACGCGTCGATAAGAAAGGTCAATGCGGTGCGGTCCATGCCGGCCGAACTTTCGATCAGCAGCGGCGTATAGTGCGACTTGCTCGCCTCGTCGAAAAACTTGAGATCTTTTCCGGAAAGATTCATGTGCGCGTCGAGATCGTACGTGGTGCGATGTGCGATGGACTCTAGTTCGCCCCAGCCCCAAGGAAAGAGATACTCGACGTCGATTCCGGCTTTCGCGTAGTGCGGGCGCTCTGCGTCGGTAAGCTCGTAGAATCGCAGACGCTCGGCGCTGATGCCGTAGTCGGAGTACCAGCGCTTGCGCCGATCGACCCATTCGCGAAAGACGCCCATATCGCGTCCGTCGTCGGGAACGAAATATTCCAGCTCGGCCTGTTCGAACTCGCGCACGCGAAAGGTGAAATTCCCCGGCGTAATTTCGTTGCGAAACGACTTTCCGATTTGCGCGATGCCGAACGGTGGCTTCTTGCGCGCCGTTTGATAGACGTTCTTGAAATTGACGAAGATTCCCTGAGCGGTTTCGGGGCGGAGGTACGCGACCGACGACGTATCCTCCATCGGGCCGACGAACGTCTTCATCATCAAATTGAAGTTGCGCGGCTCGGTAAAGGAGTCTTTGCTGCCGCAATCCGGGCATTGGGCACGATTCTTGAGATGATCGAGCCGGAAGCGGTGTTTGCAGACCTTGCAGTCCACCATGACATCGTGAAAGACGTCGGCGTGACCCGACGCCTTCCACACCAGCGGATGCATAACGATAGACGAGTCGAAAGCGACGACGTCGTCGCGCAGCTCGACGGTATCGCGCCACCACGCATTCTTGACGTTGCGCTTGAGTACGGCGCCGAGAGGCCCGTAATCCCAAAAACCGTTGATGCCGCCGTAAATTTCGCTCGACTGAAAGATGAATCCACGGCGCTTGGCCAGTGCCGTGATCTCGTCCATGCTGACCCGGGTCGCCTCGGCCGATTCCATAAGGCCTGCTAGATTTATCAATCCCCCGAGAATCACCCGCCGTGCCAGCGCCGGCCGCCGGGGTTACGGAATGCGCATCGAGGCGCGAATCGCGCGATCGCGGAGTGCCGGCGGCAATACGGCAACGACGCTGCCCATGCGGGCCGATCCGCCGAGGAGGTAGTGCGCGCGCGGCCTGCGCGCGCACAAGGCGTGTACGATTGCGTTGGAGACGACGGCGACGGGCATTCCGTCGCGCTCCTCGCTTTCGGTGATCGCGACGACGCGCTCGAGTGCCGCGCGATAATGCTCGCGCGTCCGATCTCCGAGCTGCGACGCCATATCGGCCGCGGTTTTGCGGCCTTTTCCCCAAATCGGCGTCTTCACCGATCCGGGCTCGATGAGCGATACCGCAATGCCGGCCGGCGCGAGTTCGATGCGCATCGCGTCCGATAGCGCTCGAAGCGCAAACTTCGATGCGCTGTACGGACCGATGTAGGGTGTGGCGAGCCTCCCCGAGATCGAGCCGACAAAGACCACGCGACCCCTGCCGCCGTGCAGAAGCGGAAGAAATGCTTGGACGAGTGCGACGGCGCCAAAGACGTTGACCTCGAACTGGCGCCGCAGTTCGGCGATGGGAAGGCGTTCGAGCGGACCCCCGATGGCAATTCCGGCATTGCTGACGATTCCGGCGATCGCGACGCCGCTCTTCGAGACGTCGTCGACCGCGCGCTCGATCGACGACTGGTCGGTGACGTCCAACAATATCGGCCGAACGTTGGCGTGCAGCCCGGCGGCGCGGCGCGCGTCGTCATCGCTGCGCACTCCGGCAAAGGCCGTATACCCTTTCTCCGCGAGCAGTAGCGCGGTCGCGGCCCCGATGCCGCTCGACGCCCCGCTGATCGCGATACCGGGTTTCACGTCGGTGTCTGCTCCGCTGCCTTCGCACGTGCGTCCCGATTGAGGCGCTCCTGAATGCGTGCGTCGCCGAAGACGAGATCGATGAGGCCCGGAAACGCGTTGGCCATAAACACCGGAATCGAATACGAAAAAGGCACGATGACGCGCCGGCGCGGACGGCGGACGGACCGGACGATCGCGCGAGCGACGATGTCGGGGCTGGGAAGACCGTCGCCCATCGCTTCGTTCATCTGCGTGCGCACGAAGCCCGGCTCGATCAGCGTAACCCCAATCCCATAGCTGCGGACCTCGCGGCGCACGCTGTCTGAGAGCCCGCGTAATCCGAACTTCGACGCCGAGTAGATCCCCATGACTCCCGCCTCGCCCGCGACGGAGCCGATGTTGACGATTGCGCCTCGCCGCCGCGCTTTCATGATAGGCAGGACCGCGTGCATCGTTCGCGCGCATCCGAGGAGATTGACCGCGAGCACGCGTTCGAGTTCTTCGTCGGTCTGATCGCAGAGCGATGGCCGCGATCCGATGCCGGCCACGTTGGCGAGGACGTCGATCGTTCCAAACGCATCCAAGGCGGTCGCGACGAGACGATCGACGTCGTCGCGGCGCGTCACGTCGGCCGGCACGGCGAGCGCTCGTACCCCGTTTCGTTCGGCGTCGGACGCAAGCCGTTCGAGCAGCTCCATCTCGCCGGGTAGTGCGGCCAACACGAGGTGTGCGCCGGCTTCGGAAAGCGCGCGGACCGTCGACGACCCTATTCCGCCGGATGCCCCCGTTACGACGGCGATGCTACCGGCCGGATTCACGCAGGTACTCCGCTACCGCGCGTTTGCCGGCTCGCGCCAGCCACGCTTCGACGATGGCATCTTTGAGTTTTTTCGTTCCGATCTTATCGAGGCGCACCAGCACCGCGGGATAGCCGTCGAAGTGCGGAATCGTAAAGAATACTTTTGGATCGCTGGCGAGCAGTACGTCCTTCATCTCGAGATCTGCGGTACGTATTCCGAGAATCGGCCCCTTCGGCGCCTTATTTCCCAGCACTGCGAGATCGGATTTTCGCAGCGGGCGCTCCCACACGAAGAACTTTTTGTTCACGAGCCACGCGGCGTGCTCGCGCGACGATTCCTCGCTCGTTCCCGGCAGAGACAACGCAATCCGGCGAACGTCGTTCCACGTCGCCACGTTAGGCGCCGACCGGTTCGCTAAAGATGAGCCTATTGCCGAAGGGATCGTACGCGCACAACTCGCGCTGACCCCATTCTTGTTCGACGATGCTCGGGTTCGTATACTTGTACGCCTTCGCGGCGAGTTCGGCATACAGTTCGTCGATACCGGTGACGTCGATTCGCACGTACGTTCCAGGCGACCCATCCCCGTGATGCTCGCTCAAAAAAAGCGGCAGCCCGTCGCGCGAGACGCCCATAAACAGCGGCGCGCCGTCGTGAAAGCGATGTTCGAAGTCGACGGAAAATCCCAGATACCCGAGGTAGAACTCGCGCGCCTTGTCGACGTCGAATATTCGCAGAATAGGAATAGATCGTTTGAAGTTCACCGAACGCTCACTCTCACTTTCGGCTGGGTCTGCGCGCGGAGCTGGCCGCATGCGGCGGCAATGTCTCGGCCCATATTGCGCCGTACGGTTACGGGGACGCCGGCTTCGTTTAAAATCCCCGCGAACTCCCAGATCTTTGTGTCGCTGGTTCCGGCAAACGGCGCGTCGGGCGTCGTATTATACGGAATCAAATTGACATGGTAGAGATGTCCGCGCATCGACGTCGCGAGTTCGCGCGCCGCATCGGGCGAGTCGTTCACCCCTGCCAGCATAACGTATTCGAAGAAGACTTTACGCTTCGTTTTTTGCACGTAACGCTCGCAAGCATCCATCAGTTCGCCAAGCGCGAATTTGCGATTGACGGGCATGATGCTCGAACGAACGGCGTCCGACGGGGCGTGCAGAGAAATGGCGAGATTGACCTGCAGCCGCTCCTCGGCGAAACGATCGATCTTGTCGACCAACCCGACTGTTGAAATCGTGATATGACGGTGTCCCAGACCGAAACCGCTGGGGTCGTTGAGCAGGGCGACGGCTTCCATTACCGCGTCGTAGTTATGAAACGGTTCGCCCATTCCCATAAAGACGACGTTGGTGATGCGTTTGCCGCGGGCGGCGAGATCCCGTGCGAAGTAGCGCGCCTGATCGAAGATCTCGACGGCGGTCAAATTCCGCGAAAACCCGGCTTGCCCGGTCGAACAAAACGCACACGCAAAGGCGCAGCCTGCCTGCGAGGAGATGCAGACGGTGGTGCGATCGCCGGTGTGCTCCATGAGCACCGCTTCGACTTCCTTGCCGTCGGTCAGGCGAAACAGTCCCTTCGTCGTTTGGCCGTCGCGCGAACGCTGGACGACCGACGGCTCGACCGAAGAGAACGTCACGCCGTGCTCGGCAAGTTTCGCACGCAACTCTTTCGGCAGCGTGGTCACCCCATCGACGGTCTCGATCAGCTCTTTGCATGCCGCTCGATACAGTTGTCGCAGGCGGTACGGCTTGAGCCCAAACTCGCGCGCAAAGCTTTCCGAGCCGGAAAAACCGGCTCGGCTCACGACGCTCGACGTCCAAATCTCGAGGGGATCCCGATTCACGGCGCCCATTGTACCACGAGCCGCACCTAGGATCCGAACAGGCTGCTTTGCTCGGGTGCAACGGCCGCGGGTGTTGGCGATTGGCGCGCGGCTTCCACCTCGTCGAGCTTGGCGCGAACCGCTTTGAGGTCGTTCCAGACCAGGCGTTTGACGGCTTCGATTTCACCGCCGGTTTGCCTGAGCACGTACGCCGGATGAAAGGTGACCATCAAGGGGGTGCCGCCCGGGCCCGCGTACCATCGTCCGCGCATCTTCGTAATTTGAAAATCGCGCCCCAAAAACGATTTGGCCGCCGGCGCGCCGAGCGCGAGAAGAACGTCGGGACTTACGAGCTCGATCTGACGGTCCAAGAACGGGCGGCAGTTCGCCATCTCGTCGAGTTCCGGCGCTCGATTGCGCGGCCCGCGCGGCCCGTCGAGCGTCGGACGGCACTTGACGGTATTGCAAATATAGACGTCTTCGCGCGCCAAACCGATCGCGCCAAGCATCTTGTCGAGCAGTTGACCCGCGCGGCCCACGAAGGGGCGGCCGAGCAAGTCTTCCGTTTCCCCCGGCCCCTCACCGACGACCATAAGCCGCGCGCACGGATCGCCTTCGCCATAGACGTTGTTGCGCCGCTGCGCGCCGATCGCACACAACCGGCACGCGCCGGCGGCAGACGCTTCGCGCGCGAGCAGCCGTTCGCGCCGCGCTCGCTCCTCGAGCATCAGGAAGGCTCGGCTTTCGAAACGAGCACGGCTCGGCCAAACGCCACGACCTTGCACGATCCGTCGTTTCCTTCCGAAACATAGAACTGCAAACCGACGACGGCGTTAGCGCCCAAAGCGTCGGCACGCCGGCGCAGAGCGTCGAGCGCTTCGGCGCGAAGCTGCTCGGCATCGCTGAGAAACTCGCCGGCCGACAATCCGATCAGCATGCCGAGGCTGCGAAAGGTCGAGCGAAAACGGTTGCGCGGACGCGACGCTATGCCCGAAGCGTAGCCGAACTCGCGCACCGTCCGGTACCCGTCGAGCTGCTCGAACGTCACCACGTCGTCCCGCGCAATCATGTGAAAAGGCGCTCCGGCCTGGCGTCCGCGCCCCCCACGCGGGGCATATTACGGTACTTCGTCAAACCGAATGGCATGTCCGGAGGTTCACCGTCGGTGCTCGTCATCCGCCTGGACGCAATTGGCGACGCACTCGCGCTGACGCCGATGCTCGCAGCGTTGCGCGAGCGCGCGATACCGGCCGACGTGCTGCTCGGCCCCGCCAACGCCGGCGTTTTCTCGGCAGGCGCCGTACGCCGCGCGATCGTCGCTCGCACGATACGGCAGCGGTCGGCCGATCGCTCGAATCTGGCCGCCGTCGCCGCGCTCGGAGAGGAGCTGCGCGGCGCGGCGTATTCGCACGTCCTGGTGGCGACCGAGGATCCGGCGGGCTACCGCCTCGCTCGTGCGACGGGAGCCCCCGTGCGCGCGGGCTTTACGAACCTGTGGGGAAAGCCCGGCAAGACGCTGTGGTCGTGGCGCTACGTCAACGTGCGCGTTTTTCGCAGCGCCGGACTAGACTCGAGCGCGCCGCACGAATGCGAGGTCCTGTTTCGCCTCGCGCGCCCCATTCTCGGCGACGCAGCCGTTCCGACGCGGGACCCGTCGCTTCTTCGCCCGTTGGTGATCGACGGCGAACCCGCGCGCGACGAGCGCGTCGCGATTCAGGTTACCGATAAATGGGAGCGGCTCGGCATGTCGACGGCAGCGGTCGCGGAGTTGGTAGAGCGCGTCGGGGCCGCGTACGCGGTTCACCTCGTTGCGGCTTCGCACGAAAGCAGCTATGCCGATCGTTTTGCCGGACTGACGGGCCGCGTTGTCGAGCGCTTCGCCGAACTGGCACCGTGGAAGGACGCGATTGCTGGTGCGCGCGCCATCGTTGCACCCGATTCCGGTGCGCTGCACGTTGCGGGAATGGTCGGAACGCCGGTCGTGGGCGTCTTTCCGCCGTCGCGCGCGTACGAACTGCAAGCCGCACGCTGGTCGCCGTGGGCGGCACCGTATCGCATCGTGCGCGGGGACGACGAATGGCCGCGCGCCGCTGCGGCGGCGCTCGCGGGCCTTACGTAGCGCACTCCGGCGCACTCGACCGGTACAGCTCGACGCCGCCCGAACGCCGCACGAGCACATAGCGGCGTTCGCGCACGAGCGACGTCAACTCCGCGCCGTATTCCTCCAAACGCGGCGACAGCGGAAAATCGCGATCGACGAGCACGTAGCAGGTGCGAAGCTCGCCGGCGGCGCTCTCCGGAAGCAGCCGAGCCCGCGGATCGTCTATTGCCAAATGCCCGTACGCCTCTTCCTGCGTCGCAACGTCGGCGTTCCGCGGAAGCCACGTCAGCGCACGATCGAGCGCGGCGTCTCGCGGCTGCGGCGCTCGCAGGTTTGCCGCGGGATGCAGCGGATCGGCAACGGCCAGCTCGATAACGCAGAACGCGACGCACCAATACAACGCGCGATTGGCGCGGCCGCGCCGCGCCAGGGCGGCGACTCCCGACGCGAACGCTATCAGCAGGTATCCGAGCCACGCACCGGCATAGTGTGTTCCGACGGTGAACGTCGTACTCATCCGCGAGCTCAACACCTCGGCAAGCGGAGCAACCGCCAACCAGAACGCGCGCGTGCGCAACGGAAGAAAAGCCAACGGAACGAGGATGAGAGCGAGAAACCCGATCCGCTCCAACACACCGCCGGGAATCAAGGCCCTCCAGTCGTCCGCGGTCCAGGCGTAGAAACGCGCCGGCTGCCACGCCGGGTCGGCATTCGCGTGCGGCTGAATCGCAAAGAAGAATATCGCCGCTACGGCCGCGGAAACGATCGCGACGGCCGCCGCCAATCGCATTCGCGGAATATCGTTGCGATACGCGATCGCAGCGCCGGCGCCGGCAAGCGCCAAGAAAATCGCTTGATCTTCCTTGACCGCGAGCGCGAGCAGCGCGCAGAACGCGCACCACGCGATCGCTCGCACGTCGAAAGCGTAGAGCGTCCAGGCGACGGCCGCCGGCGCGAATCCGTTTTCGTGGAAATCGCCGAACACCAATCCGGCCAGCGGCGGATACAGCCATACGGCGACCGCGCTCCATCGAGCGGTTACGACGTTGCTGCGGGCGCGGACGATCGCATACACCGGCGGCGCGCAGAGCGCACCCGCAACGGCCTGCAGCGCGATCAGCACGAGCGGCGACCGCGTCAGTGCAACTGCGGCCCCCGCAGCGTACAGCACCGGCGAAAAGTGAAACGCCCAATGGCTGCCCTCGAGCGCGTTGCAGAAGCAGCCGAATGCACTAGCGGCCGTCTGCGCAAATATGCCGAAATCGACGAGATTCCGGTGCGCCGAATATTTGACGGCCCCCAGCAGCGTAAACAGCACCGCGTACGCCGCGCTGCCGATCCAGAGGAACCGATCGCGCACGGAGGGCTAGACGGCGGCCCGGCGCCGTTGGAGGTACGGCCAGATAAATCCGTCGATTTCGCCGTCGAGCACCGCTTGCGCGTTGCCCGTTTCGACGTCCGTGCGGTGATCTTTGACGAGCTGATACGGCTGCAGCACGTAGGAGCGAATCTGGCTGCCCCACTCGTTGGCCTGACGCTCTCCGCGCAAACCCGCGAGCTTGCTTTCGCGTTCTTCCATGGCCCGCTGCACGAGTTTCGCTCGCAAGATATTCGTCGCGACGTCGCGGTTCTGCGCTTGCGAACGCTCCTGCTGCGACGCCACGATGATGCCGGTCGGCACGTGGATGATGCGTACCGCCGACTCGGTCTTGTTGACGTACTGTCCGCCGGCTCCGCCGGACTTGAACGTCTCGATGCGCAGGTCGTCGGGTTTGATTTCGACGTCGAGCTTTTCGCCGGCCTCGATTTCCGGAATGACGTCGACGGCCGCAAACGACGTGTGACGCCGGTGTGCGGCGTCGAACGGCGACAGCCGCACCAGACGGTGCACGCCCCGTTCGCTCTCCAGCATTCCGTACGCGTTACGGCCGCGCACGAAGAACGTGACGGACTTCAAGCCCGCTTCTTCGGCCGGCGATTCGTCGACCATCTGCGTTTTGAAGCCTTTGGCCTCGGCCCAGCGCAGGTACATCCGCGCGAGCATCTGCGTCCAGTCGGCAGCATCGACACCGCCCGCACCGGCAAAGACGCTGACGATCGCGTTGTGAGCGTCGAACTCTCCGCTGAAGTTCGCGGCCATCTCGAGCTCGCCGATGGCTCCCGCGGCGGTCGCGATTCCGGCGTCGGCATCCCTCGCCGCCTCCGGATCGTCCCCGAAGAGCTCGAGCACCTCGCGTGCGTCTTGCAGGGCGCGTTCGACGTCTTCGATCCGGCCGTTCTCATCCCGCAAATTCGCCAGATCTTTCATCACGCGCTGAGCGCTTTCGGGATCGTTCCAGAAGCCCTCGGCGTGCGAGCGCGCTTCTAGCTCGGTGGCGCGGCGCGCTTTACCCGCATAGTCAAAGGCGCTCCTTGAGGGCGTTCAATCGCTCCTGAAGGCGTGCTATCGCGGTTTGCTGCGTGTCGCTCATGAGAGACCCCGGTTTGCTCAAAGCCGCCGGCACTCCCTTGTCAGCGAGCGGCTTCGTCGTGAACGTGCCTTCGACTTCGAAACGAACGGAGGTTTCGCGATGTACGTCCAGCCCCTCGAATCCCAGCTCGCTACGCTCGCACCAATGGCCAACGAGCTCGAAAACCCGCTCGCCTCGCTCGAAAGCGGGCTCGCGCCCGCATTTGCCGGCGGCGACGGTATCTCGCGCTTTGCGCCGCCCTTGGCAAACGGCGTCGCGATGCAAAGTCCCATGCAAACCGCGATGTTCGGCCCGCTCGCCGGTCTCATCCAGCAGCTGATGGCGATGCTGCAATCGATGATGGGATACGGCAGTTCGGCCGGCGGTGCGTGTCCCGGTTACGGCAACGGCTGCCAGCCCTACGGCGGCGAACAGTTTTTTCCGAACGCCGCCGGTGCCAGCACCGGCGATCCTCACCTCTCGTTCAACGGCAGTCACTGGAACAGCATGGCATCCCAACCCGATCTGCTCGACTCGAATTCCATTCCCGGAGGATTTCAAATCGCCACGCAGGTTTCGTCGCCGACGGCACGCGGCATCACCTGGAACCAATCGGCAACGGTGTCGTTGAACGGCGGCCAAACGACCATTTCGCTCGATAACGCCGGCCAGCCGTCGATCGAAAACTTCGGACAAAACGTTGCGATCGCCGACGGGCAGACGATCGATCTCGGAAACGGCGCCAGCGTCACGCGCAACTCCAACGGTTCGCTTTCCGTCGTCGCGCAAAACGGCTACGGCGGCAGAATCGCCACCACGCTAAACGCGCAGGGGCAAGGCGTCAACGTCGATGTGAGCGCGCAAAACGTGGATCTCGGGGGATCTCTCGTTGCCGGTAACGGCCAAACGCCGATCGACGGATCGCCCTCGTTCCCACCCGTTTCCGAACCGATCGGAGGACCGGTGTTCGATCCCATTCCACCGATCGGCGGTTGGCCGCCGCCGTTCGAGCCGCCGATGAGCGGCACGCCGGTCATTGGGGCGCCGCCGTTTATGGGCGGAAGTCCTGTGACGTTACCTCATCCGCCGATTCGCATGATCCCGAACTGAAATCCGGTTCTACGGGCGGATGGCGAATGCTGATGCAGCGGCGAGCGGCGACGTAACGCCGGTCGCCGCGGCGTACGGCGGAGCGCTGATATACTAAGCTGCGGTGCCGTGACACCTCTTGAACTTTTTGCCGCTCCCGCACGGACACAACTCGTTCCGCCCGACTTTGGGCTGATCGCGTTGGACCGGTTTGGCGGGCGACTCGTCGTCTTTGTTGGTATGGAGCGCCTGCGGCTTTCGTCCGGCACCGGGCATCGGCCCGAGCAGCTGCTCGACTTCCTGCGGGGCCAAGCGTCCTTGATGCACCGGCTGCGGTAGAATTTCTCCCGACGGAATCGGCTCGAACTGCGGGCCCGCCTGCGCGACCATCTCGGGCGGCGGCGGACCGTGCTCGATCTGCACGCGAAAGACGCCCTTGACGGCTTCGTCGGCGATGTTGTTCTTGAGCGACTCGAAGATCTCGAACGCTTCTTTTTCGTATTCCACTCGCGGATCTTTTTGGCCGTATCCGCGTAAGCCGATGCCCGTCTTGAGGTGATCCATCACGTACAGATGGTCGACCCATTGACGATCGATGATCGGTAACAGTAAGTAGCGCTGTTCGACGACGCGCAGAATCTCCGGCGTAACTTCCCGTTCCTTGGTTTCGTACGCGGCGACCGCTTTATCGTGTAGTACGCGGCGTATCTCCTCCCTATCTTTGCCTTCCAGGTCGGCGACCGCGAGGGATTGCTTCGCGGGAAAGATCGCGTCGAGCTCGTTGAGCATCTCCGCGAGATCCCAGTCGCTGGGATGCGCGTTTTCGGGAGCGCTATGCTCCACCGCCTCGTCGACTTTGGCGGCCAGGCTTTGAAGCAAGAACGTTCGTGAGTCGAAGACGCCCTCGAGAATCGCGCGCCGATCCGCGTAGATGATCGACCGCTGTTTGTTCATGACGTCGTCGTATTCGAGGACGTGCTTGCGAATCTCGTAGTTGTGGTTTTCGACTTTGCTCTGCGCGCGTTCGATCGACTTCGTCACGAGGCCGGATTCGATCGGCTGCTCGTCCGTGAACCCGACTCGATCCATGATGTTCGTCATGCGATCTCCGCCGAACAGCCGCATGACTTCGTCCTCGAGCGAAACGTAAAACCGCGACGACCCCGGATCGCCCTGGCGACCCGAGCGGCCGCGCAGCTGGTTGTCGATCCGGCGCGACTCGTGACGCTCGGTGCCGATGATGTGCAGGCCCCCGCTGGTCGGGACACCTTCGCCGAGCTTGATGTCGGTACCGCGTCCCGCCATATTGGTGGCGATCGTCACCTGGCCGGGCTGTCCGGCATCCTTGACGATCTCGGCCTCTTGTTCGTGATACTTGGCATTGAGAACGTTGCACTCCACGCCTTTACGGCGCAGCATCGATGCGAGCAGCTCGCTCTTTTCGATCGATCGCGTACCGACGAGAACCGGACGGCCCTTCTGGTGTTCGGCGATGATCTCGTTGACGACCGCTTCGAACTTGGCCTTTTCGCTCTTGTAAACGATGTCCGAGTTGTCTTTGCGAACCATCGGCATATTGGTGGGAACCACGACGACGTCCAGTCCGTAAATATCGCGGAATTCGCGCTCCTCGGTCTTCGCGGTACCGGTCATGCCCGCCAGATGATGGTAGAGCCGGAACAGATTTTGGAACGTGATCGTCGCCAGCGTTTGGTCTTCGCCGCGAACTTTTATGCCTTCTTTTGCTTCGATCGCCTGGTGGATACCGTCGGAGTACCGGCGCCCGTACATCAACCGGCCGGTGAATTCGTCGACGATAATGACCTCACCGTCCTTGACGATGTATTGCTGGTCGCGATGGAAGAGATTCCAGGCCTTCAGCGCCGCGTTGAGCTGATGCGCCAGCTCGATGTTGCGCTGGTCGTAAAGGTTCGCAATACCTAGCATCTTCTCGACTTTGGCGACGCCCGGTTCCTGAATCGGAACGGCGTGCGCCTTCTCGTCGACGGTGTAATCCTCGCCCTTCTTGAGCCGCGGAAGAATCTGAGCGAACTTTTCGTAGAGCTCGCCCGACTCTTGCGAAGGCCCGCTGATGATGAGCGGCGTCCGCGCTTCGTCGACGAGAATTGAGTCGACTTCGTCGACGAGCGCGAAGTACAGCTCGCGCTGAACGAGATCCTCGACCTGCCAAGCCATGTTGTCGCGCAGATAGTCGAAGCCCACTTCGTTGTTGGTAACGTAGGTCACATCGGAGTTGTACGCCGCGCGGCGCTGCGCGGAATCGAGCCCGTGCTGAATGATACCGACGCTCAACCCAAGGAACTGGTAGAGAGGCCCCATCCATTCGGCGTCGCGGCGCGCCAGGTAGTCGTTGACGGTGACGACGTGCACGCCGCGGTTTTCCAACGCGCGCGCGTAAACGGGAAGCGTGGCGACCAGCGTCTTGCCTTCGCCCGTCTTCATCTCGGCTATGCGCCCTTCGTAGAGCACTTGGCCGCCCATGATCTGCACGTCGAAGTGGCGCATGCCCAGCGTGCGTTTGCCGGCCTCGCGGACGACTGCAAAGACTTCGGGCAGCATCTCGTCCAGTGACTCACCCGCGTCCAGGCGTTCGCGGAACTCGGCGGTCTTTGCCCGCAGCGCGTCGTCGGCGAGCGCGGAGATTTCCGGCTCCAGTGTGTTGACGGCGGTTGCGGTGCGGCGCAGACGAGCGACTTCTCGCTCGTTCCCGTCGAAAATAGCTTTGATGAATGACATAAAGGGGTCCTAGTTCTTCTCCACGAGCGGGAGCGATACCGTGAAGGTGCTCCCCTCGTTTTCCTTAGACTTCACAGTAAGGGTCCCGCGATGCGCTTCCACGACCTTTTTGGCAACGTACAGGCCGATCCCCGAGCCGGCGATGCCGCGCCTTCTCGCGTTGCTGGCGCGGCCGAACCGGCTAAAGACCGCCGGGAGCTCGTCGGCCGGAATTCCGATACCGCGGTCGGCGACCTCGATGACGGCGCGATCGTCGCAGGCGCGCACCGAGACCTTCGCCTCGCCCTCCGAGTATTTGAGCGCGTTGGAAACCAGGTTGTCGAGGACGTGCCGGAACCGCTGCGGATCGAGCTCGACCATCAGCGGGCCGTTCGGCACGGAAACGACCAGCCGCGGGTTGTTGGACGCCGTTGCATCGACGCAGTCCTCGACGAAAGCCGCCAAATCGACCGTCGTTCGGACGAGCGAGAAGCCTTCGGATTGCGTCTGAGCCAGGATGAGCGCGTCGTCGGATAGCTGGACGAGGCGCTGCGTTTGCGCCCAGACGGTCTCGACTTCCTCGCGATGCTCCGGGTCGCTGTCCATCAAGAGCTCGCAGTAGCCGGAGATGACGGTTAACGGACTCTTGAAATCGTGCGCCAGCATCGCGAGGAGATCGTCCTTGAATTCGCTGGATTCTTGCAGCGCGAAGTTGGCGCGAACCATCGCTTCGTACAGTTCGATATTGCGAAGCGCCAAAGCCAGCAAGGCGCCGAGTTCTTGCAGCAGCCGCAGATCGTCGCGCGCGAACCGCTCCGGTCCGTCCTTCCCTACCAAGAGAAACGCGTCGATCGTATGGCTTTCTTCGTCCGAAACGGGCCGCGACAACGGGATGACGACATACCCGGGGCCGTCGATGAGCCGCTGGACGCGCCGCTCGTCGCCGACGAGCGTACCCATTCGTTCGACGCGATGCTCGGTGTCGAATCCGCTCACGGCGATGAGATCGCCGACGTCGTCCCCGTACGAGCCCGCCCGAGCGTACGCGACGCCGTCCCAATGCAGGACGCACGCGTTGTCCGCGTGCACCAGCGTCGCGCCGAGGCGGCACATCGCGGCGGCGAGCGTACCGAGAGCGCGGTGGCTCAGAATCGTTCGCGCCGCCTCCGCAAGCGTTTCGCGCTCTTGCGCGCGACGCAGTTCTCGCTCGTACGCGTGTGCGTTGGCCAACGCAATTTCCAAGTGCGAGCCGAGCGTTCGGAAGAAGGTCATGCGCTCTTCGTTCGACCACTCCATCTGGGCGTCGGGCGTGCTGCGTACCACGAGCATGCCCCAAAGCGCACCGTCCAGACGAAGCGGCACCACGACGCCGTTCCGCGCTTCGAACAGCGCTCCGCGCACGGCACGCGGCAACGCCATCGCATCGCTCGGTTCGTCCAGCGCTAGAAACGGCTCCATGTAATGACGCTCGATGCGTTCTTCAAAAACGGGGCCGCGCTGCTCGCGCATGCGCACGGCGCGCCGAACGAGCCAGCCGCCCTCGAGGCGGTAGGCCGCGCAGTCCACCGGCAGTTCGTGCGAAACGGTCACGACGAAGACGAGCATAACCTCGTCGACGTACTGCGTGTCGCGGAGAATTCGAACGACCCGTTCGAGCGACTCAGCTTGCTTACGGCGGGCGCGCTCGCGCTCGTAGAGCCGCGCGTTCGAAAGCGCGAGGCCTACGTGAAACGCCAGCGACCGGACGGCCGCGACTTCGGCGTCGTCGACCGCGTCGGAGCGGTCGAACGAGAGGACGAGCGCGTCTTCGACGCGCCCCTCGACCACGAACGGAACGGCGATCGTATCCTCGCGCCGCAGCGTTAAGCCGCCGAAGACCTTACGCATGTCCGCGTCGAGCGGAGTTGGGCCGGAACCAATACTTGCGGCGCCGCCTTTCGCTGCGGCGGCAACGACCGCAATCTGGTCGGGCTCCGCGCACCGCTCGTAGATCATGCAGCGGTCGGCACCGAAGGCGGTGCGGACGCTTTCGACGATCCCGAAGAGTACGTCGCGACGATCGAGCGATTTGTGCAGACGTTCGTTCACCATCGCCAGCAGCCGGCTGTCGCGCGACTGCCGGCGGGCCGCCGCCAACGCTCGATCCATTTCGAGCAAGCGCGCGCACAGTTCGCAGTATCGCGTCAGTTCTTCGAGTGCGGCCCGGCTCGGCTCCGCACCGACGTTCAACACGAGAACGCCGACGATGCCGTTTTGCGCGGGCAACGGGGCGAGCACGACGTCGCTTTTGCACGCCGAGGAGCTCATACCGGCCAACGAGCGCTGCCGCTTGCGATCCAGAAACGCCGCATTTTCGCCGAAACGCTCGATCGCGTTGACGAATAGGCGCCGCAGTTCGGGCGATTCGTCGCGCAAGAGAAAGCCGTCGGATCCTTGCGGATTGACGGCCACGATTGTCCGATCGTCCCAAAACAACATCGCCGTCACGGCGGCGGCATCGACGAACCCGCGGGCCGCCGCTGTTATCGCCTCTGCTTTGCCCTGCGGCGTTGGGGCATCGATGAGGCTCCCGAGTTCTAGAACTATGGCACGACGCCGATACCGGTTACGGCTCCCGGTGAGGTGTAGTATCCCATCGGCGCGGCGTTTCCGGCGGCCGTCGCAGCGTAAATCCACACGATGCCTCCACCGGTTTCGCTCGTGTCCGCGACGTAAATCAGCCCGTTCTTATCGACCTTCACGTCGGTCGGCGCTTTGAGCTTCGTCGTGCATCCCGCGATCGTGCGCGTGGGCGGTGTGGAGATGAGGCCGCGAACGTGCGGACGAGCGTAGATCAGAATCGCCGGGCCGCGAGCGGAGCCGCATCCCGCGTGCGACGCGCCTTGATCCGAAATGTAGACGTTGCCGTTTACGTCGACCGCGACGCTGGTCGGCGTAATCACGTGCGTCTTCGCTCCCGCGATTTGGAACGTGGGGCGAATGTTGAACGGCGTCGGCGTCGGTGACGGCGTCGGGCTGGGCGTAACGCTCGGACTCGTCGAGGGCGACGGCGTCGGTTTAGGAGTCGGCGTCGGCGACGTCGTCGGCGTCGGCTTCGGCGTCGGCGACGGGGTCGGAAGAACGAACTTGTCCACCGACGCCCCCTGAATGTTGGCAACGTAGATGTTGTCTTCTTTATCGATTGCGAGCCCGCCGGGAACGTTCAGATTGGGATTCGGCCCGGCAATCGATTGGTACGGCGTCGTCGTTCCTTCGATGAAGAGCAGCAGCTGGCTCGGATACACGTTGGTGGGAATGACGTCGGAAATCACCATGAGCGCGGCTTTGAAGTTCGGCGTCGGCGAGGGGCTGGGACTGGTACTCGGTTTTGCCGTTGCGAACGGAATCTCGGCGGCCGGACTCGGCGTCGGCGACTTGGGCGTGATCGCAACGCCGCGTGGACGGCCGGTGATCGCCGTCGACAGCAGTGGAATAACGTTTCCCGTAGCGAGTGCCGCAATCTCTACGAGGGTCGCCTTATTCGTCGACGCGTTGTAGTTCGTCACCCACAAGTTCTGCGATCGATCGAAGGTGAGGTATTGCGGACCGTTGAGCGTCGTGCTCGCGCCGCCGATTTGATAGGACGGTCCCGTTCCGCTCTTTTGTCCCGGGTTGAAGATGCTGACGGCGTTCTGATTGCTGTTGCTCGCGTACAGGGTCTGGGACGGGAAATTCGGCCCTACGCCGTTACCGCCGACGGTGGCCGAACCGAACGAGCTGCACGCGGCGATGCCGATCGCGGCGCTCAGAGCAAAAAAGCCAAGGGTAAGCCGAGACAGCAAAATTTTCTCTCCTGATCGGGGACCGCGGGAGGGTTCCCTTAGTGGGCCGAGTTTCCTGGCCTAGCCGGGACCGGGGCGGCCGAGCCGCCGTGATTTCTCACCAAGAACCAACCTGCCAAGGCTACGGCAACGGCCACGGCGAGGACCACGACGAAAGTCGTGACGCGGCGCCGGACGTAGGCGGGCCGGCTCGATTCGGTATCGATGATTTGGCGCGGCATCACACGGATCGCTTGAGAGGATGGTTGAGATCGCCGGCGGTGACGTGCGAGAGTAGCGTGCCGACGGTCACGAACGAGTAGCCGGCCTTCTCAAAACGCGCGACGATCGACGGCAATGCCTGAATCGTCGCGAGTTTCCCGCTGTGCAGTAAGACGATCTCGGGCGCCGTTGCGTGTCCGAGGACCTGGCGATCGATCTGCTCGGCCGTCAGCGTGCGCCAATCGCCGCCGTCGTCGGTCCACAGCACCACCGTGTAGCCGATGGATTGCGCGACGCGCAGCGTCTGCTCGGTGTAGCGGCCGTGCGGCGGACGCATCAGCGTACGCGTGGCGGGATCGTGCGTCAAACCCCACAGCACGCTGCCGCCGGTCAGAATCTCGCGCCGCACTTGTTCGGCGGTCTCCTCGTCGAGATTCGGATGCGTGTACGTGTGATCGGCGACCTCGTTGCCCATCGCTTCGATTCGGCGCGTGAGCTCGGGCCATTGGCGCGCGTCTTGCCCTATGAGAAAGAAGGTGGCGGGTACGCGCAGATCGTGCAGCTCGTCGAGCAGCATGGGCGTGAACACCGGATACGGGCCGTCGTCAAACGTCAGGGCGATGAGCTTCGGTCTACCGGACCGGTCGGCAGCGAGCGTTTCGTGCGTCGCGCGGTACACTCGTGCCAGGGTATCGTCGGAAAACTCGAGATGCACGTCGGTCGACGGGGTGACCAAGGCCGGCCGAAGGTTGCTCTTGTGCACGATGGCTTTCCAACCGCCCAAGAGCAGCGCGCCGGCGAGTACGAGTGCTGCAACAAACTTCATCGTGCGCGCCAATTAACGTATCTGATCCGCTTGGCCTTGCGTCGCAAGCGTCGGGAGCTTGGCGAGATCGTCGCCGATGATGAGCGTTACGTCGCTGGTTGACGGCGACTCGTCGGGTGCGGGCGAACCGGCCGGCGACGGATCCGGTATGACTTCCATCTTCGCGGCGGGCAGCGCAGCCCTGATCTTCGCGCCGGCAAATGCGACCGTCGAATGCTCGTGTATCTCGGTCACCGTGTAGTCGGAGCGCTCGGCGTCACCGACCGAACCGATCGTGAAGCCGGCGCGGCGAAGCCGGTCGGCAACGCGCTTGGCGGCACCGGTAACGCCGCTGCCGTTCTCGACGTCGACGCGCAGCGTCGCCGGTGCGATAGCGGCCAGCGCCATCGCATCGGGCGACGGCTCGGGTACCGGTGGAGCGAGCAGCATATTCTGAACGAGCCGGTCTTTAGCGCGTTCGTCGGGAACGAGCGAATCGCCGTATCCGGGAAGATCGACGTCGCCCGTGTACGGAACTTGCTCGTTAACGATCGCGCTGTCCGGAATCCCTTGATAGTACGACGCAATCGACAGCAGCTCGGAATCGGTAAAATCGGTCTGCACGTATTTGCGGAAAATCCGCAGCAGATCCGGGAGGTGCACCAGCGTATTGACGCGATCGCCCTTCAATTTTGCGATCATCGCGTGCATCACTTGCTGCTGGCGCTTGATGCGGCACGGATCGCTGCACCAGTCGTGCCGGAAGCGCATGTACGCTACGGCGTGCTCGCCGTCGAGGTGCTGCATGCCCTCTTTCAAATGAATGTGCAGGTGACCCCAGGTATCGTCGTAATCGAGGTCCTGCCCCGAGCAGCCGGTATTGTACTGCAGGCAATCCGACGACTTCACGTTGACGTCGACACCGCCGAGCGCGGTAACGAACTCTTTGGTTGCGTCGATGCGGAGGACCACGTACCGGTCGAAGCCGGGTATTCCGAGAAACTGGGAGATCACGGTCTTCGCTTCGTTCACGCCACCCTCGGATTGTGCTTGGTTGATCTTGGCTTGCGACCCGTTGGGCATCGTCGCAACAGTATCGCGCGGCACAGACAGCTGGAAGATGCGTTTGTTCGTGAAGTCCATGTTTACGGCCCAGATCGCATCGCTTCGCGAGTTCGTCGAAAACTCAATGTCGTTGGCGGTGTAGTCGTAGTCGAGCCCCTCGACCAGCACCAAGATGTTCGGCTTCCCGAATACCTGAAGCGGGGTCGGCACGAACATTTGCGTGAAGGCCGTTAAGGGATTGCGGTGCTCGAAAATCGCATAGCCGGCAAGCGTCGAGCCGAGGCCGAGCACGATGAGGCCCAGCACGAGTGCGACGCGCTTGAAGATTGGGTTCACGCTTCCACCAACTCTCGCGCGACGGCCTTCCCGTAATAATCGAACGGCCCGCAAGCGTCGAGCGCAACGCTGGTAAACTCACCGGCAGCGGCCGATCCCGTGAAATACACGCCCCCGTCGACGCCCGGCGCATCGCCTTCCGAGCGGCCGAACCATACGGAACCAGTGCCGAAGCCCGAGCGGGCCCGCTCGGATTTCGGCAGCGCGCGACGGTCTTCAACGAGAACCCGCACCGTGGTGCCAAGGCGCGCCGCGCGCGCTTGCGCGGATGCGGTCCGCGCGGCTTCGCGCAGCCGGATCAGCCGCTTGCGGCGTTCGCGAGCCGCGACGCCGCCCGCCAACGCGGCCGCGGGTGTCCCTTCCTCGGCGCTGTATTCGAAGAAGCCCACCCGATCGAGGCTCGCTCGATGCAGCCACGCCTCCAGGTAGTCGACGTGCCGATCGGTTTCGCCGGGAAATCCGACGATGAACGTCGAGCGCATCGTGATGCCGGGAACGCGCTCGCGGAATTCGTTGAGAATCTCGAGATATCGCTCGCCGTTAGACGGCCGTTTCATCGCACGCAGCACCTCGGGATGCGCGTGTTGCAGCGGCATGTCCATGTACTTGCAGACCTTGGGCAGTTCGGCGATAGCCGTGACGAGTTCCCGATCGACCGTCGCTGGATAGAGGTAGAGCAGGCGAATCCATTCGATACCGTCGACCGCGTGCAGGCGCTCGAGCAATGAAGCTAGACCTCCGCGGCGATAGCCGCGGTCGCGTCCCCACATCGAGCTATCCTGCGCGATGAGAATCAGCTCTTTGGTTCCGGCGTTCGCGAGCGCTCGGGCCTCACCTAAGATCGATTCTTCGCTGCGGCTGCGGAACGCACCGCGAAGCTGCGGGATAATGCAGAACGTGCACGGATGGTCGCAGCCTTCGGCTATCTTCAGGTACGCGGTCGCGCGCGGCGTCGTGACGAGGCGCGGCAAAAAATCGTGCTCGGGCTCGGCCTCGAAATCGAGGCGCAGCGGTCGTCTTCCGGCTTCGGCATCCTCGAGCAGCTCGACGATTCCGGCGTACGCTCCGGTGCCGACGATACCGTCGATTTCGGGAACGAGCGATTGCAGTTGATCGCCGTATCGCTGGGCCAGGCAGCCGGCGACGATAAGGTGCTGCCCCGGGCGCTTGCGAGCGGCGTGTTCCAAAATCGTCTCGGTCGATTCGGCCTTGGCCGGATCGATAAAGGCGCACGTGTTGATCACGATCGTATCGGCGCGCGCGCTGTCGCTTTCCAAAAGCCATCCGGCTTCCCCGAGTTTGGCGATCATGACTTCGGTGTCCACCAAGTTCTTGGCGCACCCGAGGCTTACGAACGAGACGGTCTTGGCAGCTGCCATCAGCGATAGTTTACGAACTGCAAGGGCAAGTCGAATTCCACGGATTTGAGCGCGCCGATGACCTTCTGCAGATCGTCCTTGCTCTTGCCGCTGACGCGGATTTGGTCGTCTTGAATTTGCGCGTTCACTTTGAGCTTTAAGGACTTGATCTTCTCGAGGAGCGTCTTGCTTTTGTCCTTGGGGATTCCGTTGCGCAGATTTATGGTTTGACGGACGGTATTTCCGGCCGCCGGTTCCACTTCGCCCATGTCGAACGCCTTGACGTCGATACCGCGGCGCACCGCCTTCTGGCGAACGATGTCGACGACGTTGCGCATTTTGAGCTCGTCGTCGGAAATCAGCGTAATCTTCTTACCGTCGGAATCGATGCTGGTTTTGCTCGCCTTGAAATCGAAGCGGTTCTCGATTTCCTTACGCGCCTGGTTGAGCGCGTTATCGAGTTCTTGTGCGTCGACGCGCGACACGATATCGAACGAAATCTCGCTCGCCATCCTACTCGGGCTTTCTCCTACATCACTTACAACGTGAAGGCGTGCTCGACGACGTCGCCGGGCTTGCCGAGTTTTCCGACGTCCTTGCCGTCCACGTAGATTTCGACGCCGCCGGCGTTCCCAATACGAACGAGAGCGTTCTTACCGTGAAACGTCTTGGCGGTACCCGCCGGAAACGTACCCTCCATGCTAACACTGCCGTCAACGGTTACCCTGAGCCACGACGGGGCGGAGAGCACGAGCGCCAGCGATTTGGCACCGTCTTCGCCGGGTGCCGGGCTCGGGAGCGCCGACTCGTCGGCGCCGGGGCTCCCGCTATTAGAAGGAAGGACCGACGGCACTTCGGTCACCGAAGCGATCGGGACGGTTCCCGCCTGTCGCATGGTTACCTCGTTGTACACGACGAACGCGATCAGCAGGATCGCAACGATTGCGGCGCCCCACAGCACGAGCGAGACGCCGCCGACGGGCTCGGCGCCGCGCTCGGCGGACGCGGAACTCGAGCGGGCGGGCGTGCGCTCCCCCGCCGCCGGAACCCCAGCCGGCTGCGGACCGGTAGAAAAGGCCGAGACGACCTCCTCGGGGTCGAGGCCCAGAAAGCGGGCGTACGTCCGTAAAAACCCGCGAACGTAGACCGGCGCCCCGATGGCCGTCCAGTTTTCTTCCTCGATAGCGGCTAAGTAAACGGAACGGATGCGAATCTGCTCGGAGACGTCCGAGAGCGTCAGACCGCGGGCCTCGCGCGCGGCTCGAAATCGCTCGCCCAAAGCTGGCATTTGGGAATTTTGAGTTAGCGCAGTCGGAATGTTATCCTGTCCGGAGTCACATGGCGGGAAATCGCGTAATTGCGGCAATGAGCGGAGGCGTCGACTCCGCCGTCGCTGCCGGGCTCTTACTCGAAGCGGGTTACGACGTCGTCGGCGTAACCATGAAAATGTATTCGCCGACGCAGCCTTCGCACGCGAAAAGTTGTTGCGGCATCGACGATTTCGACGACGCCCGCCGCAGCGCGGCAATTCTCGGAATCCCGCACTACGTGCTCGATTTTCAGGAAACGTTTCGCAAGAACGTGATCGAGCGCTTTGCCGACGACTACGCAAGCGGCCGCACTCCTAACCCGTGCGTCTCCTGCAACAACTTCGTGAAGCTGGGAACCCTGGCCGGGTACGCCGATCGCTTAGGGGCGCGTTACGTCGCCACCGGGCATTACGCCCGCGTCGAACACCGCGACGACGGCCCGCATCTCTTTCGCAGCCGGCACGGCAAGGATCAAGCCTACGCTTTGGCAGGTCTCGACTCGTCGCAGCTCGCGCGACTGCTGCTGCCGCTCGGAGACGGCGACAAAGCGGCGACGCGCGCGCACGCTCGGCGCCTGGGCCTTCCGGTTCACGACAAACCGGAATCGCAGGATATCTGCTTCGTGGAGGGCGGCGATTACCGCGACGTACTGGCACGCATTCGCCCGGACGTCGACCGGCCTGGTGAGTTCGTCGCGCCGGATGGAAGCGTCGTGGGCGAACACTCCGGCATCGCGCGCTATACCGTGGGGCAGCGCGCCGGTCTGCCCGCGAGTGCGAATGGCGCGCACTACGTTACGCGCATCGATGCGGCCACCAATACGATCGTCATCGGACGAGAAGCCGAACTCGAGTCGACGATTGTCGAAGCGCGCGCTCGCAATCTGATTCGCCCGGAGCGCTTCGGCGATTGCTCGCGCCTCCTGGCGATGGTCCGCTATCGTTCGGTGCCGGCAGCCGCGACGGCCTTTTTGGCCGGCGACGACGCGCTGCGACTGCAGTTCGACGAGCCTCAGCGCGCCGTCGCACCCGGGCAACTGCTGGCGCTTTTCGATACGGGCGGCGACGAAGTGCTCGGCGCCGCGACGATCGAGCGTGCGCTGCGGTAAAGTTTCGCACAGGCCGGCTCAACGGTCGCGCGAAAGCGGACGAAATTCTCATATATGACGCGCGCCTCGTGGATCGGATCGAAAACGCAGTCGACGGAACCCTTCCGGCGGGCAAAGCCGCCGAGCGGTCCCTCGTTTCCGACGATGTTGCGTGCGCGGGGAATCGCGCCGGCGCAGGCGTTCGTCGAAGGGCTGACTGAGGAACGGTGCGTCCTGCGTTCCGTCGTCTTGCTCGACGTCGACGCACCCGTCGATTTCGATGGTAAGCGCGCCGACGGCACGTCGTACGTGCTGCGCGGACGCGTCCGTTCGCGGGTCGCCGTGCCCCCGCGATTCGAGTACGACGTCGAGCTCGAGCGTTCGATGCCGGTCGTTGCCGAGATCGCACTCGACGAAAGTACGCGTCAGCGGCTGCGCTTGGAGATCGAATTCCCGCTGCAGTACCGCACGGCCAAAGAGGGGTTCCGCCACGCGAAAGCGCGTAACGTTTCGACGGGCGGCCTGCTCATGGTGTGCCGCGAAGCGCTACCCGAATCGACGTTTCTGGAACTGCACTTCGTCTTGCCGTCAAACGTCCTCAACGTGTATCCGGAGCACTCGACGATTTTGGACATTCGCGCGGGCTTTAAGCGCCGGAGCATTCTTTCGAAACGCCGCCGGCCGTTTGGCGATCTGGTCGTTGCGGCGCGGGTGGTGCACCATCGGGCCATCGGCGACGGATACTTCGCCTACGGCGTGAGTTTCTTCAACGCCGAAAAGCACGCGCGCGCCGAGATTGCGCGGTTCGTCGAAGCCGTCCGGCATGTAAAGCTTAGGCAAAAACCTTAATGTCGGGGCGCCGACGGGCCGAATTTTATATCGAGCCTTAGGGAGAGGCGCGCACGCAGCTATGTCATGGATCGGCACTACCAAACCCAAACCGGCCGCTCAAAAGCCCGAGTCCGCTAAGGCGCCTCGGTCGCTTGAGTTCCCGACGACGGTCAGCACGCGCGGGATTGCACCTGCCAACTGCGTCGTCGAGCACCTCACCGCTGCCGAATGCCGCTTCAGAACCGTCGTGCTTTTCGAACACGGCGAAGTCGTCGAGTTCCCGTTTACGTCGATTAGCGGCGAGCGCGTGACCGCCCGGGGCACCGTCGTAGGCCGCTCGGCGAGCGGCGCGCGGTTCACCTACCGCGTTCGCCTCGATCGCATGAGCGCGCAAGAGGTCGACAACCTCGCGCGCACGATGAGCGAAAACTATCGCCGTCAAGCGCAGGCGCGCAACAACGAAGACGCCATCGCCAACCTTCCGACGACCGAACGCCTGACGCGCTCCACGGTGCGCGTCGTGTCGCAGTTCCCGATCGTCTACCGGACGCCCAAAGAAGACTTTCGCCCCGCCCGCGCCGGCGACGTTTCGGCGGGGGGCATGTTGATGATTTGCAGCGAGGCGCTCGTCGAGGGCGAGCCGGTAGAGCTGCGGTTCACGTTGCCGTCCGAGATCCTCGCCGTCTATCCGGAAGAAACCCTGGCGCTCGACCTCAAGAAGGGCGTTGCCAAATCGCTGCGCCCCGATCAGCGCCGGCCGTTCGAGGAGATGGTCGTCGGAGCGCGCGTGGTGAACCACCGCCCGCTGGGGAACAAGACCTACGCGTACGGCCTAGCGTTTACGTGCATCGACGGTTTCCAGCACGAGGAACTCGC
>JAFAHZ010000313.1 GCA_019236975.1 Vulcanimicrobiota bacterium | reverse complement strand
CAATCCGTAGGTTTTCAAAAGATCGGCCGGAGTTTCAAAGGGCGGCAAGACGAACGTGAGGTCGCCGCCGTTTAAGCCCGCAATGAGTTGCCCCTGAGCGACACCCGGCAGCGTCTCGGCGCCGCCGCACGCCGCGCATGCGCTTCCACCGGTGAACACCATGGGATAAAACTGACCGTACGTCGGCGGGAATCCGTCGTGAATCGAACCTGTTCCGGGCTGACCGCCGGTTTCAAGTTTTACCGTCAGCGAACCGCCGGTTCCGTACGTCGTCGTGCCGGGAAGGGGCGACGCAAATCCGTTGCCGGCGCAAAACGTGTACTTGCTTTGTGCGTTGGTGAGCAGCGAAGGAAGCCCGCCGTCTCCGGCCGCCGCTAGAATATCGCCGGGGTGACGTGCGTGGATGGAGATTGAGCCCGCTCCGCCGCCATGGCCCATGTCAACCTCCGTCGGAATTGCATTTGGGGAGGTTGCCGTTCCGTTCATCGGCGTACCGGCACAGTTGATAGCCCCCCCGATCGCCCCGGCATTTCCTCCGTTGCCGGAACGAAGCGCAAACTGTCCGCGCAGCGTGCTCGTCATCGAACCGACGTCGATGAGAACGTCTCCGCCGCGTCCTCCCCAGCCGCCCCGGAACAAGTAGACGCCGCCGGAGAGCCTGCCTTTAGGATCGTCGAGACCGTTACCGCCGCCGCCCGCACGAAGCGGTGTATCCATGATGAATCGGTCTTGCGAAAACGCGTGCAGCTCGGGATGTCCGTGTTTTTTTGCTATCGAGTCCGCCAGGTGAACTGCCCCGATGCCACCGATTCTAAAAGTTCCGCCGAAGACGCCGCTTCCGGTGGGCGATTTCTTCGTGGCGTTCTCACCAGCGGGCATCGTCAGGTTTGCGGTGCCGTCTAACTCGGTCAAACACGTACCTTTTGCAGGCTTGTAGTTGGCCGTGATATCGAGATTCTTCTCGAAAGCAAAGGTCCAAAACGAACCGTTTGCCATGAGGACCCGGCACGAGCTCACGATATCGGTCCAGGGATAGTCCGGCGCGGTGCCGCTCTCGGAGATGCCGCCGCCCGGATAGATATGAAACACCGGCGTGAAGAATGCGACCGACCGCCCTTCGGGAACGGTTATTTTCCCGTAGATCTTTACTTTCTGCGACGCGAATACGACGAGGTCGCTTTCGACGAAAGCGTCGCCGATCGTGAGCGTGGTAGCGTTAATCACCCCACCCAGCATCTGTTCGTGCGGTCGAGAGTGTCCGGCGAGCGTCATCGGTCGTGCAGTTGGGGACGATGGGAGGCCGCCGCTGCATGCGGTCGCTCCAATAAAAGCGGCGAGCCAGAATGCGCAAAAACGTCGGGTCATGGCGCTAACCCCCTGCTCACGTCTGGCCGTTGCAGATAATGTTCTGTCGCGGCGCCACCTGACCGATCTGGAGTCCCTCGTCGTCGTAGCCGTTGTTGCCGGTGTTGCCTCCGGGGTTCCCGGAAGCACCGCCTCCGGCGTAGAAACCGTAGCCCCAGTTCGTGACCGGAGATCCAGGTGGATACATGAGCGGCCACAATCCGTTGTCGTGCAGAGCGCCGCCGTTGCCGCCGTTGAATCCCTGCGGGTCGGGCGACGGACAGTAGCTATAGGGAGTGTCGGTGACGAACGAGCCCCCGCCGTATCCAAAACCTCCTAGGGTTATTCTTAGGCCGTAGGTTGAGACCAGCTCGGCTGCCGTGACACGGGGCGGCAGTACTAGCGTAAGATTACCGCCGTTCGCACCTTGGATATCTTGGCCTTGTGCGACGCCGCTTATGGGCTCGGCGCCCCCGCATGCACCGCATGCCTCGCCGCCTCCAAAGACAATCGGATTGAACTTACCGTTCGCGCCCTCGTGTTCGCCATAACTGCGCCCCGCCTTTCCGGGCGACGCAATGTTGAGCGTCACGTTGCCGCCGTTGCCCATGGTGAGCGCGCCGGGTGCGGGCGAAGCAAAACCGTTGCCGCCGCAGAACGTATAGTTCGCATACTTGTTCGTGAGGAGCGACGGGGAGCCGCCGCTGCCGCTGGTAGCGACGATGCGAGTCCCCTTTCGCGTTCGGACGTACATATCGCCACCGTCCCCGCCTCTGCCCATGAAGATCTGCGCGGCCAGTGCGTTGGGAGCCGTTGCCGTGCCGTTCATGCTGCTGCTCGAACACGATGCGTTCGCGCCAATCGTTCCCGCATTTCCACCGTTGCCCGCCGTTAAGTGCGAGCCGCCGGCGGCGGTGGTCGTCACCAGCTCCACCGATCCGCCGGTTCCGCCGCTTCCGCCGCTGAACTCATACTGACCGTTGACGAGCTGCCCGGTCGGATCGTCGGCACCGTCGGCACCGTTGCCGGCCGTAACCGACGTATAGAGATTGAACCGGTCCGGTGAAAACGCACGCAAATACGAGCGTCCGTTTTCGCTGGAAATGCGATCGGTGAAGAATTCTGCCTGCCCCGATCCGACGTACAGGTTTCCGCCCGAGCCTCCATTGGGACTTGACTTGGTTCCCTTTAACGCCGTGTCAAGCATCAAACGTGCGCCGGCGTCGACTTCGGTGACGCACTTCGTGCCGTTGTTCGGACTGTAGTTGGCGGTGATGTAGAGGTCTTTACCGGCCGCGAGCGTCCACGACGAGCCGTTAGCCATGAAGATCCGGCAGGCGCTGACCACGTCGGCGATGATGGTTCTGCCCCGTTGGATCGTTCCCGATTCTACGATCGTACTTCCGTTGTACATGAAGAACTGCGGCGAAAAGAATGCGACGGTGTGATCGCCTGTGACCGTAACGTCTCCAAAAATCTTCACCGCCTTCGAAGCGAAGACGATGAGATCTCGATCGACGTAAACCGGCTGGCTGCCGACCACGAACGTGGTCGTCTTGATCACACCGCCGATTCTTTCCGCCGGCCGCACCGAGGAATGCGTCGTGACCGAAGCAGCGGGTATTGCGGGACTGGAGCCGGACTGATTTCCGCTGCATGCCGTCAGCGCGGCGATCAACGGAACGCAGAAACGTGCGTACGTGCGTGAGGGCATAGCGCGCGCCTCCAACGCGGAAAGGAGACTTACGTCCGCTTTGTTACTCCACCTCTATGCCGAAGTCGTGGTAGCCGCCGTTGAAGTAGCCCAGCGGGGTTCCGGGCCGTGCGCTGCAGGCAACCACCTCGCCGATGAAGATCGAATGCGACCCGGCGTGGTGCTCTTCGGCAACCCGGCACTCGAAATGCGCGATCGTGCCCTCGATAACCGGCGATCCGGTGAGTCCTCCGCGGTAGGCGACTTCGTCGAACTGGCGCTCCCGCATCTTGCCGGCAAACCGCTCGGCGAGATGGCGCTGATTGCCCGCCAGTACGTTGAGGCAGAAGACGCGCGATGCGGAGATGTACAAGTAGCTGCGCGCGGCGCGGTTGATGCAGATGAGCAGCTGCGGCGGATCGGCCGATACGCTGGCAAACGCATTGACGGTGATGCCGCGCGGCTCGTCCTCTTTGAAGCTGGTCACTACCGAGACGCCGGTCGGAACCCGGCGCATCGCATCTTTAAACTCTCCGGGCGACGTCATCGCACGCGTGCGCCGATTCCCGTTCCGTTTCCGATGGGCAAAATCGTCGCCAACAGCGAGGGATGGTCAAGAAACGCTTCGTTAAACGCGCGCATGCCGGCCGTATCTTCCAAGCAGCCGTCGACGACGACGACACCCGACAGCTTGAGCATCGGCACTGCCAGCTCGAGATACGCTCCATAGTCGGCTTCATTGGCGTCGATGAAGACGACGTCGAGGTTGCGATGCGGAAAGTTTTCGAGCAGCTCGAGCGCCGGCGTGTTGAAAATTTCGATAAAATCGTCCTCTTCGGCGCGTTTGAAATACGAAAGAGCGACGTCGGTGCGGCGAATGTCCGGATCGATCGTCCAAATTCGCCCGATGCGCGGCTGGGCCAGCGCCATCCACAGCGTCGAGTAGCCGTAGGCCGTACCGATTTCGACGATGCGCGTCGCTTGCATCGCCGCGACGATCGTCGCGAGCAGGCGGGCAGTATCGCGCGAAACGAGCGTCACGCCGTCTTTTCGGGCATGTTGCTCGAGCTCTAGGAGCAGCGGATGCGGCTGCGGGTGCAGCGCCTCGAGATAATCGGTCGTTTCTTGCATCTGACCCGGAAGGCCGTTCGGCGGCCCGGCGGTAAAGCACTCCCCATGCATCGGCGCCTCCGGCTCTTCCCGCTCAACGCCGTCCTCTTTCCCGGTGCCGTGCTCAACTTGCACGTTTTCGAGGCGCGCTACAAACAAATGATCAACGAATGCCTGGCGGCGGGAGAAGGCTTCGGCGTGGCGCTCATCGCCGAAGGTGCCGAAGCGGGCGACCCCAACGTCACGCCGCACGACGTCGGATCGATTGCCGAAATCGTCGAGGTGCAGCCGCTTCCGTTCGATCGATACTACATCTCCACGGTTGGCCGTCAGCGCTTTCGCATCTGCGAAATCGTCAGCCGCGAGCCGTATCTCACCGTCGAGGCGGACGTCATCGAGGACGACACCGCGGGTGACGACGAGACGAGCCGGCTCGGCGAGCGCGTGCGTGCCCTCTTTCTCGAGTACGTGCAGTTGGCGATCGAGTTTTCCGGAAGCGACGCGACCGTCGAGCTTCCCGACGATCCGGCAGCGACGTCGTTTCTCATCGGCGATAGCTTACAGATTGCCGACGCCGTCAAGCAGCGGCTCCTCGAGCTCGGTTCGACGAAGAAGCGATTGCTGGCCGAAGAAGATTTCTTGCAGCGTCTGCTGCCCGAGCTGCGGCGCATGTTGGAGCGGCGGCGCCATCGTCCTCGCCAGGAAAAGTTTTACGGAAAGTATTTTTCGCCGAACTAACGAGACGCCATGCGTTCCGCGCTCTTGACCACGTTTCGCAGCAGCGCGATATTCGTAACGGGTCCGACGCCGCCGGGAACCGGCGTAATGGCGCCGGCGACCTTGACGGCACTTTCGTAGTCGACGTCGCCGCGCAGGACGCCGTCCACGATGGTAGTGCCGACGTCGATGACGGTTGCGCCCGGCATTAAATCTTCGCCGCGAATCAATCCCGGTTTGCCGGTCGCAACGACCACGACGTCGGCCTCCCTCACGAAGGGCTGCAGACTGGCGGACTCTTTGTGCAGGATGGTGACGGTCGCGTCTTGCGCGAGCATGAGGAACGCCACGGGGGCGCCGACCACGACCGAGCGCCCGATCATCGCGGCGCGGCGTCCGTGCAGCGGCCAATGGGGACTCCGCTCGAGCAGCAGCATTACCGCCGCCGGCGTCGCGGCAACGAAATCGGTGCCGCTTCCGAACGCGAGGTGACCTTGATTGGTCGGGTGCGTTCCGTCGACGTCCTTATGCTGCGGAATCGCGTCGGCGATGGCGCGGATCGGCAGATGCGGCGGAAGCGGCTGCTGCAGCATCACGCCCGCAACGGTCGAATCGTCCCGAAGGCGTTCGAGGCGTTCGCGCACGAGTTCGAGCGTGGCCATTTCGGGCAACTGGTCCACCTCGACCGCGATGCCGACACGCTCGCCGGTTTTCGTCAAATTGCGCACGTACGCAAGGCTCGATTCGTTCTGTCCGACGAAAACGATGACGAGCCGGGGATGAATCCCGGCATCGCGTAGCGCACTCGTACGCTCGAGGAGTTCCGTGCGTAGATCGGCGGCGAGCGCTTTTCCGTCGAGAATCTGGGCTGGCACGCCGTCGCCGTTTCGTCCGCCGAAGGAGGCAAACCCCCTGGAACGCGTCGCTCGGGAGATCGTCCTGCGATCTCGCTTCGCGCCCGAAGAGTTCGAGCGCGCCTACGACAGTTTCGTTCAAACCTACAACGTCGAGCCGAGGACGGGGCGCTGCAGTCCCGACGTGCTCGAGCGGTACTGCCGTTTGTTCGAGCGCGGCGACGACGCGTCGCGGCAGCGTCACGTGCGCTTTCGGGGCGTGCCGCTGGTTGCGGCCGTGCTGCCTCCCGGTACGGTCGTGTTCGAAGGCGAGGTCGACGAAGATCGCATGGGGGATTGGTGATGAACGCACGCGCGATCGCGTGGCTGGCCGGCGGCGTGGTGGCCGTCGTGGCGGCGTTGGTCCTCGTTCCGCTCTTCCTTTCACCGTCTTCGCGTTCGCCCGGTCCCTCAGCGTTGGCGGGTCAGACCGCTCCCGCTTTCGACCTGCTCGACGATTCCGGCAAACCGGTGTCGCTCGTCCGTTATCGCGGCGATGTCGTCATCATGAATCTGTGGGCATCGTGGTGTCCGCCGTGCCGCGCCGAAATGCCGGACTTGCAGCGCCTCGCGGATGCCTATCGCGGACGCCGGCTTGCCATCGTCGGCGTCAACGAAGGCGAATCGCCGCAGCGTGCGCGCGCGTTTGCCGATTCGCTGCGCATCGCCTTTCCGATTTGGATCGACGATCAGCAGCGCTACGGGCGCGCGTACGACGCGCTCGGGCTGCCGACCACGGTGATCGTGGGCCGCGACGGCAAAGTCGTGCGCGGTTTCGACGGCGCGTTGGCGTATTCGCAGATGCGCGCCGCCGTCGACGATCTGGTAAGCGCGCCTTGACGCCGCGCATTCTTTCGGTTGCACTCGTTGCGGTTGCCGTCGTCGAGGTCGTGCTGCCGGGCCGCGATCTCTATCACGCCGGCTGGTTCAACGTCGGCATTGCGGCACTCGGCATCGTTGCGATCGTCTCCGGGCGCCGGGCGGTGACGAACCGTCGCACGCATGGTTTGGCGACGATCGCCACCGGCGCCGGCGCCGCAGTGGCGACGATTGCCGTGGTGGCCAATGGATTGTTCGCACCCGACAACCGCACTGTCGTCGGCGCGCCCGGGCAGCAGGTTCGCCTCGACGACGCGCGCGGGGTATTGCGGTTTCCACTCGTTCAACGTCAAGGCTCGAGCGAGGCGGTTGCGTTTGATGGGCCCATGCTTCGCAGCTTCGTTTTCAAAAACGTCGACCGCACGGTGGTTGCCGTCGAAGCGCGGGATCCGCGCGGCGCGCGGCTCACCGTCACGCAACCGAACGGCGCCGCGTTCTTATCGCCGGTGTTGCTCATGCAGCAGCGCCAAACCATCGCCGGCATGAATCTGCCGTTCGATTCGTTTGCGGTGCCGGCCGCTCACCGAGTGGTGAAGGCGGTGCTCTTCACGCCGCAGCAAGCCGCGCTGTTGCGAGGAACCGAAGGGCTGGAAGTGCCGGCCGTACTCTTCGCAGTCGACGATGAAAATGACCGGCCTTTACCCAACGCCATCGTACTCTGCGTCAACGGCCAAACCGTTGCAGCCGGCGGCCTGCTGTTGCGTGCGACAGTGCTGGACTATCCCGCAGTCGAAGTCATCGCCATACCGCCGCCGGCGGTCGTCGCGTTGAGCGCGCTGCTCGCGGCCGGCGGTATGCTGTGGGAGTTGGCATCGCGCCGCGCCGCGGCCGGAAGGAGTGCGCCGTGATCGTCGGCATCGTTGGATTGGGAACGCTGGGCCAGGCAATCGCGGCCGGGCTGCGCGACGACGGCCGCATCGAGCGCATTGCGTCAACGACGCGACGCGGCAACGCCGACAACGAGGCGCTCGCACGGCAATCCAACGTGATCTTTCTGTGCGTGAAGCCCTTCCAAGTGGAGCACGTCGCGCGCGAAATAGCGCCGGCGCTGACGTCGCAGAAGCTCGTCGTCACCGCGGCCGCGGCGATCTCGACCGCGCAACTCGAAGGCTGGATCGGCAAGGCCGACATTCCGGTGGTGCGTGCGATGCCGAACACGCCGTTTCGCGTCGGCGAAGGCATGACGGTTTTGGCAGCCGGCTCGCATGCGACGCCGGAGCACCTTCAGCTCGCGCGTTCGCTGTTCGAATCGCACGGGCGAACCGCCATCGTCGAGGAGCGCTTG
>JAFAHZ010000210.1 GCA_019236975.1 Vulcanimicrobiota bacterium | reverse complement strand
GTCTCGGGCAGCGCGACGGCGATGGACGGCGTTTCGGAATCGTCGCCGTTAGACGTGCTCACCTTCACGCAGCGTTTCGACGTGCGCTATCCGGTGGCGTACGATCCGTTCGTCGCCGATCCGAACAATCCGAAGTCGGTCGCCAACCTCTACCTGCAGGGCGGTTTTCCGACGTTCGCCGTGATCGGTAAGGACAAAACCGTCACCTATCTCAACAGCGGCGAGCTCTCGTACGCGGATCTGGCCGCCCAGCTCGACAAGGTTCTCGGCTAGTCGTTCGGCGGGAACTTGTAGTTGGGCGGCGGCACCACCGGCGTGCCGACTTCGAGCGTGATCTCCTGATGCGACACTAAAGGGATGGCGCGCAAGTCGCCGTCGTATGGAGCGCCGTTCACGTACGCGGTGACCGGGCCTAAAAATCCGGCGACGCCGGTGCGGCTCAGCGGCTCGCCCCAAATATCGAACATCATGCCGAGCGTGTAATGCCCGTCGCCTTGCGGCGCGATCACTTGCGGCGACTCGATATGAATGATGCCGCTTCCGTCGTGCGTGTGAATCCAGTAGAGACAGCCGCCGGCAGCGGTCGGCGTGGCGCCGAGCAGACGCGGAATTTGAATTTGCTTCCCGTTGGCGAAGAGCGCGAGATGCGAGTGCACGTGCAGCCCTTGGCCTTCCATGCCCAAGCATTGGATGCCGTCGACCGGTTCGCCGTGGCCGCCGCCCGGAGCGTTGCCTTCCTTGAATTTCGGCGCGCCGATCGAGCCGCCATCGGCGAGCTTGATCGGTTTGACGTTCGCGTTCGGTCCGGGGCTCGGCGTCGCGTAGTCGGATTTGAGCATACTTTGGGTGGCGTTATCTTGTTGCCAGCGCATGAGGCCGAAGATTGCGACGATGAGCAGCAGCAGGATGCCGACGCCGATGTAGATCGGACGCATAGGATCGCGCGGCGGCGGCGTTGCCATAGTGCCGCGCGTTTGCCGGCGGCGTTCGGCACGAGATGGTTGCGACATGAATCTTTCTTTATGAAGCGGGTGTGCCCAGCGGCGTCGCGACCGGCGGGTCGGCCGGATCGAGACAGCGCTGCGGCACGAGGTAGTTCGTAACGTAATCGTGGACCGCGTCGGCGAGCGGCGACGGCGGACGGTCGTAACCGGTCAAGCGAATCCGGTCGGTGCGCGCGCACGTCGAGTATTGGTATTTGCCGCGCAAACCTTCGGGCATGTCGATGAACTCGATGCGTTCGGGAAGCGAGAGCGCGCGGAAAATCGGGCGCACCAGTTCGAGCCAGGTCTGCGCCTTGCCCGAACCAACGTTAAACAATCCGGTCGCGCCCGATGCCGCCAAGTGCACGGTCATCTCGACTGCGTCTTTTACGTAGATGAAGTCGCGGCGCTGTTCGCCGTCGCGAAACTCGGGACGGTAGCTTTTGAACAGCCGTACGCTCCCGGTCGTGCAGATCTGCTCGAACGCCTTGTGCACGATACTGCGCATCTCGCCCTTGTGATCTTCGTTAGGTCCGAACACATTGAAGTATTTGATCCCGCAGATCCGGCGATCGAGCCCTTTGCGGCGCGCGTAGAGATCGAACAGCTGCTTCGAATACGCGTACATATTCAGGGGCCGCAGCGTGCGCAGGTCGGCTTCGTCGGAAAGGTCGTCTTCGAGGCCGCCGTACGTCGCCGCCGACGACGCATAGACGAAGCGCACGTCGTTGTTGTCGCACCAGGCCGCCAGGTTCTTCGTGTACTCGTAGTTGTTGCGCAGCAGATAGTCGGCGTCGGTTTCCGTGGTGGAGGAGCACGCCCCCAAATGAAACATCGTGCCGACCGAACCGAAATCGTCGCCGTCCATGGCGCGCCGTTCGAAATCGTCGGCGTCGAGCAGATCGGCGAAGCGCAGCGGGACCAAGTGCTTCCACTTTTCGGAGCGGTCGAGGCGGTCGACGATCAAGATGTCGTCGAGTCCGCGACGGTTCAACGCCCACACGAGGGCGCTGCCTATAAGGCCGGCGCCGCCCGTGACGACGATCGTTCCGTGGTCGAGTTGGTGCATAGCGGAGTCCAGTATTTGCCGCCAAAGAGGAGCCGAGCCTGCCTTTGCGAATCATTCGCAAATATGATTTGGGAATGGTTCGCAAATAAGGCAATGCTGGTCGCCCTGGCGGGCGTCCTGAGCGGCACCGTGCTCGACGGCAGCGGGGCCGCGGCGCCCCAGGCTTCGGTCGTCGTCCGCGGCCAGAACCTTACCCTGTCGGCCACGACCGACGCGTCCGGCCGCTTCGCATTCCCGACCCTCCCGCATGGCGAGTACGACCTGCTCGCCTCCAAGGGTTCCCTGCGAGCCGTCGACCGCGTGGAACTGACGCCGGCCGGCGCCGACGTCCAACTGCGGCTGGCACCGCTGAGCACCATCCACCAGTCGGTCGTCGTGCATCCGGCGGCTCCGCCGGTGCGCGGATCGGGTACGGATCTGACGCTCAACGGCGCCATGCTTTCGAACTCACCGGCGGCGACGAGCTTTCCGTCGCTGCTCGCCCAACTTCCCGGAGCGGCTCGCGGCGCCAACGGCGTCGTGCACATCAACGGCGATCACGGCGACATCAACTACGTCGTCGACGGCGTGTCGATTCCGCAGGCGCTCAACCGCGAGATCGGCAGCGAGTTCGACGTCGCCAATGCGGCGTACGTCGACGTGCTCGAGGGCGCATATCCCGCGCAGTACGGCGGACGCTTCGCCGCCGTTATCAACATCGGAACGCGCGCCGGTGCGGGCGCGCCGGGATTCTCCGGCTACGCCGACGGCGGCTCGTACGGCAGCGTCGATTCGTCGACGGAGTATCACACGCCGATCGGCCGCGGCGGCCTGATCGTCGCGCTGCACGCCGGGCAAACCGGATACGCGCTGGATCCACCGGATCCGTCCTCGGTACATAATCAGGGGAGCGACGTCAATCAGTTCCTGCGGTTCACGCTGCCGAACGGCAGCGATTACCTCAACTTCACGTTCAGTCACTCGCTGCAGACGTTTCAGATTCCCAACGATCTCGCAGGCGGCGAACCGGCCGATACCGACGATAGCGAGATACAAAACGATACGTTCGCTGCGCTGCAGTACCGGCACGCGATCGGCGACCGAGGGATGCTCTCGTTCGGCCCCTCGTACAAACGCTCGAACATTCTCGACTTCGGCGACCCGCACAACGATTGGACGTACGGCGAAGCCATTCACGCCGCCAGCGGCGGAGCGCCCAACGACTGCATCGATGCGGTCGTCCGCGGCAACTTTACGCCTACGACGTGCGCGTATTCGCTCTACGGCAACGCCGTGGCAACGGATGGGGCATTCAATCTCGATTACGAACTGCGCGGCGGCAACCACGACGTTCGCACCGGTGCCGACTACGACGTCGCGCTCGTTCCCAAGGCCTACGCCGTGACGCTGCAGCCGGCTAACTTCTTAGCGCCGATTTACGCTCCCAAGACGCCGTATGCGCCGTACACGGTAACCGACGCCGCACCCAACGTGGGGCATACCGAATCGGCCTACGTCCAAGACGCCTGGCAGATGGGGTCGAACGTCGAACTCGACTACGGTTTGCGCATGGATGCGTTTACGCTCTTTTCGTCGGAGTTTCAAACCGGGTTCTCGCAGTTCAGCCCTCGCCTCAAACTGTCGCGATTTTTCGGCAAGCGCGCCGCCGTCTACGCATATTACGGCCGCTTCTTTACGCCGTTCTCGTTTCAAAACGTCTCGCCGGAAGCGGCGTATCTGCTGAACCTGCCGCTGCAGCGGACTCCTGCCGCGTTCGATTTGCGGCCGCAGCGCGACTCGGTCTACGAAATCGGCGGTCACCTGCCGCTCGGAAACGGTGACATCGGGCTTCGGGTTATGCAAAAAAATGCGACCGATCTCATCGACGACACCCAGGTCGGCGTGACGGCATTCCATCAGGATATCAACTACGCGCAAGGACGTATCGCCACGCAGACGGCGTACTACCAGCTGCCGCTTGCGCGTAACGGCCGCTTCTACGCGTCCCTCAACCACACGTATTCCGTCAACAAAGGCTGCGAAACGCAGCTGCTCGCGCCCTGTTTCGGTTCGCCGTCGGATTGGACGCCGGCCGATCACATGCAGCAGTGGGGCGCGACGTCGGGCGCCGTGCTTGCGGATGCGCGCGGCGGCTGGTTTTCGATCGACGGCGAATACGGAACCGGCTTGTCGTCGTCCGCTTGCGCGCCCACGCTGCAAACGCTGCAATGCGCGTATACGCCCCATCTCGTCTTCGACGCGGAAAAGGGCGTCGCGATCGGACACAACCTCGCGCTGACGCTGCGCGCCGGCAACCTGTTGAACGATCGTTACTACATCACGTATCTCAACGCGCAGGGAAATCACTACGCCCAGGGCCGGACGTTAACCCTGGGCGTGCGGTATGCCTCGCCCTAGACTAGTACGGTGCCGTCAGGCGGAACAGCACGCTCGTGCCGTTTGCAATCTGCGTCGTATTGAAGCCGTTGGCGACCTTGATTGGATACTGGTGATTGAAGACGTTCAGAACTTGGAGCTGCATTCCTAACCCTTGGTCTTGGCCGGCGTGTCCCGGCGTCAGGATGCGTCCCAGTGACAGGTCGACAGTGGTATGCGCCGGCAGCGTGCCTTTGAGGTTCGTGTTCGCGTCTTCGAACTGAACCGGAAAGCCGCTTCCGTAGTTCCCTTGGACGGTTGCAAACCACAGCTTCTTGCCGCCGAAGCGATGGGTATACGCCGCCGTCGAGGCAACCGTTTCGCTGTGATCCTCGAGCGCCAGCTGGGCGGCGCACGAAACGCCCGGCGGATTCGGGGGGAATAAGAACGTTGAGCCTGAGACGCACGCCGCGTACGAGCCCGAGATGGTCGAAGTGAAGAACCATTCGTCCGCACTGGGCAAGCGGTCTTGAAGACGGAACTCGACGCCGTTGTTTCTTCCGATCGAGTTGTTGAAGACGGCGAATAGCGGAGTGTTGAGCAGTTGCTGCGTGTCGAGAATGTTGACCACGCTCTTGGTGAACACGTTGAACGAACCGGTGAAGTTCGTACCGAATGTGTGCGTCATCCCGACCTCGAAGTACGAGTCGCTTTCGGGCTTGAGGTCGTAGACGGGGTGGGCCGAGTTGCAAGCGCCGGAGAGCACTACGCAGTCGGCACGCACGTCTTCTAGCGCCGGCGCGGCGTAGAACTTTCCATAGTAGACGTGACCGACGTCGCGGGCGCCGTTCCAGAGCGTGACGCCAATGCGGGGGCTGATCTGATACCCGCCGACGTAGCCGGTCGAGTGATCGTAGCGCAGACCGTAGTTCCACACGACGTACGGCCCCATTTGCCACTTGTCTTCGGCGTAGAGCCCGATCTGGGATCCCGCCTGCCCCTGCGGAACGGCCGTTGTGGTGAAGTAAGGCGATGCCACTTTACCGCTGTTTGCACAGTCGACGTAATAACATGAGAAGGTTTGCGTGGCCGTCGCCGTCTCCCGATTCACGTCGATGCCGACCTTCCACGCATGATGCTCGGTCGCCCGAAAATCCGAGGCGCGCACCCCCACGTACTCCGCATAGGTGTTTTGCTCGAGCCCGGTTCCGTGAATCGTTCTCGCGCAGGTCGGCGGGCATACGGAAAAGTCCGGCTCGGTGGAGAGCACGTCCAGCGGTAAGTCGCCGTCGTAGATGATATTCGTATAACGCCACCATGGGACGATTTGGAAAACGCCGTTGCCGTCGCGCGACGACGTCGTCCAGTTGAGATTTGCAAAGCTGTCGTACTCACGCTGAGTGTCGAGCGTTCCAGGCACGTTGACTATCGGGTCGTACGGGTTGCTCGGGTCGACGTTGATCGGCACTTGGTATTGCGAGAGTTGATTGGAGTAATCGAAAGCGAGCGTGCTGCGCGGGCTCAGCTGGAATATATCGCGCAGGAACTCGTCGCTGCTCGAGCTCGCGTCGTTGATCGGCGTAAACGTCGGGGCATCGAGCCCGCGGTCCGTCGTTTGGGTGTTCGCCGTCAGGAAGAGCTCGTTCGAGCCGAAGTGCGAAGCGAAGTCGAACGTCCCCAGTCCCTGCCCTTGATTGCCGAATCCGCCGGTGACCGATCCGAAGGTCCCCTGGGGTATGTCGCTCGGCCGGTTGCTGATGATGTTGACGACGCCGCCCATGCGGTCGCCTCCGTATTCGGCCGGAATCGCGCCGGTGAGCAGCTCGATCGAATCGATACTCTTCGGGTCGACGATTTCGGCGAAGTTCGACGTCGTCGCCAGCGGCAGCGGCGCGCCGTCGATGTTGTACGTCACACCGTGGAAGCCGTTGATGACCGGCTCGTTGTACGAGAACTGAATGACGCCCGGCAGCGTGGCGAGCGTTTTGTCGAGACTGTTGTTGACGGGCGACGACTGCAGCGCGGTGCGGTCGAGGATGTTCACCGACGGCGGATTGCTCTGCACGCCGCGTCCGGTTGCGGTACCCGACGTGTTGCCGATGACGGCGAGCGTCGTGGACAACGGGACGTTAACCGTAGCCACCGAGTCGCTGGTAACGGTGAGCAACACTTGGATATCGTGCGCGCCGGCGGCGTGCGCGATCAGGCGGTAGTTGCCGAACGGCACTTGGGCGAACACGTACGCGCCGTCGGCAGCCGTGCGCGTCGTGAACTTCGAGCCTTCACCTTCGAGCGTCACGGTAGCAGCGGCGGCCGGTTTGCCGTCGACGGTAATCGTGCCGCGAACCACGCCGATTGGATCGGCGGCCGCCGGTAAGGCGATCGTAAACGCCAAGAAAACGGCGACGAACGCCGCGAGTATGCGAGACATGGAAACTCCTTCGGTAGGGGAGGTGCGAACGAAGACGCGCGCCGTTATGGCGCGTTAGGCGTTCGCGCGAACCGGAGGAGGACGAAGAAAGCGAGCGCGCCACCACGCACTGTCACGCCGGGCCGGTCGAAGCGCAGCCGGCATCCGGAGCCGTCCTTCGACGAGTCCGGGATGACGCACGTGGAGCGAACGCGAGATCGCAAAAACGACGCCGGCCAGGAGCTTGAGGGCGCCGCGCGCCAGCGTCAGGACGAGGCAAGCGGCCAGGCCTAAAGCGCAGAGCGTCGCGAGCAGTGGAGCTCCGGCGTGGCCCGGCTCGATGCACTCACCGAGCGCAAACCACCCTGCGGTCGCCAGCGCTACCGGGAGGAATCCGGAAACCATGCTTCCCGCGCGCGCCGCCAGAACCGTCCCGTCGGAAACGAAGCGAGCGTTTCCGGCGACCAGCAGCCCGGCGAAGGCGCCGAAGGCGGTCAGCAAACCTACCGCCATCTGGTCCAGTGCCCCGTTGTAGGCTCCGCCCATGGCATGCTCGCCGCCGAACAGGACCGAGTGCGCCGCCAGTGCGGCGGCCAGGCCCAAGGTCAAGGCAGCGGGGATTTGCCGGGGGGTCACCGTGCATTCTTGGGCGGGAACGCCCTTTTTGCCTCCGAACATACGTTCGTAAAAAAGATTCCTGGCCGGACCGCGAATCCGTCCCCCTTGCCGCCGGGGTCTTCCGGGTGGGAAGAACACTACTGGAGGTTCGTCGAGGTTCCCTTATGGCTGCGCGTGCTTTGGTCGAGACTGCCGATACGGTGAGTTTGGTTTGCGCACTGCTCGTGCGCTTCCCGGAACTCGCTTCCATTCGTTCTATGCCGCCCGACCGGACGGTGCGGCTGACGTACGCCTTGCGCCAACGGCTCGACCGCGCGGCTCAACGCGCGATCGTCGAGGCGATCGAGGACCACGTCGCAAGCTTCCTCGTCCTCGTCAAAGACGACGCCGAAACCCTGCGCGTCGAGTGCGAGAGCGATCGCGGCATGACGTTCGTCCACGTCACCCGCGATCTGGAGAGCTTCACTAAGGAAGAGCTCGAGCTGCAGACGGCGTTCTTCAACGAGCGCCACGCCGAGACGCTCGTGCGCAACCCGGTTCCGGACGATCACCTCGACGCCGATCCCGCGGCGCAGGACGAGGCAGCCCTCTACGCCATCGAAGCGCTGCGCGATCCGGCGCAGTCCAAGAGCTTGGTGGGTTTCCGCGAGGAGAAGCGCGTACTCGTCTACTTTCTGAAATCTCAAAAGAAAGCGAAGGCATCGGCTCGCCGATAACCAGCTTCAACCTTCTGCTCGTCGGAGACGTCGTTGGATCTCCCGGCCGCGAGACGCTCAAGCGCTGCGTCGCACTGGCGCGCGAACAGCATCGCGTTCACGCCTGCATCGCCAACGGTGAAAACGCCGCGGGCGGTTTCGGCTTGACGGCGCAGACGGCCACGGAGATGTTCGAGAGCGGCGTCGACTTCATCACCAGCGGCAATCATATCTTCGACAAGCGCGAGTTTCGCGAATATCTCGAGGAAAGCGATCGTGTGATCCGGCCGGCAAACTATCCGCCGGCGGTTCCCGGCCGCGGTTCCGGGACGTTCGCCGTTGACGGTGTGACCGTCGGCGTACTCAACTTAATGGGGCGTACGTTCATGCCGCCGGTCGACGATCCGTTTCGCTGTGCCGACGAACAGCTGGAAAACCTGCGCGCGCTGACTCGCGTGATCGTCCTCGACATGCACGCCGAAGCGACGTCGGAGAAAGTTGCGATGGCGCGTTACCTTGACGGCCGCGTTTCGG
>JAFAHZ010000023.1 GCA_019236975.1 Vulcanimicrobiota bacterium | reverse complement strand
GGCGGATAGCCGCGCACGATGCGAATCTCGGCGGCGACGTTATACGCGGCGGCGACGCCGTCGACGATGCGGCGCACGCGCGCTTCGAGACCGTCGCGAATCGCGGGATCGAGCGCGCGCAGCGTTCCCGACATCTGCACCTCGTCGGCGATGACGTTGTTGCGGTAGCCGCCCGCGATCGTTCCAATCGTCACCACAACGCTTTTCAACGGATCGGTTTCGCGCGCGGCGATGTTTTGCAGCGCCAGAACGATTGCGGCCGCGGCGGGAATCGCGTCGACCGCGGTGTGCGGATACGCACCGTGGCCGCCCTTTCCGCGCACGCTGAGATAGAGCTCGTCGGTCGACGCATTCACCGGACCCGGAGCGATGCCGATCGCGCCGGGTTCCAAACGCGGATCGACGTGCAGCATCGCAATCGCCTCGACTTTCGGATCGTCGAGCGCGCCTTCGGCGATCATCGGCTCGGCGCCGCCGGGCCCTTCTTCTGCGGGTTGAAAGATCAACACCGTCGTTCCGTGCAGCTCGTCGCGCCGCTGCGACAAGACGCGCGCCGCTCCGAGCAGCATTGCCGTATGCGCGTCGTGACCGCAGGCGTGCATCTTACCCTCGACCTCCGATGCAAACGGCAGACCCGTGCGCTCTCCGACGGGCAAGGCGTCCATATCGGCGCGCAGCGCCGCGACGCGACCGGGATGCTTGCCGGCAACGACGCCGACCACCCCGGTTGTTGCAAGGCGACGATGCGGGATGCCGAGGGCGTCCAGCTCCCGCTCGATCAGTGCGGCCGTCTCGTGCTCCTCGAAGCCAAGTTCCGGACGGCGGTGAATCGCTCGGCGCAGCTCGACGACGCGGTCGGCAACGTCGCCGGTAACCTCGAGAGCCATAGCGGCCAAGTTGGCGAGCGACCGCGGGAAGCCTCCGGCGCCGTTTTACCGAAGAAATGCCGGCAGATGGTTCCCGCCGACGTCGCGTTTGCCGTGCTGATCAACCGCACGAGCCAATACTTCACCGATCACCAGCCGCAGTACATGACCTACACCGAGCGCACGCACGTCACCGCGCCCGCGGTCGGCCGCAGCCAAGACATCAATCGTTCGATCGCCGTGCGCGTCGCCGACGACTTTGCGGTGATGAAGGATCTGCCCAACGGCGGCGAGCGCACCGGTCAGGCGTTTCCGATCGTCTCGAGTTTCGACGCCTTCTCCGGCTTCGGATTTTCCTGGTTCGCGAATCTCAAACGCGTCGACATCAACGTCAAGCCGGGGCCACCCTGGTACTACCAGCTTCCGCCGGATGACCCGAGCGTGAACGCGGTCGTCGCATACTTCAGTTACTGGGCGGTGACCTATGCGACGGATTCAGCCGACGATGCGCTGCATTTAACGATCGCACCGGCGCCCGGCTACAAGTATTACTTCTATCCGTCCGACGTCGTAGAGGATCCGCAAACGCAGCTTCCGTCGCACATCGAGATGCGTTCCAACCAATCCGACGAGATGATGACGTTCGACTACAAAGTGATCGAAGGACACTGGGTGATGACGCACGCAACGTGGAGCGCCACGCAGCATGCGTTTATCTTTACGAGCAAGGTGATCGCCGACGTCACCTTCGACAACATCGCGTTTCCGACGGCGGCGCCCGACCCGCGTCTAGCGGGCACGCCCGCGCCGACCGCTCAACCGTCGTCGAATCCGTAGCGGCGCCGCGACCTCGCGATATGGCGGAGAGGGTGAGATTCGAACTCACGGAACGCTCATCACGTTCGCCCGCTTTCGAGGCGGGTGCCTTCAACCACTCGACCACCTCTCCAAAACGCTGCGCGTTTTGGAGAGGTCCTTTCACCGGCGCTCCGGTGCGAAGCACCTGCGCGCCCCCTACGGGCAAAGCCCGCAGGGTACCCCAAAACGTCAACGACAGTTGGCGACCGGCCTTACTACGACGGCCCCTAGTCGAGGCCTTCTTCCGGCGGCACGACGCGCTTGTTTCTGAAGAAAGCGCGCAGCTGTTCGGCGGTTTCGGCTTCCAGCACGCCGGCGGTCACCTCGAGGCGGTGATTGGTCCTCGGCGAGCGCAGAATATCGAACGCCCCACCGTCGGCGCCGCCTTTGGGATCGCCGGTGCCGTACACGACGCGCTTGACGCGCGCGGCAATCATCGCGCCGGCGCACATCACGCACGGTTCTTTCGTCACGTAGATCGTCGCATCGCTTAGACGCCAGGCGCCCAAACGCCGCGCGGCTTCGCGCAACACGAGCATCTCGGCGTGCGCCGTGGCATCGGGCACGGCTTCTTTTTCGTTCTGGGCTTCGATCACGAGATCGCCGCTGACGAGCACGGCGCCGATCGGGACGTCGCCCGCGGCCGCGGCCGCTTGCGCCAACTCCATCGCCCGGCGCAGATACCGCTCGTCGTCACTCGATTCCATCGCCGCGAAGAGTTCGCGCTTTCAACAGACGTTCCTCAATCGCGGCCCTGAAACGCGAGGGGCGCTTGCCCCGCAAGCGAAACTCTAGAAGATGCGCGGAGCACGAATAGTCTTAACGGCCCTTCTTGTCGGTTGCAGCGCAACGCAGGGCGGTGCGATTGCACCCGGCGTGCCCGACGATAGCGCGCGCCGGGCGGTACAGAGCTCGCCACACGAACGCTTCTTGAAGGGCGTCATCAAGGTTAAAGACTTTATCGTCGGACCGTCAGATCACGTGGACATTGTTGGGTCCGGCGTAAAGATCTTTGCGACCGACAAGATCGACATTCAGGGATCGGTCGAACTCCAGCCCGATGCGACTTTCGGGTTCTTTGCGCCTACGGTTACGTTGAGCCCTCGGAGTTTTACGGCGGCCAATACCAATCAAACCGGTGTGGACGCAATAAGCGCCTGCGCGCTTTCGATCGACGAGACAGCGGTAATTACCACGGCATCGGGCCACGATCTGTACCTGACCGCGGGGCCGAAAGGGAATAAGAGCTGCGAGATGTTTCTTTTCGGCGAACTGAAGGCGGGCGATGGTCTCAAAGCGACCAACGCGGCGGAGCCCGGAGAAGACGGCGGCTCCATCGAGATCGGAACCCACAATGCGATCGCGAATGCGAACGCCACCGCAAATTTCAGCGGCGTCGAATGGAGCGCCGCGAGACCATATTCCGTCGTCGTCGGCAATCCGCAGGGGTACGGCAGCCTGGCGGCGGGGCTCGGTGGCGAAGGCGGAGCCGTAAAGGAAACTCTCCTGCCGGGTCTCGCGCAATATCGTGCCGGGAAGGGCGGAGACGGGGGAAGCATCGTAATCGATGCCGACCGATACGATGGTGACGGGCCATTTGTCTTGGCCGGCAATGGCGGCGACGGCGGACCGATCTTCCAGAACGCGTCCACGAGCTTAGACGGCGTTCCGGGAGCACCAAATGGGACGAGCGTCAGCGTTACACAAGGCAGCGGCGGAATCGGCGGGAGTATCGTCATCACGGCGCCGGTCATCAAGGGAAACAAATATGCTCGCGCCGGCTCCGGCGGAAATCCCAGCTATATTTTCGGGATTCACGTGGGAGCCGGACTCTTTGCGAACTCCAACATCCCCGGTGCAACGTCTAGTGGGAAGGGCGGAAGCGCCGAATACGAGATCGGTGACTACGGAGTAGCCGGCCGCGGACAGACGGACGCGGGGTACACGGCGCCGCGGGACGGTCTCTACTCGCAAGTCCAGTTCGATGGTGCCACTGGGGGCTCGGCCACTGGATTCGCTAATCCCGTTCCCGGCTCTGACGGCGGCTCGTTTACGTTGAAGGCACGCGGACACCACGCTCTCGCAGACCTGCAAAAGCACAATTTAACGATCGTACTAACAACCGGCTTTGGAATGGGTGGAACCAGTTGGGGCAACTGCCCGTCTTCGAACACGCCTGGTCTTAATGGCGCAAACGGCGGGCTGCTCCACGACGGTGGAATGATGGCGCTCTTCACGCTCAACCCCAATCCATTCGGCCAGCAGGTCGATTT
>JAFAHZ010000127.1 GCA_019236975.1 Vulcanimicrobiota bacterium | reverse complement strand
GTCGATCCCGGCTCGCGCCAGCTCGTCGTTAACGCCGACGTCACGATCGGCTCTCCCGGCTGCGCCTCCAACGCGTGCACGATCCTCGTCTCGCTGACGCCGGGCGCACACACTTTCGATGTTCGTACGTACGACGCGCCGCTCGTCAACGGGGCGCCGCAAGGAAACGTGCTGTCGCAGAATCTCGGCTTTCCGTTCACCGTAAAACGGGGGGTGCCCAATCAAATCGGCGTCGTTTTACAGGGGCTTCCCCAGAGCGTTCTGATCAGTCAGACGCCGGGCCAAGACGTGGCCGGCAACCAAGATTCCGGATTCGAACTCTATGGGTTGTATCAGACGGACGGTCAGACCGTCTTTCCGCGCACGTTCGAGTTGTTCGCGCTCGATGCAGATGGAAATGTTATCGCCGGTCCCGGATCGCCGCAGTTCACCATGTCCAGCTCGAGCACGGGCGTCCTTTCCAATGGAGCCGTTTCGGCGACCGGATCGAATCGTTTCGTCGTTACCCCCGTAAGCTACAGCACGTCAGCCGTCACGTTTACGGTGACGGCGACGCCTTCGACTTCGGCCGGCACCAACGGCGGCGTCTCGCCGCTGTCGGTAACGACGAGCCTGCGCCTGGCCGCCAAGATCGCACCGCGCGTGTACGTCACCGATCAAACGACCGCCGGTCGCAACGGAAAGCTCTGGGTCTTCGACGAGCTCGGCAAACCGGTCGCTAACGTACAAGCCAATATCGACGCCCAAGGATCGTTGGGAGAACCGGACGGCGTCAGCTACAGCCCCGGGAACGACACGCTTCTCGTGGCCGGCGAAACTTCACACGCGATCTTCCAGTTCGACTCGACCGGAAGGTTCAGGCAGCCGCCCAGTGCGACCGGAAAGACACCGCTCTCGCTCTACTACGACCCACTCGGCGAGATTCTCTACGTGGGGAACGAGTACGACGTCGTCACGGAGTGGCGATTTGTCGGCCCCACGTTCCAGCAGACCGCGACGTCGGGCGACTGGAAGGAGTCTGGAACGAGCGCGGTCCCGGCGATACCCTGGGGCATTACCGTCACCCAAGGGCTTGTGGCGCTCACCGACGCCAGTTCCGACGTCTACCAATCGTACACTACGGACGGAACCGCAACGGCCCCGGTTACCTATTATTCTTCTCCCGACGTGCCATTCGGAATCACCAACGTCACCGGCGTCGGGGCGCAGTACCTGACGTTCCGCGACGAAAATCTCATCCGCCGTACCGACGGCGGCGCTACCCCGGGAGGCTTTCCCAATTTGAACCAACCGTTCGGTCTTCGTCAGGATCCGGTCAACGGCTACTTGTACGTCGTCAATTTCGGTTACGCCTATGCACCCGCGACGCTTCCCGTCACGCGCTACGATACCGACGGAAACCCGATCGCGCTGCCGGCTGGAGCGTTTGCCGGACCGGAGTTCCCGCTCGACATCGAGATCGTCCCCTAAATTGCACCGGCGCTGCGCAACATTTGCAGCACGCGCTCGCCTGGAAGCGCGTAGACCGTGACCCCGTTGCGCCCCGTCGCGGTTTTCGACTCGAACAGCGCGTCGTAGATCGCGCCTTGCGTCGCTTCGGCCGTCGCCGTATACAGATCGTCGAGTGCGTCTTCGTCTTCGATCGCCTGCACTTTCGGCGCCGCGATTTCGAAGTTTCCCGTCCGCTCGTAGATGCGCGTCGTGGAGAAGGCCACGATCAAGTCGCCGCTGCCGACCGACGACGTCAATCCGGTACGCGCCATGCCCATCGCGGCGCGCAGCGCCAGAGCGCGCAGTTGGCGTCCATCCAAGGGTGCATCGGTGGCGACCACGATGATGATGCTGCCCGAGCCCAGCCTCCCGTGCAGCGTCACGCGCTTTGGAAAGACTGCCTTATATTCGTCTTTGAGTTTCTCGCCGACCGGAACGCCGAGAACGTTGAGGAGCCGCCGGCTGCTTCCGGTATTGTCGTTGACGAGCACGCCGACACGATAGCCCCCCGCATCCGACGGCAGCACCCGCGACGACGAGCCGATGCCCGCGCGAAAGCCGAATGCATTCATGCTCGTGCCCGCGCCGACGCTGCCGCGCCCGAACTGACCGCCGCGTGCCGAGTCGAGCAGCCCAACGATGTCTTGCGGGCCGACCGCGCGGGCTTGGATGTCGTTGAGCAGCGCGTCGTCGCACTCGCCGACGACCGGTAACGGCACGTCGTCGCCGCGTCCGATGGCGGGATGATGTTCGATCTGCCAGCTGACGACGCCGTCGGCAGCCCGCCCCACGTCGAGCGTATCGGTGAGTACGACCGGCTCTTCGAGGTACCCGGCCTCCTCGATCCAGTGCGTCCCAGTCATCTCACCGTTGCCGTTAAACGCGAAGAAGGCAGCCGAAACCTTATGATCCCACGGATCGGCGTTAGGCAATACCGCCGTCGCGCCGGTGCGGATCGACGCCCCTTCCACCTTGGTCACGTGACCGACCATCACGCCGGGAACGTCCGTGATCCCGTCCAGCGGGCCCGGCGGGAAGATCCCGAAATGGAAGGGCAGCACGGCCCCGGCGGGCCTGGCAGCCGCTGCCAGAATGGCCGCGACGACAGCAGGGAATAACCAGGTTGCTCTTGGCATGGCTCTCTGCATTGGACCCCGGCGAGCACGCCTCATGCCGGAGCAGGCGCGCCAACGGGCCGCGGGAAAGCACCAACGATTCACTGCATTGCGAGGGCCGAACCATTCTTACAGCTCCCGAGAAACTCAAAGTCGCTAAACTCTGGCACAACCTGAGCGTTCCGGAATTGATGGAACACGCCGTTCGCCGGGGCGAAGGCGTTATCGGTGCCGGCGGTCAGCTCATCGTCGACACGCGTCCGCATACCGGACGGTCGCCCAAGGACAAGTTCTTCGTCAAAGAGCCGTCGAGCCAAGAGCACATCGACTGGGGCGATACGAACCAGCCGATCGAGGCGGCAAAGTTCGACGCCTTGTGGGATCGGGTGGTCGCGTATCTTTCCGAGCGCGAAGCCTACGCGCTGGACTGCTACGTCGGCGCCGACGAGAACTACCGCGTGCCCATCCGCGTTTACACGGAGTTTGCCTGGCACAACCTCTTCGCGCATCACCTCTTCATCACGCCGGAGCGGCCGGATCCCGAGTTCACGCCGGAGTTTACTGTCGTCGACGTCGCGCTGTTTGCCGCGGATCCGGAGCGCGACGGCACCCGCTCGTCGACCTTCGTCTTGGTGAACTTTGCCAAGCGCATGATCCTTATCGGCGGAACGAAATATGCCGGCGAGATCAAGAAATCGGTCTTCACCGTCATGAACTACCTTTTGCCGCTGCGCGAGACGCTGTCGATGCACTGCTCGGCCAACGAAGGCAAAGACGGCGACGTCGCAATCTTCTTCGGCCTGTCGGGAACCGGAAAGACGACGCTCTCGTCGGATTCCCACCGTCCGTTGATCGGCGACGACGAACACGGCTGGTCGGCCGACGGCGTGTTCAACGTCGAGGGCGGCTGCTACGCGAAGGTCATCCGTTTGTCGGCGAAGGCCGAGCCGGAGATCTGGGCGGCGACCCATCACTTTTCGACCGTCATCGAGAACGTTGCGTACGACGAAACGACGCGCGAGCTCGACGTCGATTCCGAGGCCAAAACCGAGAACACGCGGTCGGCCTATCCCCTCGAGTACATTCCGAACATCGTGCCCGGGAGTAAGGGCGGACATCCGCGCACCATCATCATGTTGACCGCCGACGCATTCGGCGTCCTGCCGCCGATTTCGAAACTCTCGCGCGAGCAAGCGATGTACCATTTTCTCTCCGGCTACACGGCAAAGGTCGCCGGCACCGAGCGCGGAGTCACCGAGCCTCAAGCGACGTTTTCGACCTGTTTCGGCGCGCCGTTCATGGTGCACCGTCCAACGGTCTACGCGAAGCTGCTCGGTAAGAAGATCGACGATCACGAGGTCGAGTGCTGGCTGGTCAATACCGGCTGGACCGGCGGACCGTACGGCGTCGGCAAACGTATGTCGATCGCGCATACGCGCGCGATGGTCAACGCCGCCATCGAAGGACGCATTGCGCCCGAGTTCACCGTCGAGCCGTTCTTTGGATTGCGCATCCCAAAGAGCGTGCCGGAGGTTCCGCCGGACGTCCTCGACCCGCGCCACGCGTGGGCAGATAAGGCTGCCTACGACGCTCAAGCGGAGAAGCTGGCCGGCCTGTTCTTCCAAAACTTCAAACGCTTCGAGCCGCACGCGTCCGACGCAGTCAAGGCGATCGCCATCAAACCGAAGTCTTCGTAGCGCCTCGCCGGCGTGCCGAGCTTTGAGGGGTTCGATCACATCGACTGTCGCGTCGTTTCCGTCGCGGCAGTCGAACCGTTTTACGACGCACTCATGCCGCAGCTCGGCTTACCCAACAAACGTTTCGCGTACGTCGATGCCGGCGGCGATTGGCACAACGTTTCCGCGGAACGCCCCTACAACGCGGTCGAGTATTACGAGCAGCCGCGGCCGGGACACATCCCATGTTTCATCGGCTTCATCGAGCGCGGCGATCACCGCGCCGGTTTCACCCGCATCGCCTTCCGCGTCGAGCGGTCGCGGATGATCGAGCTCGAGACGGCACTCGAGCGAATGGGCGCTCGCAACGTCGAGCGCAGCGCGGACTTCGAGGGGTATCCGGCGATCTTCTTCGAGGACCCGGGCGGTACCAAGCTGGAGCTGATCGCTCGAGCACCGGGCGTCGCCTGATTGCCGAATTGTGGCCGTCCTCTAATCGCCGGTTCAGCCGCCTCTCGGGGCGGCCCGATAGAATGGAGGCAATGAAACTCACCGCCCTAGCGGCTCTTTTGGCCGCGCTCGCGTTACCCGTCGGGGTTAGCGCCCAAGAGGCCGGACAGCAACCGGCCGTTACCCAACAGCAACCCGCCGCCCAGAGCACGCCGCGGATTTATCGCCGCTGGTCGCAGCTGCTCAAAGGCATCACGCTCTCCGACGATCAGCACGACAAAATTCAGAACTTCCTCGATCAGTACGCACAGTCGCATCCTGCCGGCAGCCCTCGCGATCCTCAGGGAGCGCGCCAGCTGCGCGACAACATCTTCAACGTGCTGACCCCCGATCAGCAAACCCAGTTCAAGCAGCAGATGGCGCAGATGCGTGCGCAGCGCTTGGCGCATCAGCAGCAGCGGCGCGAGCAGCAGCAACAGAATCCGCAACAGTATCCGCAGCAATACCAGCAGTATCCTCAGCAATATCCGCAGCAGTATCCGCAGCAGCAGCCGTATCCTCAGCCGGCGCAGACACCGATTTAGTCTCCCGTTTCGATCGCGACCGCGCCCGCGGTGTGTTCGAGGCGCAGGTCCGCTATGGCGCCGATCACATACGTCGCCGCGCGCGCGAAGTTCGGCGATCGTCCGCGCAGAATTGCAACCACGTCCATCCCGGCCTCACGCGCCGCGGCAATTCCCTGGAGCGTATCTTCCACCACGAGCGCGCGATCGGGCGAGACGCCGAGCCGCTCCGCCGCAAGCAGGTAGCCGTCCGGCGCCGGCTTGTTACGCAAGACGTCGTCGGCGGTAATCAGCACGGGCGGTGCCGGGAGCTTCGCGTGCGCGATGAGCCGCCGCGCGAAATCCGTCCCGCAGGACGTGAAGATCGCCCAGGGTACGGCTTCAACCGCGCGAAGGCATTCGCGTGCACCCGGAAACGCGTTGGCTTCGTCGTCCACGAGCGTACCGAATAGGTCGAATAACACCGCGTCGTACGTGGGCACTCGCTGGAACTCTCCTCGCTGCAGCCGTCCTCACCGGCGCTACGCCGGACCATCTCACCGTACCCGCCGGGTTCTCGATCGAGACTGTCGCCGGCGTAGCCGAGGCGCGCGAACTCGTCACGCTTCCGAACGGCGACCTGATCGCCGGGACGCGCGGTTGGAACGTGATGCTCGTTCGTCGCGCGGAAGACGCCGAGCCCGCCTCGCCGGAAATTCTGACGCATTTACCAGAGGGACCGGCGGCCGGCGTCGCCTACTCGCTGCGGCACCACGAGCTATTCATGGCGACCAATACTGCCGTTTACGCCATCCCGTACGTAGCCGGGGGGCCCGCGCCCACCGGCCCTCCCGCGACGATCGTCCGCGTTCGCACCGGGCCGGTCGCGCCCAATAGTGACGGCGACGTCCACACCTCGACCTCGGTCGCCTTCGACGATCTCAAGGATCGTCTCTACATCGGCGTCGGATCGTCGTGCAACGCGTGCGTCGAGGCCGACCTCACGCGCGCCTCGATCTTCGTCGCGCACGCCGACGGCACGTCGCTGCACAAAATTGCCAAACGCATTCGCAACGCCATCGCCCTCACGATCGATCCCCAGACGGGCGCACTCTGGGCCGGCGTCGCCGGTCAAGACGCGCTGCCGTCGGGGCATCCGTTCGAGTTTGCCGACGACGTTTCGTCCCATGCCGCCGTTGCCGATTACGGCTGGCCCGATTGCGAAGAAAATCACCGCGCGTACACTAGCGGCGCGCGCTGCGATGGTACGGTGGTGCCGTCGATCGAGTTTCCTGCGTACTCGACGCTCATCGGCGCCGTCATCTATCCAGCCGCGATCAAAGCGCGCTTCGCGTTTCCGGCGCGCTACCGCGGCGGACTCTTCGTGGCGGCGCACGGTTCGTGGCATCGCAGCGACTCGGGCTTTGCGGCCGCGCCGATGGTTGCGTTCGTGCGCCTGCGCGGCGACGTGCCGGTGACTCCCGTCGATTGGAACGATCCGCGGCGGCAATGGCAAGAGTTCGTCGGCGGATTCCAAGACGGGTTCCAGCGCTACGGACGGCCCACCGGCATTGCCGTCGGAAGCCAAGGCAGTTTATTCGTCGCCGACGATGCCGACGGCGTTATCTATCGCATTCGGCCGAAAGGGATGCAATGACCGAGACCTTAGGAATTCTCGTCGGCGGCGGCCCGGCGCCGGGCATCAACGGCGTCATCGCCTCGGCGGCGATGGAAGCCTTCAACTACGGCTTGCGCGTCGTCGGCATTTACGACGGCTACCGCGACTTGGCCGCCGGCCGCACGCCGCAGACGGTCGAGCTGACCTTCGATCACGTATCGCGCATTCATACGAGCGGCGGATCGATTCTGCGCACGTCGCGCACGAATCCGGCGCGCGACGAAGCGACCCTGCAGCGGTGCATCGAATCGATCGAGCGCTTGGGCCTTCGGTATCTCGTCTGCATCGGCGGCGACGATACGACGTTCGGTGCCGCGCGCATCGCCGCTCGAACGAACGGCGCGATCGGCGTTGCGACCGTACCCAAAACCATCGACAACGATCTGCCGCTTCCGGATAACGCTCCGACGTTCGGCTTCGAGACGGCGCGTTCGGTGGGTGCCGGGATCCTCGAAAGTTTGATGGAGGACGCGCGCACCACCGCGCGTTGGTACGTCGTCGTCTGTATGGGCCGGAAATCCGGCGCGCTCGCGCTCGGCATGTGCAAGGCGGCCGGCTCGACGCTTGCGGTGCTGCCCGAAGAGTTTCCGGAAAACACCGGCCTGTCGTCCGTCGTCGACACCATCGTCGGCGCAATCGTCAAACGCCGCAGCGTCGGCCGAAAGCACGGCGTCGCCGTCGTCGCCGAGGGTATCGCCGAACGGCTTTCGCCGCAGGCGTTCGAACATCTCGAAGCCGTGCCGCGCGACTCGTTCGGCAACATCGCGCTGGCGGATATTCCGCTGGGCATGATTCTGCGCGACGGCGTCCGCAAGCGCTTAGAAGAGATCGGCGTCGATTCCACCGTGCATGCCAAAGACATCGGCTACGAGCTGCGCTGCGCCAAGCCGGTTCCGTTCGACGTCGACTACACGCGCACGCTCGGTTTCGGCGCGGTGCGGTATTTGATCGGCGGCGGCAGCGGCGCGCTCATCGCACTCTCCGGCGGTCACGTTTCGCCGATGTCCCTCGAAGATTTGCTCGACCCCGAAACCGGGCGCATCCGCACGCGCCAAGTCGACAGCACGACCGAAGCGTATCGCGTTGCGCGCGACTATATGGTTCGGTTAGAGCCGCCGGATTTCGAAGGCGAGCGGCTAGCGAACCTTGCAGCGCAGACGTCTCTCGATCCGGCGAGGTTTAAGGCGGAGTTCGAAAAGGTGGCGCTGCCTTAGTGCGTCGTCGTCTGGGACCCGACGCGCAGCTGGTCGAGGAGCGCTTGCGCGCGCTCCGCACCGGCCGCGTCGTTATCGATGCGGTAGTGGCGTAGCGCGTCGGTTGCCGACGATTTCGCCTCGTCTCCGTTGCCCAGCCCCATCTCGATCTGCGCGCGCAGGAGATAGGCGTCGCCGTCGTCGCCGTTCACCTTCAAGTAGCGATCGATATCGCTGAGGCCGGCGGCATACGTTTTGGTGCCGTCGAGCGCGACGGCTCGCCAGTAAAACGCGCCGGTCTCGGTCGGATCGCGATCGATGACTTTCGAAAAATCGTCGATCGCCGCCGCCCACTCCTTCAGTTCGATCTCGGCCCGCCCGCGATAGAAGTGCGGCGTCGCATTTCTGTCGTCCAGCGCGATTGCCGTCGTGCAGTCGCGAACGGCGTCTGCGTAGCGTTTCGCCGCGACGTACACGTGACAGCGCGTCGCAAGGCTGAACGGCTCGTCGGGATTCAGCGCAACGGCCTTATCGGCATCGGCGATCGCCGACGTAACGTCCTGCAGATCGAGATCGACCAGCGCGCGCTGACGCAGCGCGTAGCCCATATGCGGATCGAGAGCGATCGCACGGCTGCAATCCTCGAGGGCCGCGCGGTCCTGATCGATCTCCCAGCGCGACTGGCACCGCGACGCGTACGCATAGGCAAACTGCGGATTGACCTCCAGCGCGGCGGTGTAATCGACGATCGCCGTTTGCTGGTCGCCCGATCCTTCGTAGGCATCGCCACGATCGACGAGCGCGCGCACGTCTTTAGGATGCTGCGCCAAATAGGCGTCGAGCAGTGCGATGGCAGCTTTGTACTCGCCCTGTTGGTTGAGCTTCTCGGCTTGCAGCACCGTCACGCTCACGCTTTGCGTTGCGCCGGCGACGCCGCCGGCAAGAGCGGCCAATACGATCAGAAGTATCGCAACTCTCACCCTAGTGAGTTCCTCCGGGTTTAGCGGTCATCGAATCGATCAGCGTCTGCGCCTTTTGTGCGCCGGCTTGATCGTTATCGATCCGGTAATGCTTGAGCGCGTCCTGGGCCGCGGTTTTGGCTTCAGCCGTATGGCCGAGTTTGAGCTGCAGCTGCGCCAAGACGTAGTATCCGTCGCCGTCGTCGGCCTTTGCAGCGATGTAGGCGTTCACGTCTTTAAGGCCCGTCGCGTAATCGCCGCTGTTCAGCCGTGCGAGCGCGAGCCAGTAGTTGCCGTTCGGCCCCGGATCGATGGTTTCGGCTTTGGTAAAGTCCGCGATAGCCGCATCCCACTTCTTCTGCCCGATCTCGGCCCGTCCGCGCTGATAGTAGCCCTCTTCGATCGCGGGATCGATGCGGATGGCTTCATTGCAATCGGTGACGGCTTTGTCGAGATCGCCGGTGTCCACGTACACGCGGCAGCGGATCTCGTAGCCATAGGCATTATCGGAGTTATCGGCGATGGCATTATTCGCGTCCGCAAGAGCCGCCGGCAAATCGTTGAGGTTGAGGTGTGCGCGTGCGCGTGCACGGTAGGCGTACGCCATCTTCGGATCGAGCGCGATTGCCTTGTCGCAGTCGTCCACCGCTTCGGCATGCTGCCCCAGCTCGTCGCGAGAGTCGCAGCGCGAGGCGTACGCGTACGCATAATCGGGATTCACGGCGATGGCGGCGGAGTAATCGGCGACGGCGGATTTCGAATCTCCCAGTGCCTCGTAGTCATCGCCGCGATCCACCAGAGCGGTGGCGTCCTTCGGGTGCTGCGCGAGATAGGCGTCCAGGATCGTCAGCGATTCTTTGAACTGCCCTTTGTTGTACAGCGCTTCCGCCTTGGCGACGTCCGGTGCCGGCGAATCGGCACGCGCGATCGCTGCGAGCGATAGCGTGGCGCTCGTCACAATTGCGGCTGCAAAGAGGAAGCGCTTCATCTGCGCGACCTTCGCTGCCAAAGAAAAAGAGCCCGTCGCGTTGCGACGGGCTCTCGGTAAATAATCTGGCACCGACCTACTTTCGAGGGGCCCTGCGGCCCGACTATCATCGGCGCTGGCGGGCTTAACTGCCGTGTTCGGGATGGGAACGGGTGGAACCCCGCCGCCATGGGCGCCAGAAACTTGATCCCCGTCGCGATGGCGAGCCGGAGCTCCAGCCGATCGCGCCGGGAAAACTGTGCAGAGAAGAACTTCCAAGTGCCGCGAGCATGAGGCGATTGCGTGCGTATATTAGTCAAAATTTCCGAGCGATTAGTACCGGTCAGCTCCACACCTTGCGGTGCTTCCACCCCCGGCCTATCAACGTGGTGGTCTACCACGACTCTTCACCCTTACGGGATTGAGATCTCATCTTGGAGTCAGTTTCACGCTTATATGCTTT
>JAFAHZ010000287.1 GCA_019236975.1 Vulcanimicrobiota bacterium | reverse complement strand
GCGGTCAACGTTCACGTAACCGACGAGCTGCAAGAAGTGTGGATCGCGACGAGCGACGGCCGGTCCGCGCACGACCGCCGCCCTATGGTCGCCCTGGGCGTTCAAGCCGTAGCCAGCGACGGAAAGGAGCGCGGCTCGGGCTACGTCGGCGACGGGGGAAGAACGTCGATCGACTACTTCGATACACACACGCCGGAAGAGTTAGCCGGCGATGCGGCCCGCATCGCGACGGTGAACGTCGACGCGCGGCCGGCACCTGCCGGTGAGATGGAGATGATCGTCGGATCGGGCGGCGGCGGCGTGCTCTTGCACGAAGCCGTCGGGCACGGCTTGGAAAGCGACTTCAATAGACGGGGCACCTCGTTGTACAGCAATCGTGTTGGCGAGCGCGTTGCCAGCGAGCTCGTAACGATTTATGACGACGGCAATCTGGAACAGGAACGGGGCAGCCTCAACGTGGACGACGAAGGCGTCCCGGGACAGCACAAAGTCCTCGTCGAGAATGGGATTTTACGCGGCTACATGCAGGACGTGCTCAACGCGCGTCTGATGGGCGTCGCACCGACTGGAAGCGGACGACGGCAATCGTTTCGCTTCGCGCCCCAGCCGCGTATGTGCAACACGTACATGCCGAACGGAAGCTCGACGGTCGAGGATATCGTGCGTTCCACCAAACGCGGCATCTACGCGAAGTCGTTTGCGGGCGGCCAAGTGGAAATCAGTAAGGGCGACTTCGTCTTCATGGTCGGCGAAGGCTACCTCGTAGAAGACGGTCGCATCACGGCGCCGTTAAAGAATGCGACGATCGTCGGTAACGGACCCGATGCGATGACGAAGGTCGTTGCGGTCGGCAACGACAGCCGTCTCGCGCGTCGTCATTATACGTGCGGAAAGGGCGGGCAATACGTTCCGGTGGGCGTCGGGATGCCGACGGTAAAGATCGCTGCTATTACCGTCGGCGGCACGTCCAATGACTGAAGCGCAGGCGCTCGAGCGAGCGCAGATCGCAGTAGAAATGGCGCGCGAAGCGGGCGCCGATGCCGCCGAGGCAACCGTTTCGGTCGCGCGGCGTTTTCACGCCGAAGCGCGCGAGACGACGGTCTCGAAACTGGAGCAATCGGTCGGGAAGACCCTCAGCGTCCGTCTGTTCGTCGATGGACGCAAAGCCTCGCTCGCCACGTCCGATTTTTCCGAGCGGGCGATGCGCGGCGCGCTCGAACGTACCGTCGCGCAGGCGCGTTTCGTAGCGGCCGACGAGTTCGCCGCGCTTCCCGATCGCTTTGCCGGCGACTGTCCCGATCTGGCGCTTTTCGATCCGGCGATCGCGCAGCGCGACGGCGAACCGCGAGTCGAGGATGCGCTCGAGCTCGAACGGCTGATTCGCAGCGACGCACGCATCGTCAACTCGAGCGGATCGCATTATCAGGACGCGGTTTCGATTACCGCCATCGCGACGTCCACCGGATTCTCGGGATCGTATACGTCGACGCGCGCCGGCCGCTCCACCGGACCCGTGGCGCTCGACGGAGAGATCAAACGCACCGCGCACTACGGGACCGCGGCGCGCCGATTCGACGAACTGGAGTCGCTCGAAACGGTCGCTCGCGTTGCCGCGCGTCGGGCGACAGCACTTTTTGGAGCGCGTAAACCACCGACGGGACCGTGCACCGTTATTTTCGAGCGCGACGTCGCCGCGCAAGTACTCGACGACGTATTCGGTGCCGTCTCGGCAGCCAACGTGTCGGTCGGAAACTCGTGGCTCATCGGCCGTGCGGGCGAACGCGTCGGCAGCGATGTGGTGACGATCGTCGACGACGGCCGAATGCCCGGTAAGCTCGGAAGCTCGCCATTCGACGGTGAAGGAGTGGCGACGCAGCGAACCGTGGTCTTCGAACGCGGGGTGCTCAAATCGTTTCTGTACGATACGTATTACGCGCGCAAACTCGGTGCTGCGAGTACGGGAAGCTCGACCGGCAGCGGAATCGGCACGGCCAACTTCTACCTCGAGCCGGGTGCCGCGGCGCTCGACGATCTGATCGCGTCGACCCAGCGCGGGGTCCTAGTCCTCGATACGATCGGTTTTGCGACCGAACACGCCTCAGGCACCTACAGCCGCGGGGCGCGCGGCCTCTTCATCGAACGCGGGGAAGTAACGCACGCCGTCGACGAGTTTACGATCGCCGGAACCTACGGCGAGATTCTCGCCGGCATCGACGCGGTCGCAAACGACCTGCGCTTCGACTCCCCGGTCGCATCGCCGTCGTTTCGCGTCGCGCAGATGACGATCAGCGGGAACTAGCCAGCGGACGCTGGTAAAGAGGGAGGATGGCTTTAGCCAAAATTCTGGTCATCGAGGACGACGAGGACGTCGCTCGTTTGGAACAGACGGTCTTGGAGCGTGCCGGCTATGAGGTCCGGGTGACCGGCAACGGCGCGGAAGGCCTGGAACTTGCCGAAGCCGTGAAGCCCGACGTGGTCGTTTTGGACGTCGGGCTGCCCGACATTTCGGGCCTCGACGTCTGCACGTCGCTTTCCAACTCGAACAACGCCTTCATCCTCATGGTCAGCGGCCATTCGCGCGAGCAAGACATTCTTCTCGGCTTAGGCTTAGGCGCTGACGACTATATCACGAAGCCCTTCTCGGGCAACGAGCTCGTGGCGCGCGTTGCGTCCTTCCTGCGCCGCCGGGAGAAGACGGTTACGCGTCCGGCCGCCGGCAACATGTTGACGCTCGGAACGGCGCAGCTCGATCGCGATTTCCACACCCTCGCCAACGACGGCTCGAGCATCACGCTCACCGCGCTCGAATTTCGACTCTTGTGGTTCCTCGGCGAGGCCGAAGGGCGGCTGCTGACGCGCGCGCAGATTCTCGAGCACGTGTGGAACGATACGTCGGGCGTTCCGACCCGCGTGGTCGACGTTCACGTCGCCGCATTGCGAAAGAAACTCGCGGAGGTCAACGCGCCGCTGGAGATCGCGAGCGTCCGCGGTATCGGTTATCGCCTCGATAAGAAGTGACGCGGACGTCCTGATTCCATCATGCCTTCGTTGACTCGGGGCTCGTTTACCGCAGTAAACGTCGCCCCTCGTCGCCTCGGCCTGACGAAATCGTGAACGTCCGCGGAGGTTTAGGCGGGCTTAGGCTCGAGCCGAACGATCCGAGACCGCTGTACGTCCAACTCGCGGACCAGCTCGTCGAAGCCATCGAAAACGAACGGGTAAAGTCCGGCGAGCGGTTGCCGGCCATGCGCGAACTCGCAAGTTCGCTCGACTGCGCGCTGGTCACCGTGTCGCAGGCTTACGAGTTGCTCGCCGCTCGCGGGCGCGTTATCTCGCGCGTCGGCAAGGGCACCTACGTCGCGCCCCCGCCGGATCCGCAAATGCCGTTCGCGCGCCGCTGGGAACCGGACGTGTCGCGCTTTGCGCGGGCGGCGCGGCTCGAAGGTGTAACCGAGCAGCTTACGCGCGCCACGACACCCGGCGTGATCAACTTCGCGACCGGTCATCCGGCACCCGAAACGTTTCCGCTGCACGATTTTGGGCGCGCGTTTCATCGCACGCTGATCGACGACCCGCCGGACGTCATGCAGTACCGGTCGTCTACCGGCGACCGCGATCTCTGCGAAACGCTTGCATCGTTTTTACACCGTCGTGGCTGCAACGCGCAGGCCGCCGACGTCGTCGTGTGCTCGGGCGCACAACAGGCGGCGGATATCGTAGCGACCGTCTTGCTCGACGAGCGCAGCGTCGTCGCCAGCGAAAGCCCGACGTATTCGGGAACGCTCGGCGTATTCGACGCGCGCGGCGTGACCTACGTCGAAGTGCGCGGCGACGACGACGGCGTGCGCGTCGACGACGTCGAGCGCGTCTTCTCCGAGTATCGGCCGCGGCTGTTTTACGTCAATCCGATCGCGCAGAATCCCACCGGCGCGGTGCTTCCCGCGCGCCGCGGGAAGCAGATCGTCGCACTGGCGCGCCGCTACGACGTGGTCGTGCTCGAAGACCAAACCGCTTGGGAGCAGACCTACGACGCGGCCGCGCCGGCGCCGCTGGCGTCGCACGACACCGACGGGCGCGTGATCGTGATGGAGAGTCTCTCGAAGTCGATCTTTCCCGCTCTGCGCATCGGCTATCTCTATGCTAAGGGCGGCCTCGCCGAGGCGCTCGAAGTGGCAAAAGTACGTGCCGACGTCTTTACGTCGACGCTGACGCAACGCGCGCTGTGGCGTTTCATGGATAGCCCGGCGTACGCGCGGCATTTACGCTCGTCGCGCACGCTCTATCGTGAACGAAGAGATGCATTTATCGACGCACTCGGCGAAGCGTTGCCGTGGGCGCTCGTGAGACCGCCCGCCGCGGGTACCAACGTATGGTTGCCGCTGCCGCAACGCCTTTCCACGCAAGCCGTCTTCGATGCGTGCGCGCGCGAAGGCGTGCTGGTGATGCCGGCCGAGCCGTTCTATCCGACGCGCAGCGGACCGCCGGCGCTTCGTTTGTCCTTCGGCCACCTCACGATCGACGACGCCCGCGAAGGCGTCGCTCGTTTGAGCCGCGCGTTTTCCAAACTGTC
>JAFAHZ010000252.1 GCA_019236975.1 Vulcanimicrobiota bacterium | reverse complement strand
ACCGTCGCAAATCCGGCGACGCCCCACGATGCCTTGTCCGTGTATCCTAGCTCGTATTTCGCGCCGAAGGTCATATCCGTCGAGCCCGTCGCCATCGTGCCGCCCAACGACGAGCGTGCGTAGTTCGGCGGCGTAAACTCCAAATCGAGGTGCGGATCGAACGTTCCAAAACGGATCCCCACGTCGTTCTGTCCTGCGAGAACCGTGTTGCCGCCGCCCGGCCCGGTCGTCACCGTATTGGAGTAGCCGTTTTCGACCACGAAATGACCGGTTTGCACGGTGCAGACGCCGGTCGAGATCGTTGGCCGGTTGACAATCGACATGATGGAGCCGCACGGATCGCTCGGGCCGCTTGGCGTTGGCGATGCTGCCGGAGACGGCGACGGCGACGGCGACGACGATTGCGATAGCGTGGTCTGAGCGAGTGCGAAACCGCGCGAGACTCCGAGAGCACACATAAACGCGGCGACCGCGAAGAACTTGGTCGAAGGGGTCATGACCAGGCAATCATACAAACGATCCGGCCGGCACGGAATCCGCCGGCCGGATCATCCGTTCGGATCGTTTCAAACGCCGAGCGGATACGCTTCTTCGCCGTGCAGAACGATATCGAGGCCCTGCTCCTCGCCTTGAGGTTCGACTTTGACCGGCGTGATGAGGTTGATGAGCCAAAGCATCCCGTAGGTGAAGATGAAGGCCCAGGCGCTGCAAACGATCGCTGCAGTCAGCTGCTTTCCTAAGAACGCGGGGTTACCCGCCAGCAAACCGTCGGCGCCATTCGGATTCCAGGCGGTCGACGCAAAGACACCGAGAAGTGTAATTCCGAGAAACCCGCCGACGCCGTGGACGCCCCAAACGTCGAGCGCGTCATCCCACCCCATGCGGTTTTTCAGCGCGACTGCAAAGTAACACACTAAGCCGGCAGCAACGCCGATGATCACTGCCGTTGTCGGAGACACGTAGCCGGCGGCAGGCGTGATCGTCGCAAGGCCTGCGACGGCGCCGGTGAGCAGCCCGACGAACTTGGGCTGGCGGCCGTACGCCCATTCGACGAGGAGCCACGTTACCGCGGCAAACGACGCCGCGATGTCGGTATTGAGAAACGCCGAGGCCGTCACCGCATCGACGCGAAGCTCGGATCCTGCGTTAAAACCGTACCAGCCGAACCACAATAAGCCGGTGCCCAGCGCGATCAACGGGACGTTATGCGGCTTGTTTTCGAGCATGGCGCGGCGTCCCACGTACAGCACCGATGCGAGCGCGGCAAAGCCTGCCGAAGCGTGAACCACGAGACCGCCCGCGAAATCGAGCACGCCCCACTTAGCAAAGACGCCGTCCGGGCTCCAGAGCATGTGCACGAAGGGGAAGTAGACGAGAATGAGCCACGCCGTCAGAAACCAGAAATACGCCTTAAACGTGACGCGGTTGGCAAAGGCGCCGTTAATCAATGCCGGCGTGATAATCGCAAACATCATCTGATAAGCGATGTGAACGATGAGCGGAATGCCGGCGTCGTTTCCGGTAAACATCGTGTGAAGCGTCACGCCGCGCAAAAAAGCGTAGGTCGCCGGATTCCCGACGATGCCGTGCCAATCCGGGCCGAAACTGAGCGAGTAGCCGAAGGCGAACCACAGAACCGTCGTCCAGCCCAAGGACATGAAACTCTGCATCATGATGGTCAGCACGTTTTTCCGTGCGACCAAACCGCCGTAGAAGAACGCCAGGCCCGGGGTCATCAGCATGACCAGGCTCGCGCAAAGCAGCATAAAGGCGGTGTTGCCGATGTTGACGGTAGCGGCGCTCATAGACCATCCCTCCATTCGCACGCACAAAAGCCGGGGGCAACCCAAGCCAGCCCGTTTTGCCCGTCGCCTATCCGATTTCCCGCTTCGCCGTCCGACCGGATCGTCCAATCGGCGGATGGCGGCCCGCGCGCCGCGCGCCTATGCTGGAAATCATGCTATTGGAGTTGGCGGTCATCGCCCTGTCCGTAGTCGGCTTCGTGCTGCTCGACTACTACGTGCTCGGCTGCGAAAAGGTGTGAACGATGCAATTCGACGACGCGCTCGGCCTCGTTCTGACGGTTGCGGGTTTGGGATACTTGATTTTTGCGATGCTTCGTCCGGAGAAATTCTAGGAGATAATCGATGACGGCGATCGGATGGCTTCAGGCCATCGTCTTTTTCCTGATTATCTTGGCACTTACCAAGCCAATCGGGTCGTTTATGGCGCGCGTCTTCGCGGGCGAAAGCACGTGGCTTTCCCCCGTGCTCCGGCCCGTCGAGCGCCTCATCTACAGGCTGGCCGGCGTACGCGAAGACGAAGAGATGACGTGGTACGCTTACGCCTTTGCGATGTTGGCGTTCTCGGTTGTCAGCTTCGGCTACCTTTACATTTTACTGCGCACGCAGAAGTGGCTGCCGTTTAATCCGCAGCACTTCGATAATATGACACCCGATTTAGCCTTCAATACGGCGATCAGCTTCACGACGAACACGAACTGGCAGTTCTACTCCGGAGAGAGCGCGCTGAGCTACCTGTCGCAGATGGCGGGTTTGGCCTGGCATAACTTCGTTTCGGCCGCGGTCGGCATCGCCATCGCGGTCGCCGTCGTGCGCGGCGTCGTGCGAACGAGCGCGAAGACGCTCGGAAACTTCTGGGTCGACCTCACGCGCTGCTCCCTTTATATTTTGTTACCGGTCTCGATCGTGGTCGGGCTGTTCTTGGTGTTCCAGGGGATTCCGCAAAACTTTCACGCCTATCAGGACGTGACGTCCATCGAAGGCTTTAAGCAGACGATCACCGGCGGCCCAATGGCCTCGCAAGAGATCATCAAGGAGCTGGGGACGAACGGCGGGGGCTTCGTTAACGCGAACTCAGCGTCGCCCAACGAGAACCCGACGCCGCTGAGCAATATGATCGAACTCCTGCTGATCTTCGCGCTCGGCGCCGGCCTAACGTACATGTACGGCAAGATGGTAAAGGATACGCGTCAGGGCTGGGCGATCTTCGCCGCGATGGCCATTCTCTTCTTTGCGGGGTTTACGCTGGCGTACTGGGCCGAAGCGCAGGGTAACCCGTTAGTGCACGCGATGGGCGTGACCGGCGCGAACCTGGAAGGCAAGGAATGCCGCTTCGGGATTCCCGCGTCGGCTCTGTTCGCAACCGTCACGACCGATACGTCGTGCGGTGCGGTGAACTCGTGGCACGACTCCTTCATGCCTTTAGGCGGTCTGGTGACGCTCGTGAACATGCAGTTGGGTGAGATCGTCTTCGGCGGCGTTGGCAGCGGCTTGTACGGCATAATCGTGTTCGTTGTGCTGACCGTTTTCATTGCCGGTCTCATGGTCGGGCGTACGCCAGAGTATCTTGGGAAGAAGATCGAGCGGCGCGAGGTGCAGTTCGCTATCCTCGCTGCGCTGGTCACGCCGGTGTTGTGCCTCGTGCCGACCGCCGTAGCAGCGATTGTTCCCGCGGGTATCGCCACACTCAATAACAACGGCCCGCACGGTTTTTCAGAAATCTTGTACGCATTCACGTCGACGAATGCTAATAACGGCTCTGCGTTCGGCGGTCTTGGTCCCAATCTGTTCTACAATCTCGTGACCGGCACAAACATGCTGTTCGGGCGGTTTGCCGTCGCCATTCCGACGCTTGCGCTTGCGGGCGCGCTTGCCAGTAAGAAAGCCGTGCCCGAAGGCGCCGGCACGTTTACCACCCATTCGACGATTTTCGTCGCGTTGCTGCTCGGCGTCATCATCATCGTCGGCGCGTTGACGTTCTTGCCGGCCGATTCGCTCGGCCCAATCGTCGAACACCTGTTGCTCCTCAGAGGAAACACTTACTAATGTTCGTTCCACAACGCCGTCTGGAGCGCCGGCCCAAGGCGCGTTCGCTCTTCGATCGCGCGATCGTAGGTCGTGCGATCGGAGATTCGTTCAAGAAACTCGATCCGCGCTGGCAGATTCGCAACCCGGTCATGTTCGTGGTCGAGGTCGGTGCGCTCGCGACGTCGATCTTCTTCGTGCGCGACGTGCTCCGCCACACCGGAAGCGCCGGGTTCGACTTTGCCATCGCGGCCTGGCTCTGGTTTACCGTGCTGTTCGCGAACTTTGCCGAGGCGGTCGCCGAGGGGCGCGGAAAAGCACAGGTCGATTTTCTGCGCCGGACCAAATCCGACGTCATGGCGCGGCTGCTGCTCGACGGCGGCAGCGAAGAGAAAATACCGGGAACGAGCCTGCGCAAAGGCGATCGGTTCGTCGTCGAGGCGGGCGATATCGTTGCCGCCGACGGGGATGTGATCGAAGGTGCCGCGACGATCGACGAATCCGCGATCACCGGTGAATCCGCACCCGTTATTCGTGAATCTGGTGGCGATCGGAGCTCGGTGACGGGTGGGACGCGCGTACTGTCGGATCGCATCGTCGTGCGCGTAACGGCGAACCCGGGCGAAAGCTTCCTCGACCGTATGATCGCCTTGGTCGAAGGGGCACGGCGGCAGAAGACGCCCAACGAAATTGCTCTTTCCATCCTGCTGGCGGGATTGACGATTATCTTTCTCATCGCCGTGGCGACGCTCGGTCCGTTCTCGATGTACGCAGGCCAGCATCAGAGCGTGACGATTCTGATTGCGCTGCTGGTCTGCCTTATCCCCACGACCATCGGCGGACTGCTCTCGGCCATCGGCATTGCCGGCATGGACCGCGTCATGCAGCGCAACGTGCTGGCGATGAGCGGCCGAGCCGTGGAGGCGGCCGGGGACGTCGACACCCTGCTGCTCGACAAGACCGGAACGATTACGCTCGGCAACCGGCAGGCGGTGGAGTTTGTCTGCACCGACGGCGTCGATCTGAAAGATGTCGCTCGCATCGCCTATCTCTCCTCGCTTGCGGACGAAACGCCAGAGGGCCGTTCGATCGTTGCGCTCGCGCAGCAGCAAGGGTCGAAAAACGGCGAAGCACCGGCGGGCTC
>JAFAHZ010000197.1 GCA_019236975.1 Vulcanimicrobiota bacterium | reverse complement strand
CACCCGAAATTTAAGACCCCCATGATGACGACGATGCTCACCGGCGTAGCCGTCGCGATTTTGACGCTCATCGTTCCGCTGAACAATCTGCTCAATCTGGTCAACATCGGCACGCTGATCGCGTTTACCGTCGTCTGTTCGGGCGTGATCTATCTCCGCAAGAAACGGCCCGAACTGCCGCGCAGTTTCCGCGTGCCGTTCGTTCCGCTGTTCCCGCTGCTCGGGATTACGTTCTCGCTTTTCCTCGCGGTGTTCGGCCTCTCGCGCCAAACCTGGACCTGGTTCGTTCTCGCACTCGTCGTCGGATTGATTTTCTTCTTCTGCTACGGCTTCCGCAAATCCAACCCCGACGAAATCGTGCCGGTCGAAGAACCCGAGGGCATCAGCGAGTTCGCGTGACCCGGCGTGGTTACTGAGTCTGCTCGGTGCCGGAGGGCGCGATGGCTTGGCCGACGCCCGGCGTGAGTACGTCGATGCGTTCCGTGCGACGGTCGTAGCCGACGCGCACGCCGAATGCGGTCGCGACCGTCTTGAGCGAGATCATGACGCGACCGCGCACCCTGAACGGCGGATGCTTCATCGTGAGCGGCATGCCGTTCAGCGTCGCGTGCACGTCGCCGACGCGTAACCTTAACGACTGATTGCCGCGAATGACGTCGATGCGCCCGGTTTGTTCGTCGACTTGAGTCTCCGCGCCGAGTGCGTCGGCGATCGATCGGATGGGGACGAACACTTTATCGGAGGTCGTCGTCACCGGCGGGACGTCGCTGTCGATGCGCTGCCCGTCGACCATCATGATCGCCGGACGCGAGAACGCGAGCAACCCCGAGACCATCGTCGCCACGACGGCGGTCAAACAGGTCGTTCGCCAACTCGGCGCGCGGTACGTCATCGCTAGGCGCTCGCTCCGATCTCGTGCGCGTAGGCCGGGTACTTCTCGGCGATCACCTTTTCGATTTCCAAGCGCAGCATGCCGAGCAGCTCGTCTTCCGGATACGTTCCGACGAGCTCGCCGGCGCGATAGATTGCGCCCTTCCCCTTGCCGCCGGCGACCCCGACGTCGGCCATCTTCGATTCGCCCGGGCCGTTGACGACGCAACCCATGACGGCAACTTTGACCGGCGCTTGGTACGACTTCGCAATCGCTTCCACCGCGCGACCGAGTTCGAGCACCGAGATCTCGGCGCGACCGCACGACGGACACGCCGTGATTTCGAAACCCTTTTCGCGCAGCCCGAGCGACTTGAGAATACTCCAGCACACCGGAACTTCTTCGATCGGATCGGCGGCCAGCGAAACGCGAATCGTGTCGCCGATGCCTTCCCACAGAAGGATGCCGAGGCCGATCGACGATTTGATCGTACCGTCGCGCAGCAAGCCCGCCTCGGTAATGCCGAGATGCAGCGCGTACGGCGTGTTGCGCTCGCGCAGGCGCTGGTCCATCAGCCGGTACGCGTGTACGGTCGTCGTTACGTCGTGCGCCTTGAGCGAGATCGCGATGTCCTCGTGCCCGTGTTCTTCCAACAGCATCACGTGGCGCAGCGCCGATTCGACCATCGCTTCGGGCGTATGGCCGAGTGTTTTCTCCAGATCGGGTGCGAGCGATCCCATGTTCACGCCGACCCGAATCGGAATGCCGCGCGCCTTCGCCGCGGTCACCACTTCGGCGACCTTCTTCGGATCGCGAATGTTTCCGGGATTCAGGCGCAGCTTCGCAACGCCCGCTTCGATGGCCGCAAGCGCCATTTTGTGATCGAAGTGAATGTCCGCGACGATCGGCACCGGCGAGCGGCAGACGATCGCCGGCAGGCCGGCGGCGTCGGGCGGATCTTTCACGGTGACCCGGACGACTTCGCAGCCTTCCATCGCCAAACCGTAAATCTGTTCGAGCGTCTTGTCGGCGTCGGCGGTATCCGTCGTCGTCATGGATTGTACGACGACCGGGTGGTCGCCGCCGATCCACACGCTCTTTGCGTCGGACTTGCCGGTCTTGTTTTGCAAGAAAATCGGCCGGCTCTTACGGCGCAGGCGAAGAGGCACTTATAACACTCCGTTTCCACTGACGATGCGGGCGATATCGTGGAAGGCGACGAGCAGCATCAGCGCCATGAGGGCGGCGAAGCCGGCGATGTGCACCATCGCTTCCTTTTCGGGATCGACCGGTTTTCCGCGAACGAGCTCGGCGACGATGAACGCCGCCCGGCCGCCGTCGAGTGCGGGAACCGGCAATAAGTTGAAGAGACCCAGGGCAAACGAAATGGTCGCCGCCAGCCAGAAGTACGGGCCCCATCCGAAATCTTGAATCGTGCTCGCGGCTTGGCCCATGCCGATCACACCCGATACTTGCGGCGCGTACTGCGTAAAGTGCATCACGAGCATACCGACGCTGCCCGCCGTTGCGTCGGCGATCAGGCCGAACTCCGTGAAGCTGGCGGTAACGGCCTCGCCCAATCCGACGCGCTCGTAGGCGGGAACGGGGAGAAAGCCGATGCATCCTTGATTCGGCTGTGACGGCGGGCAGGCTGCGGGCGTGACGTTTACGACCGAGCGTACGCCATCCCGAACGTACGCGAGCTCGAGCGGCTTGCCGAGCGATTTGTGAATGCTATCGATAAGCTGCTGTCCGCTGGCAACCGGCGCACGATTGAGCTCGACGATGCGGTCACCCGCACGGATCCCGGCGTGCTGCGCGGGAGAGCCGGCCACCAGCTGCCCGACGATCGGCTGTGCGTGACTGCTCTGCACGCCGAATGCGATGGCGCTCACGAGCAGGATGACGTAACATAAGATGAAGTTCGCGACCGGACCGGCTAACACGATCGCCAGACGCTGCCACGGTGTCTTCGCTTGAAAGTTGACGCTGCTGTCGCCGGGTCTGCCTTCGCGGAAGTGGCGAACCTCCATATCGCGGCTTTCGCGCGTTTTCGCTTCGAGGAATTCGCGCTGCTGCTCGGCCTCCGACGTTTTGTTGTCCTCGCCTTCCATCGCGCAGTACCCGCCGATGGGCAGCGCGCGCAGCGAGTACAGCGTGCCGCTGCGCGGGCTCGTCCAGCCCAGCAGCTTCGGCCCCATCCCGACCGCAAACTCGTTGACTTTCACGCCGTTACGGCGCGCCACGGCAAAGTGACCCAGTTCGTGGAGCACCACCAGAACCGAAAGCATCAGCACGAACTGGACGATTTTTTCCAGCCCGATGAGGTTGATTGCGGCGAGCGTCAGCAACGCGATGGCCTTCCTATTTCTTCGATCAGTGAGACCGCCGTCTCACGCGCCTGGCGGTCGGCGGCACGGACGCCGTCCAGCGTCGCCTCCCGGCGCACGACCCGGCCCATAGCGCCTTCGATAATACGGGCGATCTCTCCAAACTGAATCCTACCTTCGACGAATGCCCCGACTGCGACTTCGTTTGCGGCCGAGAGCACGGCCGGTACGGTTCCGCCCGCTTCCAATGCCTCGTAGGCCAGCCTGACGCACGGAAACCGCTCCGGGTCCGGCGGTTCAAAATCGTAACGGAGGCTGGCGGCGTCCGGTTTCTTACCGAGCATGGTTAGAGGGTCGGGGGACCCCGGCGGCTCCGCCGACGGGGGGCGCGCAGCCGCAGGCGGAGCGCCTGTTAAAGTAACGGGGTCCCCAATCGACGCAAGTCGATTGGGGTACGCGAGGGCGTACCCAATGGGTAGCCGCATATCCGGGGCGGCGAGCTGCGCTTTGACGCTGCCGTCGGTGAAGATCACGAAGCCGTGCGCGATCGATTGGGGATGAACGACGATACGCACGCGATCGCCCGGCACGCCGAACAGCCGGCTGGCTTCGATCGCTTCGAGTCCTTTGTTCATCATCGTCGCCGAGTCGATCGTGTTCTTGGTTCCCATCCGCCACGTGGGATGCGCGAGGGCAGATGCGAGATCGGCACGCTCGATCGCTTCGCGAGACGCGCGCCAGAACGGGCCGCCCGATGCGGTCAGTACGATCTCGGCGATCGATGCGTGGGCTTCACCGACCAGACATTGGAAAATCGCGCTGTGCTCGCTATCGACCGGC
>JAFAHZ010000289.1 GCA_019236975.1 Vulcanimicrobiota bacterium | reverse complement strand
TGGAGCAGCTGGATCGCGCACGGCGGCTTCTATTCGCACGCGTGGAGCTCGATCTCGGGTTGGCGCACCGACGGTTTCGGCAGCCCGCGTCCCTATCCGACCGATTATTTGCTGGTCGTTGCGAACGTCGCGCTGTTTTCCGCGCTCGGCGCGTACGGCACGTTTTTAGCCGACGCGTTTCTCATCGGGCTGACGGTCGCGGCCGGCGCGATGGCCCTGACGCGCAGTTTCGCCGCAAGTCCCCTCGCCGCTACGGCGGGAGCGTTCTTCGCCGTATGTAATCCTTGGACGTACAATCAAGTCGTAGCCGGACACATTTACATGGTGCTCGCGTACGGCGCGATGATGCTTTTGACGAGCGAGCTCCTGCGAAATCGTCCGTCGCCGCACGCAACCGCAGCGTACCTGATTCTCACGATGGGACAGTTGCAGTTTTTCGTTCCGTCGTTGGTTGCCGTCGCGGTGTGGACGCTCGTGACGCGCAAAACCTGGGTGCCGCTCGTCGCCGGAACGATCGCCTCGCTGCCGGTGTGGGTCGGGCTCGTCGCCGAATCGAGCTACTTGCACGCGATTCCGTATACGCTCGCATGGCAGAGCAACGCATCGGTCGATCCGTGGTACGCCATCGGCTTAGGCGGATACTTCGCGCTTTACGGCGATGCGCTCCCATGGTATGCGTTCGCCGGAACCTGGGGCATCGTTGCGCTCGCGGCGCTTGGCACGGCTGCAGCTCTCGTGCGCTCGCCGCGCAACGCGATATGGCCGGTGCTCGCGTTCTTTGCCGTATGGGCATTCGCAGGAGGGGACAAAGGCATTGCGGCCGCGGCGTACGTGTGGCTGGTGCGTCACGTCGCCGCGACGGGTCTCTACCGCGAACTGTACGACGTCGTCGCGCTGTTCTGCATCGCATACCTTGCGGCATGCGCGTACCTTTCGGCACGGTTGCGTTTCGCAGCGCACGCGTGGTTACTCTGCTCGCTGGCGCTCGTTGCGGGCTGGGTCATGGAGCCGCCGGCACGCTATTGGGTGCCGGCATCGAAGCTGCCGGCGGTTTCGATCGTCGCACCGCCCAACTCGCGCTACGCGTTGATGCCGCCGCTGCAGCCGATTCGCTTTCTGTGGGGGTCGGGACTCGATCCGGATGCGGTCGAGCTCCCGGGCAACGTCACGCCGCTCAACACGCAGCAGTTCGACTATCCGGAATCGCCCGCGCTCATCCGCTACGCGCTCGCACGCGACGCGCGCGGTCTCGAAGCGCTCAGCGTCGTCGACGTCGTCGAGCGTCCGCAATTCCAAACCGACGTCGGAAAACTCGGCGATCAGCTCGCGATCGTGCCGGCGATACCCTCGCCGCCGCGAACGGGCGACGTCGCGCTGCACGCATCTGCCGAACTGACGCTCGACGCGCTGCCGCCGCTCTCGGCCATTCCGCGACCGCTGTGGGACGACGCCATCTTTTTCGGAGACGCATCCGGCGTTGACGGTCCGGGCGTTCCGCCCGAGTGGAAAGACGCTCCGGCCGTCAGCACCGTAGCGCCTTCGTCTTCGCGAGTCGCTGCGGCCGACGGCTGGGTCGACGCACGCTCCGCGTTCGTCGCGCTGCCCGACCTTTCGCAAGGCCTCGGAGGTGCGGTGACCAGCAACCCATACGCGCTGCTCGCGATCGACCCCGCGCGCTGGACGCTCGCGTACGTCCGCGGACGCCTTGAAGCCGTCGACGGGCATCTCGTCGCGACGAATACCAACGGTTATGAGTGGCTGCCGCCGCAAAAGAGTGCGATCGTCCGGTGCCGCGGCTTATGCGTGGTCGTCGCGCAAACGCCTCGCCCGTTCGAAACGCGCTCGTCCGGAAACGCCGGCTGCCGCGCGATGGTTCCGTTTGCGTTGCCGGCCTCTTGGCTTGCAATCGCAACGCTGCCGCCATCCAAGGATTGCCTGCTTCGCTACAACGTTCGGTACGACGCGCACTGGGGTGCGTGGACCGCCGGAACGTTTCTCGCGCACGTTCCGATCGATTCGACGGCCAACGGCTGGATCGTTCCCGCCCACGACGCCGAACAACGCGTGGTTATCGTGGAAGGCGTAGCTGCGATTCAGTTCTCGCTCGAAACGTTGACCGTCGTTCTGGGGCTCGCGATACTTCTCACCTTCGGAATCCGTTCGCTATGGTTCGCGCGCGCATCGTCGTAGTTTCGTACAACGCCGCGGAGTTTATCGGCGGGGCACTGGAGTCTGCCCTAGCGCAGACCGTGCCGTGCGAGGTCGTCGTCGTCGACAACGATTCGTCCGACGCAACCGCGGAGCTGGTCGCAGCGCGCTATCCCGCAATTCGCGTGATTCGTTCGGGCGCCAATCTCGGGTTCGGTGCCGCCGCGAATCTCGGCGCCTTCGACGGGTCGCCCGCTTACGAATACCTTGCGCTGCTCAACTCCGACGCGCGCGCCCAACCGAGCTGGATCGAGCGCACGTGCGCGTGGATGGAGCGCGCCGGCGTCGGTATCGGCTCGAGCGTCGTTTCTGCCGGCAGCGGCACCTTCTTTGCCGGAGGAGCGTGGCGGCCGTTGCTGGGCGCCGCGATCAAACGCGCGCGCTATACGGAAGAAGCCACCGATTGGGTGAGCGGCTGCGCGATGATTGCGCGGCGTTCGGCGTTCGAGCGGCTCGGCGGATTCGACGATGCGTATTTTCTGTATTTCGAGGACGTCGATCTTTCGCTGCGTGCGTCCGCAACCGGCGTACGCCTCGGCGTTTTTGGCGAGGCGCTCGTCGACCATCCGCAGGAAGGCCGCAGCGCCGATCAGCTCGGCTCCCTGCTCAAGCGCCGTATCGGGCTCTATTCCAAAGGAAGATGCGTGCGACGGTTCGTGCCGGGATACGCGCTTCCGGCCGCGCTCGCTTTTCAGTGCTCCGTGTCACCGTTCGCAAACGGAGCGTCGCCGCGCGAGTATCCGTCGCTCGTAGCGGCCTTTCTCGCAGGTTTTCGCGGGTCCAGGAGCGGGTCGCCGTCGCCTCGTAGCACCAACTAGTGAAGTTTTACCGGTACGCGCTCGTTTTCGCGCGCACGAGTCCGGTTGCATTTTGGGCGGCCGCCGCCGGGTGCGCGACGCTCGCAATCGTGGCCCTGACCGGCATCGGCTATCTGCTTTCCGGTGCGCCGCCGTACGGTTTTTACTACGACCTCGGCGTCGATATTTTGGCGACCTCCACGATCGCGCATTGGCTCGCGCACCCAGTGGATCTCAAAGACGCGCTGGGTTGGGCGGGGTGGGGCGATCGCAGCGCGTTTGCGTTCGCGCCGATGACTAGCGTCGCCATCTCCGTTCTGTTCGCGAAACTCTTCGCCGGCGATGCCGTCGAGGCGGTCAAAGGCGTTCAGGTCCTCCAAGTGCTGCTGAGCGCGGGCTCCGCATTCACCCTGTACCGGTGCCTGCGTGGGAACTCGCCGTGGGCGTGGGTTGCGGCGGCGATTTACGCGCTGGCGCCCGAACAGCTGCTCATGATTCGCGGCGACCTTTCGTTTGGGTTTGCCGCCGCGCTCGCGCCGCTCGCGCTCGCCATTCCTTTGGTGCTCGTGCGCCGTTGGGGAATGGCGGGGCTGCCGATGTGTGCCGTCCTGGCATCGCTGCTGAGCGCGTACTTCACGATCGAACATCTCTTTCTGCAAGGCATTCCGGCGTACGTCCTCGCCGTCGTCCTGGCATACGACCGCGAGCGGATCGGGCGATGGGCGCTGGTCAGTCTCGGCGGCTTCGTCGTCTTGTTTGCGAGTATCGCGTACGTCGTTTTGCCGACCCAAGCGTCGACCGCGCTGTTTTCGCCGAGCGCGACCGTCGGCGCGGCGCTCGGAAGCGGCGAGTTCACGCACTATCAAAACGGTCCGCTCGCTCTTGCGTCGCTCACGACCAACGAGCTGATCGCCAATCCGCGCAAAGAGTTTTCGCTCGGACCGCTGCTCTTTCTCACCGTTCCGTTCGGGTTGGCGTTGTGGGCCCTCGCGCTCGCCTGGATCGTTACCGCGATTCGCACGCGTGCTGCGGCGTGGGGAGAGTTGCCGCTTGCGATCGTCGCGGGGGCATGCACGGTGCTTTCTGCCGGAGCGCTCGTTCCGGGTGTCGGTCTCGTGTGGTGGATCGTCTCGCAACTGCCCGTTTTGGATAATATCCGAACGCCGGACCGCTTCATCGCGTTCGGCGTCGTCGCGGCGGTCGTCTTCGCCGTTTCGCAGTTGGAGCGGATGGCGCAACGGCCGCGTGTCGCCGCGGCGTGGATTGCAGCCGGGCTTTGCGTTGCCGGTCTCGCCGGATTCTTCGTGTTTCGGACGTTCTTGGGCGACACGCTGTCGCTCGAAGATCGCGAGCCGTTTCTCGGCACGGTCAACGGGGTGGCGCAATCGCGCGACAATCGCATTGCGAACCTCGCACTCGTCGATAAGGGTTCGATTTTCGATACGTCGCTCTATGGCGCGCCGATGCCGTTCCTCGATTTCCAGGGCGACTTCGCCGAGCGCTACGAAGGCGACGGCCTCGGCGGCACCGGTCTGCTGGCGCGCGGAAACGTTGCGACCGTGATCGCGTCGCCGCCGTGGACCCCCGATTCGCCGCTTTTCGGACAATCGCAAATCGCATCGAGTTCGCTGCTCGTTCCGGTCGCAGGCGACGCCACTACCGTGTCGGCATACGCCGTCGAACCGGTGCGCGGTTACGTGCGTGCGGTATCGCCCGCGTGCTTGTCGGGCGGCCCTGGGCTGCTCGATCACCTCGTCGCGCTCTCCGCGCTTTCTGCGACCGCACTCGACGTCGCCGCGCCGTCGTGCGCGCGCACGGTCTACGCCGACGCAGCTCCGTTGGCGGCGGAAGCGGGAGGCGCGATCGCGTATCGTTGGCCCGCGCTGTCGCTCTTTCCGCACGCCGGCGTCATGCGCGACATCGACTACCGCTTGGCGATGGGCCGCTTCCTCATCAACTACGCGTGGTATCGCAACTCCGTCGACGGCGATGCAACGGTGTTTGGTCCGGCGGCGCTTTCGCTCGATCCCGGCTATCAAACGTCGTCGGTCTTCGAGATCGGCAAGGACGCGCCGTATGCCTTTGCCATGCGCGCCGTCTGCCACGGCACCGCGCGCGGAAGGCTGCAGGTCGACCGCGTAACGCACGCGTTTACGTGCAAAGCCGCCGCCGGTTTCCAATGGGTCGCGATAGCGTTGGGGCGGCTCAAGCCGGGACTGCACGGGATGTCGCTGGTTCTCGACACGATCGACGAGCCCGGCGGCGCACTTGCGAGCACGTGGCGCTTTGCGTTCGATGGCGCGGCGATCGTCCAACGAACTGCGCCGGTATCTCAATCGCCGCCGGCGGCATACGTCTTCTCGGCTAAACGTTTTTCTCAAGCGTCGGACCGGCGAGTGCCGGGCGCGCTGACGTTCGTCCAGTCGTCCGGACTGGATCCGATCGGGCCGGCGCGCGGGAACGGCTTTACGCCGCTGCTGTCGCGCGCTTCAAATGCTTCGGCGACGTACCGTTGGAACGGTCCGTCCGGACGCTATCGTATCTGGGCGAGCGCGTACGCCGAAAGCCAAGAGCAAGCGACGTCGTACGTCGCCATCGCCGTCGACGGACGCTGTTGCGCGGGCGTAGCAACCAGCGGTTCGGGACACGGGACGACGATGGTGGCATACGGTGACGCCGTTTTGCACGACGGCTCGGCAATCCGCGTGCTCGTTCACGGCGAAGCCGACGAGGCGGCGATCGCCCAACTGCTCGACGTGGCCGTCGATCCCGATCCGTTTCCCGCAACGCTTTCGGAGGATCGCTCGCGGGCCTACGCCGACTTCGATTTCTTGGGTCGCATGCGGCACGTCGCGCCCCAAATTCCGACCTTCGGCGTGCCCGCACCGCCGGGCCGCGCCGATATGGAACGTTTCAACGGATTACCGGTGAGCGCGCCGCTTCGTCTGCACGTAACGTTTCCCGCGGGAACGGCGTCGAGTCCGACCACCCTCTACGTCGGCGGCGATTTTTCCAGCGGTCCGCTGCGCGTGCGATTGCAATGCGGCGATGCTGCGATCGAAGGATCGTTTTTGGCATCGTCCGGCGACCTCGCCCTTCCGCCCGGGCCATCGGGCGATTGCACCGTGACGCTGCAAAGCGTGTGGGCCACGTTGTACTTGCAAGACGTCACGGTTTCGCGCTCGGTCGATCGGTACGACGCAGCCGCGCGGCGGTGGCTTTCGGCAGGACGGTACCACATGTATCTCGTCGGGCGCGGGGGAAACACCGCGGGCGGCAGGCTCACCGTCGACGGACGCCTTGCGTCGCAGCAAGTGACGATCGCTCGCGACGGCGTACACGACCTACGCTGGAGCGGTGCGACGGCGGGCGCATACGCGATCGCTTTCGTACCGGTGTCGTGGCCTTCGGCGCCGGCGACGCCGCGGGTCGAGCAAACCGCGAGCGCGCGTTGGCGCGTCTCGCTCGAGCGCGCCGGCGCGTTGGAGGCAGCCGTTTTCCCGGACGGGTATTGGCAGTTGGCGGGCAACGGTCGAACGCTCGACGGACATCGCTGCGACCTCGAGAACACGTGCTTTGACGACGTGCAGCCGGGAACGTACGTGTTGTTCCACCGCTGGCCGTCCTACATCACGCTCGGCTTCGCGGTTACGCTGCTCGCCTGGATCTTTGCCGCCGCGACGCTGTACGCGGCCCGAAAGAACGCGTGACGCGCGCACTGCGCGTCGCAGGATACGTCGCGCTGGCGGCCTGGGTGGCGCTGGCGCTGCACTACGTCTTTGACGGGCGTGCGATGTTTGCGCCGTACGGCGACACCGGTGCCGACGTCGCCGGCGTCGGATCGATCGCGGCGTTTACGACGTCGCCGCAGAACGTGCTCGCGATGTTCGGATGGCAGCCGTGGGCCGATTTCCAACAGTTCTACTACCTGCCGATGGCGAGCGATGTGGTGGGCGTCGCGCTCGCGCTCGTCGTCGGCAATCCGTTCGTCGCCATAAAGCTTGCCGTCGTACTGATCCTCACGGTCGCCTTCTTTGGCACCGCTGCGGCCTACGCCGAGGCCGTCGAGGATTCCGATTGGCGATGGTTCGCGGCCGCCATTTACGCGACCGTTCCGATGACCGTCTTGCAAACGCGCATCACGGCGATTGGCTGGGTGGTGGCGCTGTTGCCGGCGGCGCTGTGGGCCAACCTCTGGCTTGCCAAGCGTTTCGGCACGCGCTCCGCGGCTGCAATCGGCGTGATCTGCGCGCTCGCGACCGCGGCGTTCGACGTCGAGTACGCCGTCTTCGTCGGCGTTCCGCTCTTGGCGACGAGCCTCGCGATCGCACGAATCAAGGGCGTGCGCGTGGATGTGGCCTCGGTCGTCATCGCCGCGACGTCGTTCGTCTTGTTGCCCGCGTATACGGTGTTGTTTACGGTTTTCGGCACGCACTCGATGACGTGGCTGCGTCCGAACCAGGCGGTTCCGGCGCAACTGACGCTTTTCGCGCAGGGCGTATTCGATTACGTCGGCGGAGTCCTCAAAGAGTCGATTCTTTCGGCCGATCCGGAGTTCAACGCGACACCGAGCGTTCCGATCGCGCTCTTTGCCGGGGCCCTCGTGTGGGTGCTGCTGGCAGCGGGCGTCGCATGTGCTGCGCGCCGCACGGTCTGGAAGCCGTGGTGGCCCGTCGTCACGATCGCGCTGCTCTGCTTCCTGCTCTCGTTCGGACCGACGCTGCCGTTGCTCGGATCTGCGACGTGGGATGCGATCGGCCGCATACCGGTGCTGCAGGGGCTGCGTACGCCGGATCGATTCGCGCAAATCGTAGTGCTGTTCGTCGCGTTTCTTGCCGCTTACGGCGCGAGCTGTATGGCGCGCCGTTCGCGCGCGGGAGCGATCCTCGCAGCCGTCATGGCGCTGGGAGCCATCGGCGGATACCTGGCGTTTGCGTCGCGCGAACACGTGCTCGCGTTGCAGCCGATCGACGAACGCGTCCCCGATTATGCCGGCGTGACTGCCGACGTTGAAACGGCCGGCGGCCGCACCGTCCTGTTCGGTTTTCCGCTGCACGGCTCGCAGTACGACTTTGCCCCGTACGCGCCGAAATCGCCGGGACTCTCGTTTGCGTGGGACCTCGCGGGTCATTACGGCGACAACGACGCAGGTGTCGCGCTGCTTCGGCGGGCGGCGGTGCGCTCGATCGTCACGACGCCCAACTGGACGCGCGTCTCGGAAGCCGGCATCCCCGCCGATTTCGCTGCGGTCGTAAGACGTTCGCCCTTTGCTGCTCCGCCAAAGATCTATCCAGACGGCGTCGGTGTCTTCCGGATCGACGCAAGGCCGATGATTGCCGCGGTGCACCCGGTCTGTACGTACGGCGGCCCGGCAGCGTTCGAGGCGGCGGCCGGGCTGCGCGCCTTCGATGACGACGCTTTGATCGAGGGCGCGCGTGCTGAGTGCAAACGAACGCTCTTTGCCGACTACGATCCGCTCGACGAAACGCTCGCCGCCGCCGCGGTCGCACGCTGGACGGGTAGCGGCGCATTTGGTGCGAGCGATCCGCTGCCGATTCCCAACGTCTTCGTGATCAGCCGCTTCGGCATCGCGGCGCCGTGGTATCGCGCGTCGTATCGCGGCGATTCGGTCTTGGGTGGTCAGCCGTTCTTGACGTACGGCTACGCCAGCGCGACGCTGCCGGTCACTATTGCGCGCGCCGGAACGTATGCCGTCTACGTTCGGACGAGCGGCATGGCGAGTCTGCAAACCGCAGGCGCACGCGGAGAACAAGTCATCGGCGAAAGCCGTCGCGTCGAAGGTTTCGGTTGGGTGCGCTTACCGCTTGGACGGCTCGCTGCCGGCGCGCACCAGATTCCTCTCGAACTGCTGGAAGCGCCCGAATCGGACATGCCCGCCGTCGTCGATTGGGTGGTGGTCGCGCCGGCGCAGGAACCGATCGCGACGCAGCCCGACCTCGTGCTCACCTCGCTGCGCGCGTTCGAACCACCCATTGCGATCCGTTCGTACCGCCAACTTTTTCCGCGGCCGTACGCGGGCGAGGTGACGCCGGAAGGACAGCAGGTCGTGCTCGCACCGGGAACGCGCATCGGATTGTACGGCGGCGAGATGCGCGTCACCGTTACGGGCCGCATGGGCTTGGCGCGTTTTCACTGGAACGGTACGAGCGGCGATTACGTCGTTGCGGCGACCGGTTGGCTCAACGAAGGCGCCCCGACAATGACCGTGTCGAGCGGCGGACAGACGCTAGCGATCCGCTACGATCCCTCCATCGGCATCGCGCAGACGACCGGATACGCGCGCATGCATCTCACGCAAGGAGCTGCGGTCGACGTTTCGCTCGACGGACGTCCCGGCGGCATTGCGGCGCTGACGAAGATCATTGCGATGCCGATTCAGCGCGAAGAGACGCCGACGAGCTACGATCGCTCCGGCGAAATTTGGGAGTTCGGCAAGAACGATCCCCTGCAATTCTACGAGGCCATCCACTCCGGCGACGTCGCCATCGCATCGGGAGCGTTGCGCGCGTTTCCGGGAGTGACCGCGGAAATTCCGTTCTCTCCGGTCTTTTCGCGCGGTCGCGTCACGGCGAACGTGCAAGTCACCGGCGGTAAGGGAACGGCGGAACTGCGGTGCGGCGATCGCTCCGACTCCTCTGCGGTCGGAAGCGGCAGCGAAAATCCGGGCGGCGCTTCGCTCGTGGTGGACCGGCCTCAAAACGGAGCGTGCAGTTTGCGCTTGACGTGGAATTCGGAGACACTCACGCTCGAGAGCGTCGTCATTCACGCACGGGGAACGATCCTCTCGAACTGGACGGCGCAGCAATACTTTTCGCGCGGCTCGTATGCGTGGAACGCGGTCGACGGCGCGCGGGTCGTCTTGTCCGTCGACGGGATGCCCTGGCAATGGGGGCGCGCACTCGCACTCGCCTCCGGCAAGCACGCGCTGACGCTGCAGCGGGCGCCGCTCGGCATGCGGCCCTTGCTGTTCGCGCGGCGCGGTATTACGCCGCTGCCGCCGCTGCCCTCGATCGCGGTGAGCGAACGCTCGGCGACGAGCTGGTCGGTAACGACGATTGCCGCGACGACGTTGGAGCTCGCCGAACTCGACGACGGAAACTGGTACGCCTCCAGCGGCGGCGAGAGAACGCCCGGCTATCCGTGCGATCTCGTGAATACGTGCGTAAACGTTCGTGCCGGCGATGCGTTCGTCGGCCGGCGGGTTCCCTGGATCTTAGCGCTCGGCCTCTCGATTACGCTGTTGGATATGCTGGTCGCGGCCGCACTGCTCTTCTTACCGAAGGTCGGCAAACCGGCCGGCGCTGCCGTCGCGATCTGATACGATCGGCGTGCCGTCGAGCGGCCATGCGATGCCGATCGTCGGGTCGTCCCAGCGAACGGCGATTTCGCGCGACGGCTCGTAGTAGGCGCTGTGCTTGTAGTTGAACAGCACGCCGTCGGTCAGCGCGAGAAATCCGTGCAAGAAACCGCGGGGAATGTACAGTTGGTGATGGTTTGTTTCGCTCAACGCGAAGGCTTCCCAGCGACCATACGCCGGCGAGCCGCGCCGAGCGTCGACGATGACGTCCCAAATCTCGCCTCGCAGCACCTGCACGAGCTTGCTCATCTGCGGATCGCCGTGCAAGCCGCGCAGAACGTTGCGCCGCGAAAACGAGACGCTGTCTTGAACGAACTCGTCGGTTACACCGAGATCGCGATATTTGCGAACCGAAAACGTTTCTTTGAAGAATCCCCGATCGTCTTCGAAGACGTCGGGGACGAACAGCCGCGCTCCGGGAAGCTCGGTCTCGTTAGTACGAACGGACGTTCCTCAAACCCGCGGCCTTGAACGCCTCGACGATCTTGTCGGTGTCCCCGCCGGCACCGGCGTAGGCGACGACGGCACGGCCTTCGTCGATCGCGCCGTTGAAGTTGTCGACCTCGTCGTCGGGAATGGGGAATGCGGTCAGATAGTTGGGCCGGTCCGCGTGGGTGAACGACGAGAGCGAGGGACCGCGGCCGCCGAGGCCGGGAACGTCGGTGCCGCCCGAGTCGCCCATGATGCCCTTGCCCTTGGTCATGTCGTCGGAGAAGCTGTTGCTGAGCATCGCTTCCTCGACGTCCATGAAGTGAATGCCGTCGGGATCGTCGGGCGGTTCGGTCCGCGCGCGGCTCACGACCTTGACGTTGCTCAAATCGATCTCCAGGCCTCCCAGGGCGCTCTGAATCTGTGCCGGATCGGAGCCCGGAAAGATACCGATGACCAGACGTTGCGACACGCGGATTCCTCCTAGCTAGGCGGACGAGGCGATAGCGTGGCCGAGACGTTCGATGCCGGCCTTGATCTTCTCTTCCGGCGCGTTGGAGAAGTTCAGACGCATGCCGTCGTGCACGTCGCGCGCCGGGTAGAAGCTGACGCCCGGAACGAAAACGACCTTGCGTTCGGCGGCGTGACGCAAGAGCTCGCTGGTATCGACGCCCGGGATGCGGGCCCACAAAAACATCCCGCCCGACGGCCGCGAAAATTCCAAACCGCGATGGCCGACGTTCGCCAGCGCCGCGCTCATGACGTGCCGGCGACGGCCGTAGGTCTGCGCGATCTTGCGCACGTGTTCTTCGAACGCGCGCTCGTCGCTGACGTATTCGTGGAACACGTACTGCGCGAACGTTCCGCTGTGCAAATCGGCACCCTGCTTGGCGAGCACGATCTTCTCGCGAATCTCCTCGTTGCGAATGACCAGCCAGGCGACGCGCATGCCGGGAGCCATGATCTTGCTTCCGGTTCCCGAGTAGAGCACCGGTGCGGTGCTTTGATACGTCACGAGCGACGGCACGTCGCTGCCCTCGAATCGCAGCTCTCCGTACGGATCGTCCTCCACGATCGGCAGTTCGAAGTGTTCGCAGATGCGCACCACCCGCTCGCGTCGCGGCGCAGAGAGCGTGCGCCCGGTCGGATTCTGAAAGTTGGGAACGAGATATAAGAACTTCGGGAAGGGATCGGCGCGTTCGAGCACGCGCTCCAACGACTCGGGGATGATGCCGTCATCGTCGGTATCCGCCGTGAGATAACGCGCCTGGTAGGCATCGAAGGCTTGGATCGCGCCGAGGTACGACGGATTTTCGAGCACGACGTGATCGCCGGGATCCAGAAAGACTTTGGCGATCAAGTCGAGGCCTTGTTGCGAGCCGTTCACGATGGTCACGTCGCCGGCCTCGAAGGGGCGGCCGGTGCGGCGCGTCATCCGTTGCGCGACCCAGCCGCGCATCTCGGGAATCCCTTCCGTCACGCTGTATTGCAGAGCGGCGGGTCCACGGCTTTCCATCACGCGGCGAGTAGCGTCTGCGATGGCCATCGTCGGGAAGAGCTCCGGTGCCGGCAAGCCGCCGCCGAAGGAGATCACGTCGCCCTGCTGCGTGACCTTCAGCATCTCGCGGATGGTCGAAGCGCGCAGCCGTTCCGTACGTTGGGCAAACCGGGCCGCGCGCGAAATCGCCTTCATGGTTCTACCTTTATTCCCTCGCTGGCGGGCAGCAGCACGAAGGCCGCTTGGTCGCCCCGTTTCTGTGCGTTGAGCCAGGCCGCCCGCAGGCGCAGGGGGATGGTGACTAATTTCCGCAGGGCCGTCCGCGGCGGGCACGAGGGGAACGCTTCGAGCTGCGTTCGGCCGGCCACGTAGGCGTTGCTGACGACGAATTGATTTTCGGTGGAATCGTAGCGGACGGCGGCGATTTTCAGCCCCAGGCGTTTCGCCAGTTCGACCATTCCGCGTTCGGTCGGAAGCGCGACGTGGCGCGGTGCGTCGAAGCCGACCCAATAGGTACCGTAGCGCTCCCACGCATAACTGACCACCGGCACGCGCACCACGATGCCGCCGCCCGGGCGCAGCAAACGCGCCGCCGCAACGAGCTGCTCTGCCGGATCGAAGACGTGCTCGAGCGAGTGATGGAACATCACCGTCGCCGCCGTCCCCGCGAACCGCACGTCGTTTGCGACGGCTTTGAGCGGACGGCGTTCGACCGCAACGCCGCCGGTCTCGACGCCTTCGCGCAGAAAGGGATCGACCCCGAGCACGTTGCGATAACCGATCGCCGCAAAACCGCGCAACAGGTCACCGGCACCGCTGCCGACGTCGACGATGCGCGCATCCGCGTCGACGCGCGTTCCTGCCTTGCGAAGCAGCCGCAGCACGAATCGCGCGCGCTGGCGGACGACGAAATCTTCGACCGCCGTTTGCAGCGGCGGACGTTTCGCTCCGGTGTAGGAGTAGTAGTGCTCGGGATAATGCGGTGCGAGATCGATGCCGGCGTCGTCGAGATAGATCGATCCGCAGGCCGCGCAAACGCTGTAATCAAAAGAGCCGCCGGTCCCGAAAAAACGCTCGGTCCCTTCGACTTTCCGAGCGACCTCTTCCCCGCCGCAAAACGGGCACCGCACCGCTACCGCTTCCATCGAGTCCGGCTCATTCGGGGCGGCCGGAGCGGCTTCCGCTCGCAGGGATGCACCGTGCGGACGGGAAGGGCTTGCCGCCATGTCGTCCCCGTTACGCTTGTTGACCGGATGCTTTCTCATTGCCGTCACGTCGTGCACGGCTGCCGGTCCACAACGAAGCGCGTTGCCGTACGCGGCCGAATCGTCGGTCGTCGGCACGGCCGGGCAGCATATCCAGCACGTCGTCGTGATGGTGCAGGAAAACCGGACGTTCGACATGATCTTCGCCGGCTATCCGCGCGCCAACAGCAAGCTCAGCGGTTACAACAGCAAGCATCAGCTGGTGCACCTCGCGCCGATCGATTTTACCGACAAGCGCGGCGACATCGGGCACGCGTGGAACCTCTCGGTGCGCTCGTACGACAATGGCAAAATGGACGAGTTCGACAAGAACTTCATCAGCCTCACGAATAAGCCGGCGCACGACTATCCGTATTCGTATCTCAAACGCAGCGAGGTGCAGCCGTACTGGGCGATGGCGCAAGGATACGTGCTGGCGGATCACATGTTTCCGACCGAGTTCGGTTCGAGCTTCACCGGCCATCAAGATCTCATCGCCGGAACGACCGAAGTGAGCGCTACGTCGTCGGTCGCCGACAACCCGACGCAACAGCCGTGGGGCTGCGGCGCGCCCTCCGGCACGGTGACCAACCTCGTCGTCGAGCCTGCCGGCGGTAAAGGGCTGGGCACGTGGGAGTACGACAAAGGGCCGCGACCGTGTTACACGCACGTGACGCTCGCAAACGAGCTCGACGCCAAAAACGTCTCCTGGAAATATTACGCACCGGCGATCGGAACCGACGCCGGCGGTACGTTATGGTCGGCGTTCTCGGCGATCGAAGCCGTCTACCACGGTCCCGGTTGGAAGAACGTCGTTTCGCCGCCGCAGACGATCCTCACCGACGTCAGGAATGGAACGCTGCCGGCCGTCTCTTGGGTGATTCCGGATTTCGTCAACTCCGATCATCCGGGCGCGCAATCGCCGACGGGACCGTCGTGGGTCGCTTCGGTCGTGAACGCAATCGGAAAAAGCCGGTACTGGGATTCGACCGCGATCGTGGTCGTGTGGGACAACTACGGCGGTTGGTACGACAACGTTCCGCCGCCGCAGCTCGACTACGTGGGACTCGCAATCCGCGTGCCGTGTTTGATCGTGTCGTCGTACGCCAGGCACGGCGTCGTCGATCACACGCAGTACGAGTTCGGAAGCATCCTCAAGACGATCGAGCAGATTTTTGGTTTGCCGTCGATGGGAACGAGCGACGCGCGCGCGGCCGGCATGCTCGGAGCGTTCGATTTCACCCGCGGACCGCGGACGTTCGTACCGATTCCGGCAACGTACTCGACGGAGTTTTTCCTGAATCAGCCCGCGTCGGGGCTACCGCCCGACAACGATTGACGACGTGCGCTGCTGCGGCGGCGTTCCAAAACTCTCTTCGCCGACGAGCGTCAGCAGCGTCGCACCCAAGCCGATGACTGCGACCAGCACGGTGACGAGCGCTCCCACGATTGGCATGAGTTCGGCCGCAGTGAGCAGCGCCAAACCGATGAGCAGCGCCGCTAGCGGCGACGGCGTTTGGGACGGATTGAGCAGTTCGTAGAGACGGCGTCCGACGAGCAGCGACAGCGCGGCCGTTCCGATGGATACGGCGGCGACGATTGCAACGAACTCGAGCGGAATGAGCGGAATCAAGATCACGGAAACGAGGAACAGCAGCCCCAGCGGGATCACGCCGACGAAGCCGAGCGTTCCCGCGCCGACCGAAAGGCCGGGGTGGCGTTCGAGCCGGTCGAGCGCCATGCGCGTGCGAACCGGAAAGATAAGGAAAATCAGCAGGACGACGGCGTCCCATGCGACGCGCCAGAAGATGCGGCCGTCGCTCGGAAGCGGCGCGTGCGTTTCGGGTTCGGGCACCCACGGCACGATGTCGCTGACGACTTCGCCGCCGACGGTGTTGACGTGACCCGTGATCTCGGCGCCGGGGCGTTCGTAAACGCTGCCGCCGACGACGTTGACGTCTCCGTCGATCGTACCGCCTACGGTCACGTTGCCCAGCACGACGTTGAGATCGCCTTCGACGCTCTGTCCCGGCTCGACGACGACGTCGCCGAAGTAGTTTCCGCCGTGGTCGATGCTCACGGCGGCGCTCGCTGCAGCCGTCGTCAGGCAGAGGGCGACGACGAGCGCGGCCAAGGTCGTGCGAATCATGGATGCTCCCCGTTGGCGAGGCGGGCGGCCAGCCACGGACGCACCGCACGATAGAAGAAGTACAGCGCTGCCACGAGCGCGACGTCGATCGCCAGAATACCCGCTACGGCCGGAACCACGAGCGGCGTGAAACTACTGAAGCCGTGCAGCGTTCCGGTGACGGCGTGCCACGCGCCGCCGCTGGTTACCGCGCTCGCTGCAGCGGCGATCGTATCGGTCCAGCGACCGCCGCGCGCGACGGCCAGCGCGACGGACGCAGCTATCCAAGCGCACACCAGATACATTGCGAGCGCAACCCACGCCGTGCCCGTGCGACGGTGCGGCGCCGGCACGTTGCGAACCTCGGCCATCGTCGCGAAGGAAAAATTCGGAGGAAGCTCGGGCGTGCGAGCGGTTGCGAGGAGGCCGTCGACGGTGCGAAGCTCGTGCAAAAGCGTGCTGCACGCTTCGCACGTACGCAGATGCAAACGAACGCACGCGGCCGCTCGGTGCGGGAGCTCGCGCTCGAGATAGGCATCGAGCATCGTTTCACACGAGGAGCAGCGCATGCGTCCCTCCCCGCCGCAGCGTCTGTGCTTCGCGCGCGCGCATTTTTTTTGCGAGCGCGATCTTGCCGCGGTGAATCAGCGTCTTGACGTTGCCGAGCGAGAGCCCTAGCGTGGTCGCGATCGATTGGTAATCCATGTTGTCGAAGTAACGCAACGACAACACCGTGCGCATTCGTTCGGGAAGATCGCCGAGCGCGGCGGCCAGCTGGCGTTCGGCTTCCTCGCGCAGCACGCCGCCGGCCGGATCCGACTCGGGCGAAAGGTCGGGAAGCATCTCTTCGAGCGTGTGGTCTTCCGGCAGCGGATGCGCCGCGGGCCGGCGCGCCGACTTCCCGAGATGCGTGCGAACGACGTTGCGCGCGATTTGATAAATCCACGTGGAAAAGCGCCCGAGCGCGGCGTTGAACGTGCCCAGGTGCGCGTAGGCGCGCAAAAAGGTTTCCTGCGTCAAGTCCGCCACGTCTCCAGGGTCTCGAATCGACGCTCCGATAAAGTTGGCAATCCCGCGTTTGTAGCGGTCGACAAGGGAAGCGAACGCCTCGCGCTCTCCGGCCAGAATCCGCCGGACGAGCGCCTCGTCGCTGTCCTCTTCGATCCGCATCCCCTTTCCATTCGTGTCCCCGGGAAGCTGTACCTAAAGGATGAGCCGTTTGTTACGCGCCCAGGCGCCTTTCCCGAGAACGCCGTAATCAGGGCTGCGTGAACGCCCAAGGCCGGCTCGACGCTTCCGCGGGGCCGCCGCTTTCGATGTTCGAGCGCATCAAAGCCAGTGCCGCGGCCCGCCAGGCCGCGCTCGTCTTTTCCTCGTCGATGTTCCTGAACGTCGCGGGATTCGTCTTTCACGCCATTGCCAGCCGCAAGCTCGGCGTCGACGCCTACGGTCAGTTGTACGCGCTGATCTCGGCGTGCACCGTCGTGGCGCTTCCGGTCGGGCTGGCCTCGCCGGTCATCGCGCGCTTCGCCGCCGAGTTTGCCGCGCTGCACGATGACTCGCACATGCGGGCGATGACCGCCGACGTCGCGCGATGGTTCGGCGGTATCGGCGCCGCCGGTTTGGTCGCGTCGCTGTTGTTGGCCGTGCCGGTCGCCTCGTTCTTGCACGTGCCCGCCTTCAGCGTTCCGATCGTCGCCGCCATCGCGGCCATCGTCGTACTCAACGCCAGTTTCCGTGCGATCGCCCAGGGAACGCAGAGTTTTGCTGCGTTCGCCGCTTCCGTCTGTGCTGAAGGTGCCGGGAAAGTCGTCGCGGTTGGCGCGCTCCTCGCGCTGGGCTTCGGTTTGGCCGGCGGCGTCGTCGGATTCTTGGCCGGCGCCGTCAGCGGCTGCGCCGTGATTGCGATTGCGCTCGTGCGGCGGTACCGGAGCGTCCCGGCGCATTCGATCCACTACGACTGGAAGCGTATCGCCATTTCGGGCTTGGGCGCTGCGGCAATCACTATCACGATGACCCTGGTCGGTAACGTCGACGTCGTTCTCGTCAAGCATTTCTTCGACGCGTCGCAAGCGGGCTTGTATTCAGCCGCATCGCTCGGCGGGAAAATTATGCTGTACTTCGTCGGATTCATCCCCACCATTCTGCTGCCCCGGGTGACGGATCGCCACGTCCGCGGGGAGCACACGCGCCAGGCGCTCTTTACCGCACTTGTGCTCCTCCTCGTGATTTCGCTGTGCGGCATCGCCGCCGTCAAGCTTTTCGGGCTGGTGCTGCTGCACGCACTGGTCGGCGGTGCGTTCGACGCAGCACACGGTCTGCTCGTCGGCTATACCATCGCGATGGCGCTGCTCGCGCTGATTCTGCTCTTGGCTTCGTACGGCATTGCGACGCATCGGCTCGCCTTTGCCGCTCCGCTCGTCGCGGGAACCCTCGCGACGCTGTCTGCGATGCTCTTTTTCCACGCAACGCTCGCGCAGGTGGTTGAGGTGCTCGTCGCCGGCATGGCGGTGACGGCAGCCGTCGTCACGCTCGCGATCGGGTGGCAGGGCTGGCGGTCGACACAATGCGCGTCGCCCTAATCGGCGGCTCGGGACAACTCGGCACCGAAATTCGCCGCCGATGGACGGACGACGAGATCGTCGCGCCGCCGCACGCCGAGATCGATATCGAGGATGCCGCCGCCGTCGCCGCGATGCTCGACGCGGTCAAACCGGACGCGGTCGTCAACTGCGCCGCATTTCACAACGTCGATCGCTGCGAAGCCGAGCCCGGCCGCGCCTTCGCCGTCAACGCCGTCGCCGTCGATCGCGTCGCGCATCTCTGCGACGAGCGTTCGACCGCCTTCGTCACGATTAGCACCGATTACGTCTTCGACGGTGCCTCCGCGCGCCCGTACGTGGAAACCGATCGTCCCGCGCCGCTTTCAGCCTACGGCGTCTCCAAACTCGCGGGCGAGTTGCTGGCGCTGCGGCTGCGTTCGCGCGCCCTGGTGGTTCGCACGTGCGGCGTCTACGGCGTGCGCCCTTCGGCGAGCAAGGGCTACACGTTTGTGGATCGCGTGATCGCACAAGCGCGCGCCGGCGAGCCGATTCGCATCGTCAACGACGTCACCGCTTCGCCGACGTTTGCCGGCGATCTCGCGCTGGCAATTCGCTTCCTCCTCGAACGCAGAGCAAGCGGTTTGTACCACGCAGCCAACGCGGGGCCCGTAACGTGGCACGCGTTTGCGGTCGAGGCGCTGCGCCAGGCCGGCATCGCGTATCCCGTCGAGCCCATCCCCGCGGCATCGTGGAAGGCGCCGGCGCGCCGGCCGGCCTTTTCCGCGCTCGACAGCGGTAAATTGCGCGCGCTCGGCTTCGACATGCCCGGCTGGCGCGAGGGGATAGAGGCCTATTTGTACGCCTTAGGGCTTGCGGCCGTCCCCGGCGAAGAGTAGCCGCCTCATGGAACTCCGGGTGGATCGCGCCAAGATCGACCGCTGCCGCGAATTAGCGGAGGCGACCGTCGCGCCGGTCGAGGATTTCATTCGCGCGCATTCGACCGTGTCGGTCGAGCGCGCCGTGCTGCGCTTGCTCGGGGTCGACGGCGTCGGATCGGACGAAGTGCCGGTGCCCAACCTCATCGTCGACGCGCTCGCACCCGCCGAGCGGGCTTTTGGCGTCACGTTGGCCTTCGGACGCGCCCTGGCGGAAACCGGGCTCGCGCCGCACGCGCTCGGCGAAGCGATCGCGGATGGAACGCATCGCCTGGCGGATTTCGCCGACACGCCGGAAGCCGCGGCGCGCGGCGCGCTGCAGCCGCACGTCGACCGCGCCTTGGCGCAAGTCCGAGCGCGGCGCGACCAGCGTTCGACGCTGATGGAGCGTCTGCCGCAACAGCCGCCTCCGCTGCTGTACGTCATCGTTGCCAGCGGGAACATTTACGAAGATCGCACTGCGGCGGTCGCCGCGGCCGAAGCCGGCGCGCAGATCATCGCCGTCATTCGTTCGACGGGGCAATCGCTGCTCGACTTCGTTCCGTTCGGGCCGACCACCGAAGGCTTTGGCGGCACGTACGCAACCCAAGCCAACTTCCATATCATGCGCGCCGCGCTCGACGAAGCGTCCGAGAAGCTGGGACGCTACGTCATGCTCACCAACTACGCGAGCGGTCTGTGCATGCCCGAGATCGCGGCAATGGCGGCGATCGAGCGGCTCGACATGCTGCTCAACGATTCGATGTACGGGATCTTGTTTCGCGACATCAACATGAAGCGGACCTTCATCGATCAGCACTTCAGCCGCATGCTCAATGCGTATTCCGGCATCATCATCAACACGGGCGAAGACAACTATTTGACGACGGCGGATGCGGTAGAGCAAGCGCCGGCGGTGTTGGCCTCGCAGTTCATCAACGAAGAGTTCGCGCATCGCGCCGGCATGCCGGATCGTCAGATCGGTTTGGGCGATGCCTACGAAATCAATCCCGACCTGGAGAACGGGTTTCTGTTCCAGCTCGCGCAAGCGCAGCTCGCGCGACAAATCTTTCCCGACGCGCCGTTGAAATATATGCCGCCGACCAAGCACATGACCGGCGACATCTTCAAAGGGCACTTGATCGATGCGATGTTCAATCTCACGTCGGTGATGACGCGGCAGACGATTCACCTGTGCGGGATGCTGACCGAAGCGATCCACACGCCGTTCTTGGGCGACCGCGTGCTGTCACTCGAAAACGCGCGCTACATCATGAATACCGCACGCCACTTCGGCGACGAGATCGTTTTCAAGCCGGGCGGTACGATCGAACGGCGCGCCCAGGACGTGCTCGCCGGCTGCGAACGGCTGCTGGAGCGCGTCGCATCGATGGGATTGATGGACGCCATCGATGCGGCCGTCTTTGCCGACGTATCGCGCCATCCCGACGGCGGACGCGGTTTCGACGGGGTCTTCGCGCGCGGCGACGGCTACTACAATCCGTTCGAAGAGGCGCTGCGGGGCGTTCCGGCGTGAGTAAACTCGTCAAGCCGTACGGCGACACGATGAACGACGGCAAGGTGCAGCTGTCGTTCACGCTTCCCGTCGAGTGGAGCGAAGCCGCCGACGAAGCGGCCCGGCAGCTGGCGGTGAAAATGGGTTTCGGCGACGTGCAGGTGGTGGAAGGCCGCCGGATCGCCGACGGGTTTTCGTTTTTCGTCGTCTACGCGGCGACGCCGCAATCGATCGACGTCGAGAGCATCAAGGCACCCTCGGCACGCGCGCACGCGATGTCGATGGAAGAGATCGACGCCTTCGTCACCGAGCGTATCGGCCGCAAAGTCCGCATCGCGGGCGCGTGCATCGGCACCGACGCGCACACGGTCGGCATCGACGCCATCCTTAATATGAAGGGTTATAAGGGCGACTACGGCCTGGAACGGTACCACTCGTTCGAATCGCACAACCTCGGCTCGCAGATTGCCGTCGAGGATCTCGTCCGCTTCGCCAAGGAGCGGCATATCGATGCGATCCTCGCGTCGCAGGTCGTGACGCAGAAGGGCAGCGACGTGCGCAACTTCACGGAGCTGGCCGAGCTGCTGGAGGCCGAAGGCCTGCGCGACGACGTCGTGCTGATTTGCGGCGGCCCGCGCGTCACCAACCTTATGGCCAGCGAACTGGGATACGATGCCGGGTTTGGGCGCGGTACGCTGCCGAGCGAAGTCGCAGCCTTCGTCGCGGTGACGCTATCCGAGCGGCTCGCTCGGCGCGAGAAAGTAACCGAGCGGTCCGGCGTCTAACGTTTTCAGCCGATGCTGGACGAACTTCTCGGCTGGTTTACCGGTAAGGAGCCGAACCGCCGTAAGTATCCGAGGAAACGGAAGCCGTACCGGGCCACGGTCTCGGTCGACGGCGGCGTTTCGCAGCGCCCCGCAATCGGGCTCGACATCAGCGGGGGCGGGTTGTGCCTCTTGACCCAGGAGCCGACCGGTCTCGAAGAGTTCGAAGTGCGGGCGACCATCGAGACGCGCAGCTTGCGAATGCGCGCCAAGTCGGTCTGGCAAGATACGGTGACGCACCAGGGCAAGTCGGTGTGGCGCTACGGCATGCGCTTTACGGGCATCTCCGCCGACGACTGGGATTCGATCATCCGGTACACCACCGATCGGGCCGTCGCGGAGGCGAATAAGGCGCAAGAAGAGCTCGTATCGGTGCGCATGACGCCCGACGACGCCAGCCGGCTCCTGCCGATTCAGCTGCAGCGCGTCCTGCTGGCGATGCTCGTCGAACGGCGCCGCCTCGCGCCGCTGCAAGACAACGTCACTCCCCTCGTCCAATATTTTTACTCCGGCGTCGTGCGGTTCAACAACGCGCTCGTGCACCGGCTGACGATTCAATCGAAAGTCGTCGGCCCGGAAGGAGCGGAGATGTACGAAACGCGATTTGTCTTCGACGACCAGGGCGGCAACATACAAATTTTGAACTGATGCATCGCAGCGCATCAGGTCAAAATTACTCGGAGATGATTTGAAGAAAACCGCGCTCATTACCGGAATCACCGGCCAAGACGGTTCGTATTTGGCCGAGCTCTTGCTCGAAAAAGGCTATCGCGTCGTCGGCATGACGCGCCGTACGAGCACCGAGGTGCACGAGCGGATCGAACACATCGTCGGCGATATCGAGATCGTGTCGGGCGATCTGCTCGACCAAAGCTCGATCCAATCGATCGTGCAGCAGACGCGCCCCGACGAAGTCTACAATCTCGCCGCACAATCGTTCGTGCCGACGTCGTGGGAGCAGCCGGTGCTCACCGGCGAGTTCACCGCGCTCGGCGTGACGCGCATGCTGGAAGCGATTCGGCACGTCGATCCGTCGATCAAGTTTTATCAAGCGTCGAGTTCCGAGATGTTCGGCAAAGTCGTCGAAGTACCGCAGCGCGAAAC
>JAFAHZ010000145.1 GCA_019236975.1 Vulcanimicrobiota bacterium | reverse complement strand
GACCGACGAAGCCGAGGTGGCGAATCTCGAAGGCTTCACCGAGTCGATACGCGCCGCAATCGACACGCCGATCGTTATCGGGGGCTACGAGCAGTACGCGACCGCGAGCTTGGGAGTGTCCGTCTATCCGAACGACGGCGGCGACGCCGAGACGTTGCTCAAGCACGCAGACGTCGCCATGTACCGCGCCAAAGAAAAAGGCCGCAACTTCGTTCAGTTCTATACGCCGGTACTGAACGCGGCGATGACGACGCGCTTGCAACAAGAAAAAGCCCTGCGCAAAGCATTGGCGCGCGGTGAGTTCATCGTCTATTACCAGCCGCAATACGAGCTTGCCACCGGCAGGCTCTTCGGTTTAGAGGCCCTGGTACGCTGGCATCATCCGAAACTCGGAATGATTCGACCGGATCTTTTCATCCCCAACGCGGAAAGCAGCTCGGTGATCGTACTCATCGGCGAGCTCGTGATGGAAAAGGCGTGCAGTCAGCTGGTTGCGTGGCAGGCGCGCGGTTTGCCGAAGCTTCGCGTTTCGGTCAACCTGTCGGCGCGACAATTTCATGAGACCGATTTACTCAAACGCGCGCGCTCGGTTTTGGAACAGACGTCGCTCGATCCCGATACGCTCGAGTTCGAGATCACGGAGTCGGTCGCCATGGACGATGCGCAGCGTTCGGTCGAGATCATGAAACGACTGCGCGACGTTGGCATCCGCTTCAGTCTCGACGACTTCGGCACCGGGTACTCGTCGCTGGGCTATCTCAAACGGTTCCCGATCGATACCTTAAAGATCGATCAGTCCTTTATTCGCGATATCATGAACAAGCCCGACGATGCAACCATCGTCAAAACGGTTATCGCGATGGCACACAACCTCAGCCTCGATGTGTGCGCCGAAGGCACGGAAACGAAGGAACAGCTCGAATTTCTCGGCCGCAACTCCTGCGATCGGGTGCAGGGTTACTACTACTCGCGTCCGGTACCACCCGAAGATTTCGAACCGTTCATTACTGCTGCGGTCGCCGAATCCCAAGGGGTGCCTGCCGAAAAAGGGTAAGGCTCCGAAGTGACCATGCTCGCGCCGCCGGCACTCGGCCGGCAAGACTTTCTGCAGTGGTATCGCCGCAATCGCGAGCGATCCCGATTTCTGTTCGATCGTGTGCGGCCGCAAGCGTATGAAAGCCGGCCGATTCCCCTACGCCATCCGCCGGTTTTTTACGAAGGTCATCTTCCGGCGTTCTCATTTAATAAGCTGGCATTCGAAACGTTCGGCCAGCCTGCGCTCGACGCACGGCTCCAAAGTCTCTTCGAGCGCGGCATCGATCCCGGGAACGTTGAAGACGCGGCGCGCGCGCAACGCGCGTCTTGGCCTTCACGCGAGCAAGTTTGGGAGTTCGGCGCAGCATGTGACGCCGCCGTCGAGGACGCGATTTTGCACCAGCCCCTGGACGTTCCGGGCGATCCGCGAAAAGAGCGCGCCCATTCGTTCTGGACGATCCTCGAACACGAGCCGATGCACCACGAGACGTTCTCGTACATCTTGCACCGCATGCCGCTGAGGGACAAAGTGCGCCCACACGATTACCGCACTCCCCGGGACGCCGAACATCCACCGTTGCGGCGCGTCGAGATTCCGGCGGGGACGGCCACAGTAGGCGCGCGGCGCGAGTCCCTCGTCTTCGGTTGGGACAACGAGTTTGAGGCAGTCGAGGTGCCGGTTCCGCGCTTTGAGTGCGATGTCTATCCCGTAACGAACCGGCAATGGATGGCATTCGTCCGCGACGGCGGACCGCTTCCGGCGTTTTGGATCGAGTCCGACGGGGGCTTCAAACTCTTAGGGGCTTGGGAAATCCTGCCGATGCTCGAGGCCGCTCCGGTTTGGGTCACAAACGAACAGGCCCGCGCGTACGCCGCCTGGAGCGGGCGCAGGTTGATGACCGAGGCCGAATATCAGCGCGCCGGGTATGCCACCCCGCACGGAGATGAGCGTCCCTATCCGTGGGGCGATGAGGCGCCGGCGCCTGAGCACGGGAATTTCGCCTTCCAAAGCTGGGACGTCGTCCCCGTCGGATCGCATCCTGCCGGCGACAGTGCGTTTGGTGTCGCCGAGCTGATCGGCAACGGCTGGGAGCACACGGCGACGCCGTTCGGACCGCTCCCCGGCTTCGAGCCGCACGCCTCGTATCCGGTATATTCGGCCGATTTCTTCGACGGGAAGCACTTCGTCGTCAAAGGCGCCTCGCCGGTAACGGCGGTCGCGCACATTCGGCGCAGCTTCCGCAACTGGTATTACGGTAATTATCCGTACGTCTTTGCGAAATTTCGCACGGTGAGCG
>JAFAHZ010000177.1 GCA_019236975.1 Vulcanimicrobiota bacterium | reverse complement strand
GCGCACGGCTTTGTAGAGGCCGATCATACCTTCTTGGATGATGTCCTCGCGGTCCGCGCCGATCAGAAAGTAGCTCTTAGCTTTGATCCGAACGAAGTTCTTGTACTTGTTGAGGAGGAACTCCATCGCGAGGTTGTCGCCGGTTTTCGCGATGGCAACGAGCTCTTCGTCAGCCCGTTCGTGATATTCCAGACCATCCGAAAGGGGATGGGTCATTGCCATAACGTTTGTCTGCCTTATTGGGTCCGTGTGCCGCATGCGCAGGCCGTGGCCCGTCGGGCGCGGCACATCCATGCGATTATAGGAGGGCACCCCTCCAGCGTCAAGGACGAAGCTAGCGTCCGGCCACCCGATTTATGCCTCCGGGAAGTCGGAGCTATTGACCCAGGGATATGGGGTGGGATTTACCCAGGGTTTGGGAAAAACGATGTCTCATGGGACTGCGAGACGTCGACGCCCATAGCCACGTCATTTCGGCTCCTATCGGCCGGGTCGTGAAGGAGCTCGTCGATCTCTTGGGGCCCACCCTGGTCGCCACGATCGGCGGCGTCAACGAAACCCGGGCGGTTGCCCAGTGGCTCGACGAGCGCAAGCCGCAGCGACCGCAGGTGTTGCGATTTGCTCTGCAGCTCGCGCTCATGGTCGGCACCGTCGGCGACGTCGCCATGATCCGAGCCTGGTTCCAGGGCAGCAATCCGCACCTCAACGACAGATCGCCGGCGATTTTACTGCGGTCGCGGCAGCTCGAGGAGATTCAAGAGAGCCTCATGAGCGCCGCGCGGGCCTTTGCGGCGGCAATAATCCAGCCTAACGTCACACACCCAAACACAAGTTGATTCAGGTTACACCGTAGTTCATAATAATTCGGTGAGCAATCGAGAGGCCGTGCCGTCGGATCAGGACGCGCCGATGGCAGCGTTTATTCGCGAGGAGAGCGCGACCGGCGATATTCTGCACGTCGTCGGCGAAGTCGACCTTGCCAACGTCGCAGAATTCGAAACCGCTGCAAAGGCCCTTGCGGACCAGCCCATCGTGCTCGTCGATTTGACCGCCTGCACCTATATGGATTCGAGCGGCCTGCGCGCCTTAGCCATCGTGCATAAAGAAGCCGGTAATAAGCTGCGGGTGGTCGTGCCGCGCGGCGGATCGGTGCATCGCATCTTTGAGATCACCGGCCTCGCGGAGCAGTTCAACGCGTGCGATTCGATCGAGGAAGCGCTGGCGAAGCCCCCCGGTCACATCTCGCGCTGACGCACTACCTCGTACAGCAAAATCGCCGCCGCCACCGACGCGTTGAGGGACGCGACGTTTCCGTGCATGGGAATCCGAACGAGATAGTCGCACTCGCGCTTGACGAGTTGCGATAACCCGCCGCCTTCCTCTCCGATCGCCAACGCCAGATCGCCGCGCAGGTCGGTCTTCGTCATCTCCGTAGCGGAAGGATCGGCGTCGGCGCCGGCAATCCACATGCCCGCCTTCTTCATCGTGCGCAGCGTATCGGCGACGTTCGATACGCGCGCGATCGGAAGATGCGCGGCCGCGCCGGCCGCCGCTTTGCGGACCGTGGCATTGATGCCCGCCGAGCGCCGCTCCGGAAGCACGAGTGCATCGGCGCCGGCCGCTTCCGCCGTGCGTACGATCGCTCCGACGTTGTGCGGATCGGTAAGATGATCGAGCACGACGAATAACCGCGGCGAGCCCTCACGCTTTACACCGAGCACGTCGTGCAGCGAACGATACTCGAACGGCGGCGCGATCGCAACGACGCCCTGATGCGCTTTAAACGGCAACTGCGCGAAAAAACCGCGATCCTCGAACCGCACCGGAATTCCCAGCTCCTTGGCGCGTCCGAGCAAACCGCGCAGCACGGCGTCTTTCTTTCGGTCCGAAGCGACGTGAATGGCACGCAGCCCCTCCTGCGCCGTCAACGCCTCCTCGATCGCGTGGATACCGTACACGACGTCGTCAAAATCCAACGCCGGGCGCCGAGGCCGAAACCCTTTGCCGCCCTTTACGCGCGGGGGGCGACGGTCCACGTCGTTCCTTCCTTCGAATCTTTGATTTCGATTCCGCACTCGAGCAGTGCGTCGCGGAGGCGGTCGGAGGCAGCGAAATCCTTTTTGGCGCGAGCCTGCGCGCGCAGCGCGATGACGCGCTCGACGGCCTCTTCGGGCGTCGCGCCGTTGAGCTCGGCATCATCCCGCGCCTGTCGAAGCGCCGTTGTCAGTTTCTGCAAAAAGTCCGCGGGCAGCTCGGCTTTGGGTTCTTCCAGCCAGGACGCGTCCGGCTCGATTCCCAACAGCGCCAGCGCGCGCTCGAAGGTTTGACGCGTTGCCGTGCGGTCGGCGAGCACCTCGGCCAAGGCGACCGACGTATTCATGTCGTCATCGAATGCCGCTTCGACCTTTTCCAGCAGCGTTTCGTCGCCCGCACCGTTGCCTCCGCCGCTCGAGCGCGCGCGATAGGTTTTCTTGAGCTGCCGCAGGGTTACAGCGGCAGCGGCGATGGATTCCTCGGTAAAATTCATGACCTTGCGATAACCCGTCTGCAAGAAGAGCAGCCGGATCGCCTGCGGATCGTGGCGCTTCAGCAGGTCCGAGAGCGGCTCGAAGTTGCCGAGCGATTTCGACATCTTGCGATTGTCGAAGAGCAGCAGGCCGCCGTGAACCCACACGTTGGCCATCGGCGGCTGCCGCATGAGCGGCTCGCTTTGCGCGATCTCGTTTTCGTGATGCGGGAAGATGAGGTCCGCACCCCCGCCGTGGATATCGAATCCGTCACCGTCCGGGTCGAGCAGCGCTCGCGACATCGCCGAGCACTCGATGTGCCAGCCCGGTCTGCCCTCGGCGAAGCCTTCGAACGGCCATTTCGGCTCGCCGGGCTTGGCGTATTTCCACAGCGCGAAATCCAGCGGATCTTCTTTCTGCTCGTCGACCTCAATGCGCGCGCCGGCCTCTAACTCGTCGACGTTGCGATTAGCGAGTTTCCCGTAGGCCGGGAACGTGGACACGCGGTAGTAGATGCCGTCGGGCGTTGCGTACGCGTGACCGCGCTCCACCAGCTCGCGGATCATCTTTTGAATGGGTGCGATATACTGGGTCGCGTACGGTTCGCTGTCGTATTCGAGCACGCCGAGCTTTCGCATCGACGCCTTGAACTCTGCGTAGTGGCGAGCGATGATGGCGCGATAGTCTTGCCCCGTCGCGAGACCTTCGCGAATGCTGCGGTCATCGATATCCGTTACGTTCTGCACGAACGTGACGCGGTAGCCGCGATGCGCCAAGTAGCGGCGCAACACGTCAAAGAACAGGAACGAACGCGCGTGGCCTAAATGGGCCTGCGCCGAAGGCGTCATGCCGCAAACGTAGATACGAACTTCGCCGTCGCGCAGCGGCCGGAACTCTTCGACCGATCGCGTGCGCGTATTGTAGAGTTTCAGTCTAGATCACCCAGCTCCAGGCTTCTTCTTCCGACGCTTCGCCTTGTTCCAGTTCGGCTACGCGGCGCTCGAGCACGTCGATGGTTCGTTGCAGCCGAGCAATGGCGTCGGCGTTGGGATCGGGCATCTCCACTTGCGGCCGGTCCGGGATCACGCGGATCGGCTTTCCATCCTGTGCGACGATGCGCGCTGGAACGCCGACGACGGTTGCGTTTGCCGGCACGTCCTTCACGACCACCGAGCCGCCGCCCACTTTGGCGTTGTCGCCTAACCGAATCGCGCCGAGTACCGCGGCGTTCACGCCGATCGTCACGTTGCGGCCGAGGGTCGGGTGGCGCTTGCCGTGCGAGAGGCTCGTGCCGCCCAGCGTCACACCTTGATAGATCGTACAGCCATCGCCGACCTCGGCCGTCTCCCCGATGACGACGCCCATGCCGTGGTCGATGAACACGCCTTTACCGAGCTCCGCTCCTGGGTGAATCTCCACACCGGTAAAGAACCGCGCGATTTGAGCGAGAAAACGCGGCACGATCGGTACGCCTATTTTATAAAGCGGATGGACGATGCGATGGGCCGTTACCGCGTGGAAGCCGGGATAGGAGAGCACGACGTCGATCCAGCCGCGCGCCGCGGGATCGCGTTCGAGCGGGGCGCGGAGATCGGCCAGAAACGTGCTCAACGGGTTGCCCATATTCGCTAATCCTAACCCGCCCGGTCAAGGCTCGGTTGGGGGGCGGTGCCCGCGAATCGGCTCGAAGGGTTCGCCGCGGGGACCGAACTTGATCGGCTCGAGGCCGCGCCCGTGCAAGAGGCGCGAACTGACGGCCCCGATGCGAATGAGGATGCGGTCGTGTCCGAGCAGCGGAAACAGGAGCTCGAGCGGGGGACCCTCCTTCTCGCCCGTCAAGGCCATGCGAAGCGCTGCAGACGCGTCGCCCGCGTCGATTCCAAACTCGGCCGCGATCGCCGGCACGTCGTGTTGCAGCGGCAGGCCACGCAGCTCGGGCTGGTGATCGACGTACTGTCCGACCGAATCGAGAAAGTACAGAACGTCGCGCGAGCGCAGGCGTTCCAGCTCGAGCGCGGGTACCACGCACGCTTCCGCTCGCAGCGCGGCGACCAGCGGCTTGGCGTCATCGACGGTCCCCGTGCGCTCCCCGTACGCGTCGAGGAACGTCTCGATCCAGCGAAGCGCCGCTTCCGGTGCGGGCGATTCCAAGAAGCTCCACCGCTGCATCGCGTCCCGTAATTCGTCGCGCGTCATTCTAGGAGCGCGACGGCGTACGCCGCGATGCCGGTTCCGTCGCCGGTGTATCCCATGCCTTCGCTCGTTTTGGCTTTGACGCTCACCGCCTCGACGTCGAGAACGAGCCGCTGCGCGACGTTCTCGCGCATCTCGCCGATGAACGCCGCGAGTTTCGGGCGATCGACGACGATCGTCGCGTCGACGTTGACGATGCGATAGCCGGCAGCGCGCACGTCGGTCACGCACGCCGCGAGCAACTCCATGGAATCGGCATCTCTCCAACGCTCGTCGGTGTCCGGAAAGCGTGCGCCGAGATCGCCGAGCGCCGCCGCGCCCAAGATCGCGTCGGAGACGGCGTGCGCCAGCACGTCGGCATCGGAGTGTCCCAGCGCACCGCGCTCGAATGGAATCACGACGCCGCCTAAGACGAGACGCCGCCCCTCCACCAGCCGATGTGCGTCAAACCCGTGCCCTACCCTCACGAAACGATGCGTTCCCGCAGAAAGGCTTCGGCGCGGGCGATGTCTTCCGGCAGCGTCACTTTGAAATTCTCCGATGACGCGGCAACGACCACGACGTCGACGCCGATCGATTCCAGGAGCGCCGCGTCGTCGGTCACCTCGGCGCCCGTTTCGCGCGCGCGTTCGTGCGCGCGCAAGAGATCGGCACGCGTCGCGAACTGCGGCGTTTGTGCGGCCCACAGCGTCGCTCGATCGAGCGTCTGCCGCACGCGTCGCGTCGACGCATCGACGACTTTGATCGTGTCGATCGCGGGCGCGGCCAGCAACGCCCCGCGTCCGTCGCGCACTTCGGCCATTCCTGCGCGGACGTCGTCCTCGCGAACCAGCGGTCGCGCTCCGTCGTGAACGAGCACGCCGTCGCAGGCTTCGCTAACGGCGCGCACTCCCTGGTACGAGCTGCCCTGGCGCGACGATCCGCCGGCGACGATCGCTCCGACGCGCCCGGGTGCGATGCGTTCGGCGAGTTCGCGCATCGGTTCGAGCGATTCCGGTTCGGTGGCGATCGCGATCTCCTCGATTTCGGGCATGCGTGCGAACGTCTGCAGCGACCATCCAACCATCGGCAGGCCCGCGAGCTCTAAGAATTGCTTCGGACGACCGAAGCGCGTTCCGCGTCCGGCGGCAACGATGACGGCCGCCCAGCGGCGCGGTGCGTTCAATGGCGCGCCTCGGCGGCGCCGGCGTCTCGCTTGGGACGCGCGAAGATCATACGTCCGGCGGCCGTTTGGAGCACGCTCGTCACGATCACGTCGGCCTCTTCGCCGATGAGCCTGCGGCCTTGCTCGACCACGATCATCGTGCCGTCGTCTAAATAGCCGACGCCCTGATGCATCTCTTTGCCTTCGCGCACGACTCCAACGCGCAGCTCTTCGCCCGGCAGTACCACGGGTTTTACCGCGTTGGCAAGCTCGTTGACGTTGAGCACCGCGATTCCCTCGACGTGCGCTACGCGGTTGAGATTGTAATCGTTCGTTATCAGTTTTGCGCCGAGTTCTTGCGCCAAGCGCACCAGACGGGCGTCGACGTTGCCGGGAGCCATATCGCCGTAGTCGCGCTCGCTGATTTCAAACGACGCGATCTCCTGCAGTTTCGAAAGGACGTCGAAGCCGCGCCGTCCGCGCGTCCGCTTGAGCGGATCGACCGAATCCGAAATCGACTGGAGCTCGCGCAAGACGAAGCGCGGAACGATCAGATTACCGTCGAGAAATCCGCTCTCGACGATTTCGACGATACGCCCGTCGACGATCGCCGACGTATCCACGAGCTTCGGTACCGATCCGCCCGCGCCGGCAACGTGACGGGGAACCGGAACGATGCGCGTCTTGGCGCCGACGCGAGCGCCTAAGTATGCGGCAAAAATGGCGACGATCAAATAGAGGACGATGGCGAGATAGGTTCCTGCCTTACCGCCGCCGGCGAGAAACTCGAACGCGATGCTCTTGATGAGAAACGCAATGACCAACCCGACGATAAGCCCGACCGCACCGCCCGCGATCTCGGCGGGCGACAATCGCTCCATCGCGCGTTCGACCAGCTCGAGCTGCCCTTCGAAGAGCGCTTGTGCGACCGGTGCCAACAGCGCGCCGACGACCGCACCGACGACGGGCGAAAGGATCAGGAACGTCAACTGCAGCGCTTCGTTGGCGAAGTGCAGCGAAAACAGATTGAAGTACGCCTCACGGCCGAGTAAGAATCCCGTGACGGCGAATACCACGATGAAGCCGCCCCGTAGGACGGTTCCCGAGAGATTGCTTCCCAGCGAGCCCTTTAGTCGAATGTTACGAATGCTCCGCAAACGTCGTTGGCGACGAACCGTCCTCGTTCGGTCAGCCTCAAGTAGTCACCGTTTCGCTCCAGCAGCCCGGCCTCGGAGTAGCGCGCGACGACGGGTGCATAGTGGTCGGCGATATCGACCCCATAACGCTCTTTGAACTCGCCCACCCGGACCCCTTGCGCGGTGCGCAATGCAAGCATAATCGCCTCACCCGCACGGCGCGCCCCTTCGAGGCGCTCGCTTTCGCCGGGGATAGGCGCGCCCGCGAGCGCCGCCGCAACGTACGCTTCCAGCGATCGCGTGTGCACCGAGCGCACGCCCGCACGATACGACGCCGCGCCTACGCCCAAACCGGCATACTCCCCGTTTCTCCAATAGTTCTCGTTGTGTTTGCAGCGATGACCCGGACGCGCGAAGTTGCTGATTTCGTACTGCTCGTAGCCCGCAGCGCGCAGGACGCGCAAAGCGATCGCGTAGAGCTCCGCTTCGGCGGTATCGTCGAAGAACGCGCCCGGCTCGCGCGCCTGCCACGCCGCATACGGCGTTCCCGCCTCAACCGTCAAACCGTACGTCGAGATGTGATCGGGATCGAGCGCGACGGCCGCATCGAGCGAGCGTCGCCAGCTTTGCGGCGTCTGTCCCGGTACGGCAAACATGAGGTCGAGCGAGATCGATCCGATCTTTGCCGCACGCGCTGCGGCAACGACACCCGCGATGGTCTCGGGCGAATGCTTGCGACCGAGCGTTGCGATCTCGGCCTCGTCGAACGACTGGACGCCGATCGAGACGCGGGTCACTCCGGCCTCACGGTACCGTTCGAAATCTCCTTCGCGCACCAGCTCCGGATTGACCTCGATGCTGATCTCCGCCTCGAGAGCATAATGCTCGCGCAACGCCTGCACCAGCTCCGAAATCGCTTCGGAGTCGTAAGCGTTCGGCGTTCCACCGCCGAGAAAGAGCGTCGCCGCCACCTCTCGCGGCGACTTCTCGAGCTCGGCAGCCAGAGCCTCGAGGTATCGCCGCGCGACGCTCGCGCGCAGCGGCCATTTCGCGAAATCGCAGTACGGGCAAAGATACGGGCAAAACGGCAGGTGTACGTAAATGCCTAACGTGCTTCGCACGCCGAAACTACACGCCGCTCAGGAAAAAGATTTCGCGCGCTTGCGCCGCGGACATATCTATTCCGCCGCGGCGGTTACCGCGAACGCTCCGACGGCTCCCGCGCCGGCGTGCGTCGCGATGACAGGCCCCGCTTCCCAGATCTCCAGCAGAAGCGGCGCCTTCTCGCCTATCCGTTCGCGCAGCTTTGCGGTTGCGTCGGCGGCGAGCTGGGGAGCGTTGGTGTGCACCACGACGAACCGCGCCCGTTCCGGCTGCGGTGCCCCTCTGAGCACTAAATCGAGCATCGTCTCTTGCGCGCGCGCGAACGTTCGAACCTGAGCTTCGGCAGCGACTTGTCCGTCCTTGAGCGCCAACACCGGTACGATCTTCATCAAGGTTCCAAGCGCGGCTTTCGCTTTACCAATCCGGCCGGTACGCTGAAGGTGCGACAAGTCGGGGATGCACGCGTACAGGCGTTGCGTCTCGCGCCAGCGATCGAGCTCCGAGACGATGGCGGGAACCGGGGCGCCGCCAGCCGCGAGCTCGCGGGCGCGCAACACCATCATGCCGAGCCCGGCGGCAACGGTTTGCGAATCGTAGATCGTGATGGAGGCGTTGGGAAAGCGCTGCGCGCCCGCACGGGCAGCGTTCATCGTACCCGAGAGATGCGAGGAGATCGCGATGCACAAAACCTCGTTTCCCGCCGCCACGAGCGGCCCAAACGCCTCTTCGTACATCGCGGCCGTCGGCTGCGAGGTGATCGGCAGCACCGGCTCGGTTTTGAGTTTTTCGTAAAAGTCTGCGCGCGAAAGCTCCACGTAGTCTTTGTAGCTGCGATCGCCGAAAACGACGAACAGCGGGACGACGGTAATCCCGGCTGCGTTTGCTTTATGGGGTTCGATATCCGACGTGGAGTCGGTAACGATCGCGACCGCCAACCTTGCGCTCCTTACGCTTCTTTGGCGGCGACGTGCGGCACGATGAGTTCGGTAATCTTGCCGACGACGTCGTGATCGACCTCGCGCGCGGCCGCAAGGATCGCGTGTTTGATCCCGTTCCGGCTCGTGCGCCCGTGGGTGACGATGCAGTTTCCGCGTAAGCCGAGAAGCGGTGCGCCGCCGAGATTCTCCCAGTCGTACCTGCGGCGCAGTCCGCGCAATGCGGGCGCGAGCATCATCGTCCCGAGTTTCGTTAGCAGACCGCCGCCCAACAGCGTATCGCGCATCAACCGCCCCAATCCGGCGATCATCCCTTCGCCGGTCTTCAGCACGACGTTGCCGACGAAACCGTCGGCGACGATGACGTCGGCAACGTTGTTAAAGAGGTCGCGTCCCTCGACGTTACCGATGAAGTTGACGGGCGCGGCTTCCAGCAGCTTCGCGGCTTCTAACGCTTGCTGGTTTCCTTTCGTACGTTCTTCGCCCACCGAGAGCACCGCAACGCGCGGGTTGGCGATGTCGAGCACGGCCTTTGCGTAGGCCGAACCCATGATTCCGAACTGTTCGAGCCATTCCGGACGGCAGTCGACGTTCGCGCCGGAGTCGAGCAAGACCGTCGGGCCGTTGAGTGCGGGCCAGACCGTTGCGATCGCGGGACGAGAGATGCCCTCGATCGTGCGCAAACGGATCAGTGCGATCGCCAAAAACGCGCCGCTATTACCGGCCGAGACCACCGCGTCGGCCTCATCCTGTTTGACGAGATTGATCGCGACGCCCAGCGAGGTTCGGTCGGCCGAGCGCAACGCTGCCGATGCGTGCTGATCCATCGGCACGGCTTCGGGCGCGTGAACGACGGCAACGCATCCCGCCGACGGGCCGGTCAAGAGCGGGCGAACGCGCGTTTCGTCGCCGACGAGCGTAATCGCGACGCCCGCTTCGGCAGCGGCCAGGAGCGCACCGGCGACGATCTCCTCCGGCGCGTGGTCACCCCCCATCGCGTCGACGGCAATACGCGCCGCCCGGGCCTTAGAATCAGTCATCTAGAGAAAGCCAGTACTCTGCGTTCTTCATACCGCCGTAGTAATATTCGACGTCGGCGTTGGGAAATGCCGCTTGCAGCTCGCTCGCGAGGCGTTGGGCATCCCTCTCCTTCTGCAAACCGCCGTAGTAGAGGGTGATAAGCCCTCCGGCCGCGGCCCCCATCGCCTCGAGTGCGGAACGCCCCGCCTCGGGGAGCGTCTCGCCGGCAAAAAGGCGATTTGCCGTTAACGCCGCCGGCTTACCGCGTGCCACCGTCACGCCGTCGAGCGTCGCGTCTTTGCCCGCAAAGAACAGCTGCGCCGCGCGCACCCTCGAAGCGGCCTGCAGAATGGCGCCGTCCTCCGGGGGCGCACCGTCGCCGGTGTTGCGCAGCGCGAACTGTCCCGCAATGCCTGCGACGACGTCGCGGGTGGGAATGACGTGGATCGTCTTGTCGGAAAGCTTGGTCACTTCGGCGGCCGCCAGCGCGACGTTTTTGTCGTTGACGAACACGTAGACGACGTCGCTCAGCGTCTTGTTGACCGCCAGCAACAGATCGCGCACGCTCGGATTCTTGACTCCCGACACGACGACTTCGGCGCCGAGCTCCCGGACGATTCGCTCGAAGCCTTCGCCCGGTACGATCGCAATAACGGAGTACGCACGTTCCGGTTTATCCACGACGAGTACGTTGTGCTGCTGTTCCATGTTGTCGACCTTGACGCGCGTCAGCGTCCCGTACTTGGCCGCAAGTTCTTTCACTTTCTCGGGACTGTCCGTGTGCAGGTGAACCTTGATCGTCGGCTCGGCACCGATGACGAGCAACGACTCGCCGCGCGGCTCGAGGAGCCGGCGCAAGTCGTGCACGCTCACCGCAGCGTCCTCGAGTACGAATTCCGTGCAATACTTGTGTTCGCCGACGATCTGATGAGCGGTAAAGACGTTCTGCCGAACCGGGCGCCGCGGAAACGCCGTAGCGCGCACTTTGACGTCGGGCAGAAAGCTAAGGATGCCCTCGAGGAAATACACGAAACCCGCACCCCCGGAATCGACGACACCCGCTTCCTTCAGCACGGGGAGCTGGTCGGGCGTTCGATCGAGCGCGTCGTTGGCCGCGCGGATGACGCCCGCGATGAAGCGGTAAAAATCGCGTTCCTTCAGCGCGACTTGATAGGCTGCCTCCGCCGCCGCATCGGCAACGGAAACGATCGTGCCTTCGACGGGGCGAACCAACGCCTGTCGCGCGGCCGCGGCAGCTTCACGCATTGCCGTCGCCAAGACGAACGTGTCGATTTCGGATCGATGCCGCACGTGGTGCGCGAAACCGCGGAGCATCTGCGAGATGATGACGCCGGAGTTGCCGCGCGCCCCCATCAGGCTGCCTTGCGCCGCTTGCGCCGCGACCTCCGAAATCGACTGGTCGCGCACTTTCGCCGCTTCCAGCGTGGCCGCGCGTACGGTCAAATACATGTTCGTGCCGGTATCGCCGTCGGGTACCGGAAACACGTTGAGATCGTTGAGCACTTGCCGGTACTTTCGTAAGAAGTACGTGCCGGCCGCTAAGAATTTTGCGTAGCCGCGGCCGTCGAGCGCGATGACGTCCACGCGGACGCCTTCGCGCCGGCACGGCCCGTGTCCTGACTAACGCCCCGCGGTCCGGGCCGGCGCCTCGACCTCGCCGCTGCGGCTGCGCGAACGGGGCGCTGGACGAGAGCCGCCTCCCTCGCTTTTTGCAGCTTCGAGCCGCTCGCCGAGTTCCGTCAGCTCGTCGCGGTCGAACAGCTCGCGCGCCATTTTGAAGAGCTGTCCTTCCTCTTCTTTGATGTGATGGCGTACGGCTTCCATAAGCACGTTGAGCTTGGGCGCGAACGTTTCGTCGGATGGATCGAGTTCCTTGAGTTCGGCAATCACGGCCTTCGCGACGTGATGCTCCTCGAAAGCTTCGAGAATTTTCTCGCGTTCCTCGCTATCCTCGGCCCGCTCTTTGAACGCCGGGTAGAAGACCTGCTCTTCGATTTGCGTGTGCAGTTCGAGCGCTGCGTCGATCTTTTGGAACAGTTTTCCGCGCGTAGCGGTCGCACGCTCGCTCAGTGCCTCGACCTGTTCGAACATTTCTTTGACTTCGGCGTGATCGCGCTTGAGCAGTGCGATTGCATCCATCGATTTTCTCTCCTCACTCTTACGCCGCGCTTTGCTGCGGCTTCAATAGGACTTTGGTATACCCATCGGTGCGTTCGTCGAACTTGCGATACGCCTCGGGCGCCGCATCGAGGGGCAGCCGATGGCTGACGAGCACGCTCGGTTTCGCGACGCCGGCGACGATGAGGTCGCGCAAGTAGACGTTGTACTTCTTCACGGGGCACTGGCCCATCTCGACGCTCAAGCCTTTCTCCCACGCGTTGCCGAGCGCGACGGTGAACCGCCCTTTTTTGGCGTCCTCGTCGACACCGCCCGGATCTTGCGGGAAGTAGACGCCGATCAATCCGACGTGCCCGGTGGGATTGGTCACGGCAACGACGTCGTCGAGAACCTGCGTCGGGTTCTGCGTCTTTCCGGCTCCGTCGTGCGCCCAAGCTTCGTAACCCACGGCGTCGATCGCGCACATCACGCCCGGCATCTTGTCCCCGGCGCCGCGCTGTAAATTCTGAACGTTCTTGCGATGCGGCACGCGCAAATCGAGAATCTGCTGCACTGGATCGCCTTTTGAAAAATCCACCGGCGTGGCGCCCAGCGCTTGTGCCTTTTCGAGACGTTCCGCAACGGCGTCCACCACGTAGATCTCGGAAGCGCCGCGAATTTTTGCGCTCAACGCCGCCATCAGGCCGACCGGCCCCGCGCCGAAAATCGCGACGGAATCGCCCGGAAGCACGCGGGCTTGTTCGGTTGCGTGAAAGCCCGTCGGGAAGACGTCGGCCAGCAGCACGAAATCGTCTTCGAAGGCGTCGCCGGGCTTGCCGGGGAGCTTGAGACAGTTCACGTCAGCAAATGGAACGCGCACCTTTTCGGCTTGACCGCCGCGATACGGTCCCATTCCCGAATACCCGTATCCGCCGCCGTGGCTGTGCGGATTTACGGTGAGGCACGCGTTGGTGAAACCGCGCGCGCAGTTGAAGCAGAAACCGCACGCGATGTTAAACGGCAACACGACGCGATCGCCCGGCCGTACGCTCTTAACCGCAGAGCCCACCTCTTCGATGACTCCGAGATTTTCGTGACCGAAAACTTGCCCCGGCTCGATCGGCGCTCGTCCTTCGTACATATGCAGATCGCTGCCGCAGATTGCGGCCGTCGTCAGCCGCATGACGGCGTCGGTCGATTCTTCGACTCGCGGATCTTCGATTTCGTCGACGGTGACTTCGTAGGGACCTTTCCAGACAACTGCTCGCACGTTTGCGTCTCCTTTCGCTCCCGAAACGTGTACCCAAAGCTGCCGCTTGGGTACGGATCGTGCGTATGGACGGCCGCTCCGCTGCGCGTTACCTTCCCGAACGGCTTTCGCTCAAAAGCCTGCGCGAGGCGGCCGCGCATTGCCGCGGATGCGATCTTTATAAAGCGGCGACCCAAACGGTGTTTGGCGAAGGACCGCGGCGCGCGCGTGTCATGTTCGTCGGCGAGCAGCCGGGCGACAGCGAAGATCGCTTGGGGCATCCGTTCGTCGGACCGGCCGGACGCGTGCTGCACGAAGCAATGGATCGCGCGGGCATCGCTTTAGCCGACGCCTACGTCACCAACGCCGTCAAGCATTTCAAGTTCGAGCTCCGCGGTAAGCGGCGCATCCACAAAACGCCGAAGACGGTCGAGCTGCGGGCGTGCGAACCGTGGCTCGGTGCGGAGTTGGCGGTCGTCAAGCCTCGGGTGCTGGTGCCGCTCGGAGCCACTGCAGCGAAGGCGCTCCTCGGGCCGAAGTTCCGCCTGTTAGCCGGCCGCGGACGCCCGGTGGCGGGCTCGACCCTGGCAGCGGTGGTCATCCCGACCGTCCACCCGTCCTCGATCCTGCGTGCGCCCGACTCGGCAGCTAGGCACCGCGACATGGGCAAGTTCGTCGAGGACCTCGAGGCGGTCGCCGCTGCGCTGTCTAACGACCTTGCCTCGACGCCACCGCCGTGATATCATCGGCCGGATGTCCGGACGCGCCCCTTTGGCGGCGCTCCGACGTATGTCGCATCTCTCTAAAGGATCTGTTATGGCCAAGCGCTGTGATGTGTGCGGAAAAGGGCCCAAGGCCGGCAACAACGTGAGCCACGCGATGAATAAGACGCGCCGGCGCTGGTTGCCGAATCTGCAGTCGGTCCGTATCGACGACCGTGGGGTTCATCGCACCGCGAAAGTCTGCACTCAGTGCTTGCGCTCGAAGAAAGTCACGCGCCGGGCCTAAGAGTCTTTTAGGCCGGCAAGCGAGCGAGCACCGCCAGCGCATTCGAGATGTCTTCGGGTTCCATCGTAATCATGAACTCGAGCCGCGTGTGCGAGGCATCGATGCTCTTGAGCAAGACCGCGCAGAGAACCGGACCTCGCCGGCTCGGGGCAAACGACAGATTGAACAGACCGCCGGACAGGCCGAACGCCGCAGGCGGACCGTTGCCGGAGTTGATCTCCCCTAGGTACGCCCGCAGCTCGATCAGCTCCATGACGCGTACGGAAAACGCGAAGACCGCGTCGACCGGATCGGCGTGCGCGCGCACGCGACAGCTGAGCAGATCGAATCCGTGCGGCTCGGCCACCTCGGGATGGACGTAACCGAGCACTTCCAGCCGCAGGTGCGGGCCGTTACGACGTCCCAGCACGAGGTCGAAAGCGTTGCTCTCGGCCACCGCTATCCGTAAATGATCGTGTGCTTGGGCGGTGCGAACTTCAGCCGTACGCCGTCGTTGGCGGTGGGCTTGATGAGCTGCGCCTCGACGTTGGATCGCTCGCAGAATCGCAGCGCGCGCTCGTCCTCGATATGGTACCCGAGCGGATTCCATTTTTCCAGCGCGGCCACGGGGTCGACCGTCGCTCCACCGTAGGACGTAGTATTTGCGACGGCACGCGCGCACAACGCCGTCGAGATCAACGCAGCCGAAAACGGCGACGCGCCCAGCGCGCACAACGTCGCGACGCCGGCGGCGAAGACGTCGCCCGCACCGTGCGCGGGAAAACCGGTGAGGTGCGGACCGAAGATGCGATAGTAGCTGTATCCGTTCGAAAAGAGCAGCGTCACGCGACGCTTCTCCGGTTCTCGTTCGTACGACGTGACGATCACGGCTTTCGGACCGAGATCGAAGAGCGCGTTCAGGAAGCCGTGTTCGGTCATGCCGGCGTCGTCGCCGATGAGAACCTCGGCCTCGAACCGGTTCGGCGTCACGATTTGGGCCATCGGTAAGAGCTGGTCTTTGATTGCGCGGGCGGTTTCTTTCGTAACGTAGAGACCCTTTTGGTAGTCTCCGATGACCGGATCGAGCAGCACCACGCCCTTGTAATCGCGCAGTTGAGACGCCACGACTTCCACGTGCTGCGGTCGCGGCAAATAACCCACGAGAATCAGACCGGGACGCTGGCTTACCAAGAAAGCGACGTCGCGGCGAAACTGTGCGGGATCGGTCACGCTGCTCGACCGGCCCGAAAATCCGCCGTGCGCGCTCGCAAACTGCGATTGCGCGTGCACGACGCGAGCTCCGAGCGCGTCGGCAACGGCGTATGCGGCCTGATTGCCCAAGAATCCCGTTCCGACGCTGTTTTGAATGCTGCCGATCAGCGGATAGGAGACGGCACCGTCATCGGGCCCAAACATTACCCCGCACCGGCCCGAGCGAAGTGATCCCAGCCCGTGCGCGCGAGCGCTTTACCGCGCAGCGCAACGCCCGGTTCGGCGCGCAAGGTACCGATTCGGTGGAGCTCGCGACCGAAACGCGCCCGAAAACGCCGCGCGACGTAAGGAAACGCGCGGGGGCGGACGGCGGTCAGCAGTTCGAAGTCTTCACCGCCGGCCAGCGCAAACGCTTCGGGATCTTCTCCGAGCGCGCGCGCGGCCGCATCGGCAGCGTTGGCCACCGGCACGAAGTCGACGTTGGCACCCACCCCGCTTGCGGCGCACAGCCGATCGAGGTCCGTCGACACGCCGTCGGAGCAATCCATCATCGCATCGACGTTTTGGCTTGCCGCGAGGAAGCGACCTTCGTCGCAGCGCGGCGACGGCCGGCGAAACGCCGCCAGCGCCGCATCGCGCAGATCGCCCGCAAGCAGCGCTGCATCTTTGGCCGCTGCTAGGCCGGCTCGCGCCGCGCCTAGTGCACCGGTGACCGCAACGACGTCGCCGGCACGACCGCCCGAACGCAGCTTCGCATCGGCCGCCCGCACCTCGCCGACGGCGGTAACCGCAATCGTCATCGCGTTCGAGCGCGAGAGGTCGCCTCCCACGATCGCGAGCTTGCACGCGCGCGCGCAAGCTGCCAAGCCGGCGTAGAGCGAGCGGATGTCGTCGAGCGCGGCGCCTTCGGGCATTCCAATACCGACCGTTGCGAGCAGCGGTCGCGCGCCCATTGCGGCGAGATCGCTCGCATTGGCTGCCATGGCGCGCCAACCCGCGTCCTCGAGCGACATCAGTTCCCGCGTAAAATGGACGCCTTCGACCAGCATGTCGGACGTAATCGCGCTGCGATGGGAGCGCGACGGTTGCCAAAGCGCGGCGTCGTCGCCGATTCCGACGACTATCCGCACCGCTTTCGGCGAACCCGCGATTTCGGCGATCGCGGCGACGAGGGCGTCTTCGTTCAAAGCAGCGCGCGAATACGCGCCAGCTCGGCACCCGGGGCGCGCGCGCCGAAGATGGTCGAGCCCATGACGAGCACGTCGACCCCCGCGTCGACGAGCGCGCGCGCGTTGCTCTCACCGACGCCGCCGTCGACCTCGATGAGACATTGCGGATTGCGCGCGTCGACGAGATCGCGCGCTTGGCGCACCTTTTCAAACGCGCGCTCGATGAACTTCTGGCCGCCGAATCCAGGGTTGACGCTCATAACCAGCACCGTGTCGCAGTCTTCGATCACGTCCGCCAGCATTGCGACCGGCGTCTGCGGACAAATAGCGATGCCCGCCTTAGCACCCAGCTCGCGTATGCGCGTCAGCAGCCGCTGCGCGTGCGGCGTCGCCTCCAAGTGAAACGTAATGCGATCGCAGCCGGCGTTGCGAAAGTCGTCCACGTAGCGCTCGGGTTCCACGATCATCAAATGCGCGTCGAAGACTCGTTTCGAGAGTTTTCGCAGATCCCCGATAATCTTCGGTCCCCACGTGATATTCGGGACGAAACGCCCGTCCATGACGTCGAGGTGCAGCCAGTCGGCGCCGGCGGCGTCTACAGTGCCGATCTGTTCGGCGATCTGTGCGAAGTCGGCAGAGAGTAACGACGGTGCGAGCAGCGTCACGTTTGCTCCTAGAAGGCCGCCGGCGAGGGTGACGGCGACGCTTTTTGCGTGTAAATCGCCCCCGGCTCGGCGCCGAGACGCGTCTCGCCGACGAGCACGTTGTTGACGTACATTCCGAGTACCGACGTGCCGATTGCCGTAACCGTGAAATCGAGCTTTTGACCGGGCTCGGCGAAGGCGTGATAGAGATCGTATTTCCCGGTCGCATCGAACACCGTCAGCTTTACGTCGAGCTGCTGGCCGTTTTGATAGTTGTCCGGAACCGGGACCGATACGAGCACGTGCACTTGCCTGATAATGCGCCCCGATTCGAACTGTCCCGCACTGACCTGCAGCGATACGGGCTGGTAGGCCGCGATCTTGCTGTTCGGCGGAGGCACTTGACGAGCGACGATGCCGTGCGGCGGCCCTCCCGAACCTAGCGGAGTCCATACCAGTTGACCGAGTTTGATGCCCGATTTATCCGCCAGCGCCCGAGCGTCGTCGACCGGCATACCCACGAAGTTCGGCACCTTGACGACGGCCTGCCCGCCTTTACTGACGATCAGCGTTACGGTGTCGCCTTCGCTGACGTTGGAGAGCGGCGCAGGATCTTGCGAAATGACGTGATCTCCCGGCACGACGTCGCTGCGCGCGTAGGTCACTTTACCGAGCCGCAGCCGGCTGCGCGAGAGATCCAGGCTCACTTCGCGCATCGACTGATAGCGAAGGTCGGGCATCAAGCGCGCGACGACGCCGTCGCTGATGATAAACGACACTTGGCGACCCTGCCGTACTTGATCGCCGGCCGCCGGCCGCTGCGCGATGACGACGTTTTTCGGATACCGATCGCTCATGGTGTGATCGACGACCGCCGAACTGAGCTTGAGGCGTTCGATCTCCGCATCGGCATCCGCCAGCGTTTGGCCGACGAACGACGGGATCGTCACGGTATCGGACGGAGGCATGAGAAAATCGCGAATCTCGCGTCCGAACCAGACGAGCACCCCAACGAAGACCACCAGGACGATCGGAAAGACCCAATCGCGAGGCACATAGTCCGCTACATCGCGCTTCGCGCGATCTTCGCTATGCAAACGCTCCCTCGGGAACTTGGCTGAAGTCGAGGTTGCTAAAAACGCGCACGACGTCTTCGTGTTCTTCCAACGCTTCGAGAAACGCCAGGGCTGCCGTTAACGCCGCGCCCTCGAGCTGCAGCTTGTTCTTCGGGCGCATGCCGAGATAGGCGTCCGAAATACGGACTTTGCGGTCACCCAACGCGTCGCGAACGCTGGCGAGCGCCGTTGGATCCGTGTACACCGTCGCAATCTCCGCATCGAATTCGACGTCGTCAACACCGTCGACGAGCGCCGCCTCGGTGAATTCGTCCTCCGACCGCTCGGCCGGATCGGCTTCCAGCACGCCGACTGCGTCGAACATCCATGCGACGCTGCCGGTTTCCCCAAGATTTCCTTCGTGCTTCGAAAACAGAAACCGCAGCTCGCCCGCGGTGCGATTCCGATTGTCGGTTGCGGCGTCGGCGACCACTGCGAGGCCGTGCGGACCGTAGCCCTCGTACCGGATTTCCTCGATTTCGCGCTCTCCCGTTTGACCCGACCCGCGCGCGATTGCGCGCTTGATATTGTCGGCCGGCATGTTGAACTCGCGCGCCTTCTCGACCGCCATCTTCAGGCGGTAGTTCGCTTCGGGATCGGGCGAGCCGCCCTTCGAGGCCAGAACGATCTCTTTGCTGAGCTTGGTGAACAGGGCGCCGCGCTGCGCGTCGACTTTGCCCTTCTTCAGCTTGATATTATGCCACTTCGAATGTCCCGACATGAGGTTCTCCTGCTTCTCCCTTCGGCTCCCACCTCCCCGCGGCTAGGCCCTTGAGAAGTGGCGTGCCGCGTTTAGGAAACGTCGAACTTTTGCGCCATTCGCAGGATGCGATCTTCCTTTGGTCGTGGCGCAAAAGTCGCCGAGCGCGAGCGGAACACGGAGGTGGAGCGAGCAGCGGTTTCCCAAACGCGGTACGCTGCCTCGAAAGGGCTTAGCCAGGACCTATAATCCACTTATCAATCCACATGCGTTGGTGCCATGCGTCCCACGAGATGGGATACGCCGCGAGGATCGGATAGAAAAAGATAAACGTTAGAAGAGCGATGGCAACGTAGGCGCCGACGAACGAACCGGACAGGAGTTTGCCGTATTTCTCGGGGCCGAAGTGTTCGCGCTTGCCCCATTCCCAGATGCGCTGCAAGACGATCGCGATACACAGACAGATCAACGGGATGTCGACGTAAAAGTGATAGGCGAACGTCAGGCGTGGCGAGCCGATCCACGGGAGCCACTGCATCAGGTACGTGACGACGATCAACAGGTACCCTTTGTTGCGTTCGCGCCACGCAAGCACGGCCACCCACGGGACGCAAATCAACCCGAACCAGAGAATGGCGGGATTGGGCATCGACGTAATCTCGTAGACGCAGCATCCGGCGGGGTCGCTTTGATTCTTGCGATGGTCCTGATAGAAGTATGCGACCGGAACCCAATCGACCGGCCACTCGAACCAGCGCGAGGAGTACGGGTGCGTCGCGACCAGGTTGTGGTGATACTCGTACATCGAGTACTGGCGGTACACGATGTCGTTGAGGTTGTGAATTTCGTTCGGGTCGGGCGAGTGCCGCGTCAGATCGGGGAGCCATGCCAATCCGTAGACCGTGGCCGCCACGAAGCCGATGGTCACGAGCGCTCCATCGATGCGGAAACCGCGCGGATTTCCCCACACGGCGGGCCGGCGCGCGTCGAACAAGCGATGCGAAAAGACGTACGCGAGGATCACGAGGCTCACGCCGAAACCCATCACGCCGTACCACTTGCTGCTCACCAAACAGCCGAGCGCAACGGTAAAGAGGATCAGCCACAGGCGCGAGCTGCGTCCGTTATCCGTACCGGTACTCGCGCGGATCTCGTCGTTCTCGTACGTCGCGCTGCCCGCGGGCGTTTCGTAGGCGACGCTCATGTCGCGCCGGTACTCGACGGTCAAATCGTCGTCGCGGTACACGAGCGTCCCGCCCTTGTTCTGTGAAACGTCGCCGCGCTGCACCTTTCCGCGGGAATCGATGGTCCCGCCGTCGGCACTATAGAGCATCGCGCCTTTAGCATCTGCCAGCGCGTACGAACCTTCGGCGAAGCTCAGCTCGCGCCGGCCGTCGCTGAAGATTCGCGGGAACAGCACGTAGCGCGCCAGCAAGTAGAGACCCATTCCAACGTACAGGGTCACCACGACGCGGCTCACCGCAATGATGGGAACCGTCAAGCCCCAGAGCGAGGGCGCGGGTTGCGACGGATTGTCGCCGCCCCACAGCCCCGTACCGACGAACGCGACGATGATGCCGGCCAGCAACGCGCCGCCGGCGGCTGCGGCGAAGGCCCACGGCGGGACGACGACCCGCTGCCGGTCGCCGACCTGCGAACCGATCCAAAAGCGGTAAAACGCATAGGTCACGAGCGTCGCAAAGAACACGACGAAGCCTTCGGGCGTCGCGATGCGCGACTGCACGAAGTGCATTCCGTCGAGCGTCAGCAGCAGCGCCGTAATCGACGCGAACAGCGTCGATCCGGTGACGCGCTTGGCAAACGCGTACAGCAGCATAACGACGAACGCGCCGAAAACGACGTCCAAGAATCGCCAGCCGTACGAGTTGTCGCCGTTGCTCATGTGTCCGACGATGCCGTTGAGGAGCGTCCACCCGCCGATGCCGTGCCCCTTGGGCATGCCTCCGAACAGCATCATCGAGATCGTCACCAGCAGCTTCGTCAGCGGCGGATGCGTGTTTTCGTAGATGCGCATGTTCTGGAGATACTCTTCACCGGCGCGCGCAAAGTAGATTTCGTCGAACACCTTATCCGGCGGCCACCAATAGCCGACGAACGACAGCACGAAGTTCGCCACGCCGAACGCCCCCATGATCGCGTAATCGAGGGGACGTCGCATAGCCGTCAACCCTTCGCGCGGATCGAACCAGCGGCGGGCGGTGGTCGATTCAGCGCGTGGCGGTTCGGCGGCGCGCTCGTCACGGCTTCGGTCTTCGGGAACGGGCGCCGCCCCCAAAAACACGTAGCCCAAGAAGAAAAACGTAGCGACGGCCAGCCCGGAAAGCGCCTGCGTCCCCGGACCCCAGAGATTCTGCGCGTTCACCCCGGGCGTCTGATGGGTCATGACGGCGAGATATTGCAGCGAGTATACGAGATTTGCGAAGAGCACGGCGGAGAGCGCTACGGCGCTCCAGAGGTAGCGTCGCGCGAACGGCACGCAAGCGATGGTGAAAAGGACGCCGTTGAAGAGGTAGCGTTCGTGCATGCGCGTCGCCAAAATAAAGAAGGCGATCGTGGCGATGGCACAGCTCTCGAGCAGCGCGCGCGACGTTCGCTCTTGCACGTAACGCCACACCGTCAGCGTTACCGCGGCGACGACCAGCCCGACCCCCCACCAGACTTGCGGCACGATTCTGAAGAGATACATCGTGTCGGCCTGCGGCGTATCGGGCACCCACATCTGGCCGCGCAACGCCCACAGGTTGAACGCGTTGACGGTGTTGTAGGCGTAAACGTTCGAGCCGTACGCGTATCGCTGCCCGAGCCACGCGAACGCGGCTAGCGGATTACTCGGGTGGAACGGCTCCACGAGCAGCAGCGCGAGCACTACGGCGGCACCGACACCGAGCGCCGTCGAACGGATGCGTTCCGTCCGCCGAGCGGGATCGACGAACGCAAAGGCGACCAAGAGCGGAAGCAGCACGGCCGCCTGCGGCTTGATGAGCATCGAATAACCGAAGGCCAGCCACGCGCCAACGATCCACCCGTTGAGCGAGTTTCCTCGCTGCACGTCGTCGGAGCGCAGCAAACAGTAGATCGAAAGGAGCGCGAGTCCGCCCGAGATCGAGTCGACCTGGCCCCAGAGTGCCGAGTTGCAGATAACCGCGGGATTAAGCAGGTAGAGCGCGGCCACGCCGGCGGCAACCGCCGCGCTCGCGTATCTCCGCGCGATTGCGTACAACAGCGCACCCACGCCTAAGTCGGCCAAGATCGCGGGCAGCTTCACGAGCGCCTGCATGATGACGTAGTGGCCGGCGTCGATCCCCTTGAAAAAGATCTCCCAGATTTGGCCTACGAACCACAGGATGTAAAAATAGCCGGGCGGATAATCGGCGAATCCCGCGTTGGCGTAGAAATTCCCAAAGCCTTTCTCCGCCAGCGACAACGACCACGAGATGAACGTCTGAACGTCGGTCTTGAAGCCTTCGGCCGGAATGAAAGCCAAGCGAATGAAGAATCCCAGTACGAGCAGTGCCGGAAGCGCCCAGGCGAGCGGCGTCGCACGCGCATTCGTCTGCGTCGAAGCGTTCGTGCTCACGACGTTACCGCGGTCGACAGGCCGAGCGTAGTGAGAAGAAAATCTCGCAACTCCTTATTCGGATGACGTTCGATAACCGCGACGTGTTCTGCGGCGGCACGCTGCGCGGCCTCTCGGGCGCCGAGGCGATCGAGGGAGTCGACGACGCGGCGTACTTCGCCGGCGTCCAGCGGCCGGCCGAGAGCGTATGCGCCGGCAATCGCGGCGCGCGCGGCCGAAGGAGGTTGCGAGATCGCCCAAACGACCGGAAACGTCCACTTGCGCCGCGCGATATCGATACCGGCCATCTTCCCGGTCTCGTCCACGCTCGACCAAATCCCCGAAACGTCGTCGCGAATTTGAAAGGCCAGACCGTACGCGCGCCCGACCGCGCCGTAGCCGTCGACGGTCGCCGCATCGCAGCCGGCCGAGGTCGCGCCCAAACGGCATGACGCGTCGAAGAGCTGCGCGGTCTTACACGCGATCATACGGTGGTAGCGGTCGACGTCGACCAGGGTCTCGGTTTCGAAATGCAAGTCGAGTGACTGTCCCTCGCACATCACGGCGTGCGCCTCGTGCAAGATGGCGATCATCCGCAACACGCGCCGTGCGTCGAGACGCGCGCCCGCGTGCTCCAGACTCAAGAAACTGAGCGCGCACATCGCATCGCCGGCGTTGATGGCCTTCGCGATGCCGTACGCGCTCCACAACGTCGGACGGCCGTGGCGCAGTTCGTCGCGGTCCTCGATATCGTCGTGGACGAGCGAGTAGTTGTGAAAGATCTCGACGGCGACGGCGGCATCGAGCGCGTCCTCGATCGGCGCGCCTTCGCCGGTTGCGACGCGAAGAACCATTTGCGGACGCAGGCGTTTGCCGCGCCGCGCCGGCCCGTACGGCCCGTAGCCGAAGTGGCGCAAAAGCATATCGGAGATCTCCCTAGATCCCCGATAGCCGGTCGTCCATTCTTCAAGAGCGCTTTCGAAGCGCTCGCCCAGCTGCGCGCTATGCAGAGGCCGCCAGTTCCTCCATACGCGCTTCGACACGATCGACGAGCCAGCCGGGCGTAGAAGCGCCCGACATCAGCCCGGCGACTTTCACACCTGCAAACCAATCGGCTTGCAGCTCGTCCGGACCCTCGATGTGATACGAACGCGCGCCGTGCGATTCCGACAGTTCGGCGAGGTGCTTGGTATTGGCCGACGTCTTACCGCCGACGACCACCATCACCTCGACGTCCGCAGCGAGGCGCAAGGCTTCGCTTTGGCGGTTGTGCGTGTCGGTACAAATCGTATTGACGGCGCGCACTTCGTAGTATTTACTCGCCAGCGCTTGCACGATCTCCGTGAATCCCACGCCGGACCAGGTCGACTGCACGACGACGCCGACGCGGCTCGAGCGGGGAAGCTTTTCGACGTCTTCAACCTTTTGAATGCACCAGGCGCCGGGAACGTGGCTGAGCGTTCCTTTGACTTCCGGGTGGGTCGGATCGCCGATCACGAGAATCTTGTACCCGTCGGCTTTGAGCTTTTGCGCCTGCACGTGAATCTTCGTCACCATCGGGCACGTCGCATCGATGATTTCGAGGCCCTTCTTCTGCGCTTTGTCGTACACGTCGACCGGCAAACCGTGCGCGCGCACGAACAGCGAACCCGAATCGACCTCGTCGACGGACGCGGCGTTCTGCAATCCGCGCGACGCGAGCGACTCGACCATCTGTGGATTGTGGACGACGTGACCGAGGGTCGTGACCTGCTCGCGCGACGCAATCGCCTCTTCGGCCTTCTTCACGGTGATGGCGACGCCGAAGCAAAAGCCTTGAACGGACGCTTTTTTGATCTGCACGGTTAACCAGCGCTCCGGGCGCCGAGCGATTGAATTGCTTGCATGATGTCGGCGGTGAACTTCGCCAAGTCGTCGTGGGTTGCTTTCCGGTCGGGCGGCAGCCGCATGGGCGGCCCGAATGCGACTTTTATCCGAGCCAACCGGGAGGCCCCGTCGCTGCCGATATGGGCCGGCACGACCGGGGCGCCCGAAAGCGAGGCCAGCAGCGCGACGCCCGTCTGCGGTGCGGCCGAGCCGTCGCGGTTACGGGTGCCCTCGGGGAAGATCCCGACCGTACCCCCCGCCTCGAGCACTTCGAGCGAGCGCTTGATCGCGGCGCGGGCGCTCCCCTGACGATCGACGGGATACGCGCCGACGGCGCGAATCAGCGGCCCGAGAACCGGGATTTCGAAGAGCTCTTTCTTGGCCATGTAACTGATGCGGCGCGGGCAGAAGCACCCCATCCCCGGCGGGTCGAGATACGAGCGGTGGTTGCAGGCCACGATCAGTGCGCCCTGGCGCGGGACGTTCTCGGTGCCGCTCGCCTGCGCGCGCCACACCGTCCGCATAAGCACGCGAATGAGCCATGCGCAACAGTCGTACAGTCGCGAATTCATCGAGCGGCCAGCGCCAGGCGGCAAATCTCATCGACGACCGCTACCGCGGATAGGTCGCTGGAGTCGATCACGTGCGCGCCGGGTGCCGGCTCGAGCGGAGAAACCTTGCGCGTGCGATCGAGGCGGTCGCGCTCGTCGATCTCTTGCGTCAAGCGACGAACGTCGACCTCGACTCCGGCCGCCTGAAGCTGCGCTTTGCGCCGCGCGACCCGGGCGGCGACGGACGCCGTCAAAAAGATTTTTAGCTCGGCATCCGGCAGCACCACCGTGCCGATGTCGCGCCCGGCCATAACGACGGAGACTCCTTCGGCCGCTTCGCGCTGCGCGCGCACCATCATCTCGCGCACCTCGGCATGCGCGGCTACGGTCGACACGATTGCGGTCACCTCGCTCGATTGCAACATCTCGTCGGAAAGTTCGCGTGCCGCTGCGAAAATACGGAAGCCGAGCGGCGACGCTTCGTCGAGTTTGACGCGAATCGGCTGCAGGCGCGCGAGGCGCGCGAGCGCGTTGCCGTTATCGACGTCGGTCCCCGAATGCAGCGCGAGGTACGCCAGCGCGCGATACATCGCACCGGTGTCTAGATAGAGCGCGTGCAGCTTCTGCGCGACGCCTCTCGCGACGGTGGTCTTTCCCGATGCCGCCGGTCCGTCGATCGCAA
>JAFAHZ010000049.1 GCA_019236975.1 Vulcanimicrobiota bacterium | reverse complement strand
GAGCGCGTTGCGCGGCGAAGGGATCGATCGGCTCGCTGAGCCGGCCGAACTTGCGTTGGTTCGCCGCCTCGCCGAGTTTCCGCGAACGATCGCCGCAGTCGCCGAAGGGCTCGCCCCCCAGCGCCTCGCTCGCTACGCGCAAAGCGTCGCGGCGGATTTTCACTCGTTCTACATGCAGTGCCGCGTCATCGGCGAGGATGTGCAACTCAGTGCCGGGCGCTTGGCGCTCGCGCACGCGACGAAGATCGTTCTCGCTCGCGTCCTTACGCTTCTCGGAGTTTCGGCTCCGGATTCGATGCCGGAGCTTCCCGGCGAGACGGAGCCGTAAACGAACCGCCCCGGAAGAAACGCCAGCCGATTTTCACCAGCGCCGCCGCCGGAATCCCGAGCAGCAGTCCAGGTACCCCAAAAAGCTCGCCGCCCGCGAAGACCGCGAACATGACGACGATCGGCGAGACCCCGACGCTCTCGGACATGATCTTCGGTACGAGCAGATAATCCGAGGCGCGTCCGACGGAAAAGACGATCACGTTGACCCACAGCACCATCGAGCCGCCCTGCGGCGCAGCCAGTAACGTCGCAACGGCGTGCGCAAAGACTTGGCCCACGAACGGAATCGCATAAGCGAAACCGCTCAGGATACCAAGCAGCAACGCGAATTTGAAGCCGGTGAACGCGCTGATGGCGTAGATGAGCGAGCCCGTGATCGCGCAGAGCGCAACCTGTCCCGACACGTAGGCGCTGAACATCTCGGCGAGTTCGTCGGCAAGCGCGCGGGCGGTCTTCCTTCGGTGCGCCGGCAGCAATTCGTAGAACGAATCGGCGACGTGCTCGCCGCGGACGACGAAGAACGCTGAAAGCACGATCGAGGCGATGCCGATGAAGGTTGCGGTGAACGTGTCCACCAGGATGCTCGTCAGCGAGGCGAGCGAGGTGGATAGCGACGCGGTCAACTTCGTCGCAACGAGCGCCCTGAGATCGCCGTACCCCGCGGGAATAAATTGATGTCCGAGCCGTTCGCGTAACATCGATTGCAGTGCATCGATCCAATCTTGAACTACCCCGATGTAGGTGGGCGTGTTGTTGGCCAGGATCGAGATTTGCGCGAGCAGCGCAGGCAACACGAGCAAGGTCACCACGACGATCGACACCAGCAAGCCGAGGTAAACGAGCGAGATGGCAAGCGGGCGCAGCATACGCCGCGCCAGCGACGTGACGATCGGATGGACGCCGAACGCGATGAACGCTGCGATGACGAAGATCGCGATCGTCTTGGGAATGTGCACCGAGAACCACCAGAGCAGCCAGAGCGCCACCACGATGGCGACGATCCAGCCGACGCGCCGCCAAACGGCGGCGTTGCTTACAGTTCCTTGCACAGCAGCTGGCGCTCGGTGAAGTATCCGGCGCTCGCATAGAGCGATCGGGCCGCGGTATTCTCCTCGGTCACCATGAGGGACATATACGGCAGGCCGCGGCGTTTTGCCTCACGTTCGGCCGCCTCGAGCAGCGCTTTCCCGATGCCTTGCCGTTGAAGCTCCGGCTCGACCGCCATGTAGGCGACGAACGCCTGCGGCGTCGAGGTCACTTCGTCGGGCAAGTCGTCGAGCAGCAGCAGAAAGCCGGCGCGCCGCCCTTCCCGCTCGGCGACCAGCGTGACGTGCGACTGGGTCTCGACCGTTTCCAGCAGCCGCGTTAGCGCAAAGTGCACCATCATCTCTTGCGGATGCCGGAACGACGCCACGCTGGCCATGACGGTGCGTTCGGCGAGCTCCTCGATGAAGCGGCGGTCGGCAGCGTCTCCGTGCCGGACCGTAACGCTCACGCCCGGCGCGACCCCGGGTCGAGAATCGGTTCGCCCGCGGCGCATTGCGGACACTCCGCCGCATCGTACGAGACGATCGGAAGATCGAGCAGCGCGAAGGTCGGCACGCCGAAATCTGCCGGCGCGCGCATCACGATGACGCCGACGCCGGCCACGCTCGCGCCGCGCGCTTTGACGACGTCGATGACTTCGCGCACGGAAAGACCGGTGGTCACGACGTCCTCGACGACCAGCGCACGATCGGCCGGGCCGAGTGCGAAGCCCCGTCGCAGCGCCGGCATGCCGTTCTCTTTCTCGACGAAGATCGCTTTGGTGCCCAGCTGCCGCGCGACTTCGTAGCCGAGGACGATCCCGCCCACCGCAGCGCTGATCACGACCGTCGGCTGCGTCGCGCGAAACGCGCCGGCGATGGCCCGTGCAACCGGCTCGAGAATTGCCGGATCTTCGAGCACCCGAAACTTCTGCACGAAGCGGTCGCTGTGGCGCCCCGAGCTCAAGCGAAAGTGTCCCTCGAGCAGCGCCCCGCGCTCGGCGAGCGCTTTCGTGAGATCGTCTGCAGTAATCACCGCTCAGCTCGAAACCGGAGCATGCATCTCGTCGAGAATCGCGCGCGCCGCCGCGGCGGGATCGGGCGCTTGCGTGATCGGGCGCCCGACCACGAGATAGTCGGCGCCCGCGGCAACGGCCCCAGCCGGCGTCATCACGCGTTTTTGGTCGCCGTGCGCGGCGCCCGACGGACGAATGCCGGGCGTCAGCGTGAGAAAATCGTCGCCGAAGAACGACTTGAGATCGCGTACCTCGTGCGCGCTGCACACCACGCCCGCGCAGCCCGCGTCGCGCGCCAGCGCCGCCAATCGCGTGGCGTTTTCGCCGGGACCGCCGTGCAAACCGAGCTCGAGCAAATCCTCGGGCGCGATGCTGGTGAGAATCGTGACCGCGAAGATCTGCGGCGCGGTACATCCGAGCTCGCTCGCCCGTTCGTTCGCCGCGTCGACGGCGGCGCGCATCATCTCGAGGCCGCCCAGCGCGTGCACGTTGACGATGTGCGCGTTCGGCCGTACGAGTTGACGAATTGCCGCTTCGACGGTGCGCGGGATATCGTGCAGCTTCGCGTCGATAAACGTTCGCACGTCGCGCGACTCGCAGTACGCCAGGATCCGCTCGGGGTAGCCGAAGAGCGACTCGAGACCGATCTTGACGATCACGTCGAGATCGTACAGGTCGTCGACGAGCTTCTCGGCTTCGTCGGCATCGGCGACGTCGAGCGCAACGATCAGTTGGGCCACGCTGCTATCCCTCGTCTCCTTCGTACTCGTAGACGTTCGCGAATCCGACGTTGGCTTTGCCCACGATTTCGCCGATCGAGGCGAGGTTGCGGTTCCACAGATAGTCGCGCAGCTCGTCGGCGATGCGTTCGGGAATGCGCGGATCGGTGAAGTTCGCGGTTCCGATGCCGACTGCCGCCGCGCCGGCGAGGAAGAACTCGAGCGCGTCGCGCGTCGTTTCGATGCCGCCTTGCCCGACGATGGGAATCGTGGCAACGCGCGCGACTTCGTAGACGGCGAGCACGGCGATCGGGCGAATCGCCGGGCCGGAGAGACCGCCGGTGACGTTACCCAAGCGCGGATGCCACGTCTCGGCGTCGATCGACATCCCGCGCACCGTGTTGATGACCGCCAGCGCATCGGCGCCGGCACCTTCGGCTTCCAGCGCGATCGCGGCGATGTCGGTCACGTTGGGCGACAGCTTGACGATCAGCGTCTTGTCGGTCGTCGCGCGGCAAGCGCGCACCACGCTCGCGGTCAGCTTGGGATCGCACGCAAACGTCTCGCCTTCGCTGGCCACGTTAGGGCACGAAATGTTGAGTTCCACGGCGGCGATTTCGTCGCGCGCGGCCAGCCGCTCGCACACGTACGCGTAGTCGTCGACCGAGAAGCCGGCGACGCTGCCGACCACGCGCCACGGCAGTTTGGCGTACTTGGGCACTTCGTGATCGAGGTACCAATCGATGCCGGGATTCTGCAAGCCGATCGCGTTGAGCATCCCCGCCGGCGTATGAACCAAACGCGGCGTCGGATTGCCCAGACGCGGCAGGCGCGTGACGCTCTTGAGCACGACGGCGCCGATCTTGTTGAGGTTCGCGAACGGTGCGAACTCTTGTCCCGAGCCGTAGCAGCCGCTGCCCATTAACGTCGGATATTCCAAGCGGAGCTTGCCCAGCTTGACGGCCAGACTCGGTTTCGTTTCTACCATCGCAGCTCGTGGCTCCAAAACACCGGGCCTTCTTTGCAGATGCGCGCGTTGACGAAATCGCTGCCGCCGGCGTTCGCCGGTGGAAACCTCGGCGCTTGCGCGCTGGTGCGAACGATCGGAACGACGCAGCCCCAGCATCCGCCCACGCCGCACGCAAACGTCTCCTCGAGCGAAAGTTGGGCGCGCACGCCGAGCGTCGCCGCAATGCGCGCGACCGCGCGCAACATCGGCGTCGGGCCGCACGCCAGAATCAAATCGACGCGCGGTAATCGCTCGAGCAAATCCGTCACGTAGCCGTGATAGCCGGTGGTGCCGTCGTCGGTTGCCAGTGCAAGCGCGCAGCCGGCTTCGTTGAAACGTTCGGCTTCGACCAGTAGTGCCGCCGTTCTGGCACCGTAGAGTAACTGCACTCGCGCTCCGGCGCGCACGAGCGCTTGAGCGGGCAAGAGCACCGACGCAATGCCGACTCCGCCGGCGACGATGGCAACGCGGCTGGGCTTGCCGGAGAGGTCGAACCCGTTGCCGAGCGGGCCGACCACGTCGAGACGTTCGCCCACGCGCAACTCGGAAAGCTCGCGCGTACGGTTGCCGGTGACGAAGAAGAGCAAGCTCGCGCGCTTCCCTTCGGCTTCATACACGCCTAATGCCGTTGCCGCCGCTTCGCCGCTTGGCGGGATCGCCATGACGAACTGACCGGGCTGCGTCGCCGCGACGACGTCGGGTGCATCCAACCCGAGCAAAACGACGCCCGGTGCCAGTTCGCGGCGGTCGGTTACCAGCGTCGCGTGTACGCGCACCGGCAGGTCGAGCGTTGTCATATCGACACACGCTTTTCGCCGAATTTTTATAAAACTCCGCGAAAATGGGTGAACTAGGTTGCGACTTAAGCCGTTATACGGTATAGAGAGCAGTAAATAGAAAAAGAAAGGAGGGTCCGCAGATGGCAGGTCTTATCGTCTTCAAATCGCTAGCCGACGCGTTACGAGCGGGCTATCAGGTTTACGACCGGACTGCGGACGGATATCTCGTCAGGACGCGAACCGCCGCCGGTTGGGCTATGGCCCTCGTTTCCTGCAAGTAAACGTCTTCCTTAAATTTCATTCCTCTGGACAGCCAAGGGCCCACCGGTTTCCCGGTGGGCCCGCTCATTGTAACCGGCGCTGCGGCTGCGCTTCGCTTGCCGGAGTTTATCCTGAGCCCTGTCGAAGGGCCGCCCCCCGCGCGGCAACGCCGCAGGGGTTAAGCTCTGTAATCCGGAGGGCTGGGGGG
>JAFAHZ010000184.1 GCA_019236975.1 Vulcanimicrobiota bacterium | reverse complement strand
CGCACGAATAATAGGCGGCTCGCCATCGGGCTCAAAAGGAACCCAAAGCTTCTGCGAAAGAGTCACACCACACGACCTCTTCGTCGAAGTTTTTTATCCACAGGACGATGACGCGCATCGCCTGTAAGCAACGTTTATAGCACAACCCAACATAGCAGGAAATATGCCGGCAACCAAAACCTTCTTAATGTCCGCAGCGCTCGTCGCATGGGCACTCGCCGGCGCCGGATGCTCCGCGCCGCCGAGGACGCAGTCGCCCGTCGTTCCGACGCAAGATCCCGCCGTCGCAGTCTTTCGTTCCGACCAGGAGCGCGCGTGGAGGCAGTTCCGTTTTGGCGGCGGCCTCAACGTCGTCGTCGTCGACACCCGGCTCCCCGCGGAGCTGTCGTGGCGCTACGATACCCACGGCGATTATTCGTCGTCGCCCAGCGTCGCCGGCGAAACGATCCTCTTTGCCAATAACGACCACAAGCTGTACGCGATGGACGCCGCGACGGGCCATCTGCTCTGGGTTGCAAGCGCGGACTCGCAGCTGATGTCGCAGCCGATCTACGCCGGCGGCAGCGTATTCGTTGGAGCCGGCAACTCCGACGCGGCGATCTGGGCGCCCCCGTTTTATAAACTCATCGGCGACAAACAAAACGATCTGCTCGCGTTCGACCTCGCCACCGGCAAGCAGTTGTGGCGGATGCAGCTCCCGGGGAGCGGCATGCCGACGCCGGCGTTGGTCGGTCAAACGCTGGTGCACGCTAACGGCGCCGGCTTGGTCTATGCGGTTGCGCCGAAAGACGGCGCGTACCGTTGGCGCTCGTATCTCGGGTCGGACGCCGACATGTCGCAGGTGCTCGACGGAGGTGACGGCCGCCTCTACGCCGCCGGCGGCTATCCGAACGCCGTCTTCGCGCTCGACGCGCGCAACGGCGCGCTGCTCTGGCGCTATTTCTTCGGTACGTACGACGGCGCGCTGTCGGACTGTCCGCTGGCGTCCGACAACAACGCCCTCTACGGCATGTACGTCCGGCAGCTCGCGCCGATGCAGACGCCGTACGTCCCGTTCGGTCGTCCCGCCGAGCAGCACGTCTACTCGCTCGACAAACGTACCGGAGCGCTGCGCTGGGATCGTCTGCTGCCGCGCGTGAGCGGCATCATCCCGGCCTATAACGAGTCGGCTATCCCGCTGCTCTACGCCGGCACGCTCTACGACGGCAGCGCGATCGCTCCAGTGGTCTCGGCCCTCGATCCACGTACGGGCGCCGTCAAGTGGCAAGTGCATGTCAACGGCGCCGTCAAAGGCGGCATTGCGGCGCGCGACGGCGTGCTGTACTTCGGAGACTTAGCCGGATATTTATGGGCCGTCGACGCACGTACGGGTTTGATCGTCGGCAACGTGAAAACCGACACCACCTTCAACGTCGGTTCCCCGATCGTGCTCAACGATTCGCTCGTCATCGGTTCGCACACCGGCGCCACGATCGCCATTCCCCTGCGCGCTATCCGTCATTCGCAGACGGTAGCCGGCGTTACGTCGCAGTAAAGAGCGAGACGACGCAGGCCAGCGCCGGGCCGTGCTCGTGCTCCAGCTCCAGCGCATCGGGGCCCTTCAGGCACACGGTATCGCCGGCGCCCGCGCCGAGCACGGTGCCTTCGAGCACGTAAATGAAGCACAGCGGACCGATCGCGAGCTGTAAACGCCGGTCGCGCACGCGACACACGTTGACGCTATGCTTCCAGCGCGCGCGCTCGGTCATCACGTTGAAATCTTGTGCCGCGCCGCCCAACAGCCGGCACCACGTTCGCGCCTCACCGGCAAACTCGAGCGGAACGAACGGTTCGTTCAAAACGGTGGTCATGCCGTCGATGGTCAGCGCGATACCGTCGCCGTAAATCGGCACGATCGTGCGGTCGTAGCCGGAGAAATCCGAAAACCAGCCGTCCGAAGCGATCGTTGCGACCGAAAGGCGGTAGCCCTCGCCGGCAACGATCTCGCGCGTCGTACCGCCACCGTTCTTCCACGGAACGGTGAGGTACGTTTCGCCGCGGATCAGTGTCGTGCGGCTACCGAGGGCCACGTTGCGGCTTCGATTTCATGGCGCATTTGCCGCCATCCGCGGAAGTTGGCGTGAAACTCGACGTCGTGCGCGGGCGTCGCGACGTGCTCGAACGGGCTGAGATGCCGGTCGGTTTTCAGCCGGTCGTGCAGCTCTAGATCCTTCTCAATTTCGCGCGTACCCTCGTGCGTCAGGTACGACACGCGCGCGCAGCGCGCGGCCGAAATCTTCTTCTGGGTCTCGATCGGCAGCGATCGTTCGTCGTCCTGTACGAGCGGCAGATGCCACGCATCGTACGTAACCGGAACCGGCTTACTCGCGGCGATGGCCTCCCGCATCTTCAGCGCTGCCGCACGAATTTCGGGCTGCGCGTTGGACGCGCAGCGCAGCGTAAAGAAGTTGTCCCACTCCGTCGCGGTGACGATGACCGTATGCCACAAGAACGGTTCGAGCACGCGATTGAGCTCTTGTTTGTGCACCTTGAGCTCCATGAGTTTCCGCGCGTGTTCGACGGCTGCATCGCGCGCGCTCAGCCAGATGCGTTTGGCATCTTCTTCCTCTTGCGGCGTCAGCACGTCGCTGGCCGACATGCCTTTTTGATTGCGGCCCCATTCGAGCGGAAGCACGGGATCGGTCATCACGCGCTCGAGCAATTTCGGCGTGGGAATTGCACGAGAACTCGCGCTATTCCGAGAGAGTACTCTGTGCGTGTTAAATTCGCTCAATACGAAGCGGGGAAACGTCACTTCGAGCGTGGTGAGCCGAACCCCGGCCGGACTCACCGAGTCCAGGAGCACCCGCGCGCTATAACCCATTAACCAAAAATTGCTCCCAAAATCAGCAACGCAAAAACGCGAAAAAGC
>JAFAHZ010000101.1 GCA_019236975.1 Vulcanimicrobiota bacterium | reverse complement strand
CTCCCGTTGGACGGTTTCTGGACGCAGCGGCTGCTACGATAGGAGCATGAAACGGACGACGATTGTCTACACGCGCGCCGCCGGCGAAGATTTCGAGCGGGCCGTCCTGGAGGCGCATGGGCACGGATCGCTGGCCGTCGTCGATCTGGACGAACTCGCTACGGTGGAAATGGAAGACATTCGCCGCCTCATTAAGCTGCTCAGAAAAACGCGCGACGCGGGCACCGAGTTTGCGCTGTCGGCGACGCGTCCCGACGTTCGAAAGGCGCTGGCGGTTACCGCGCTCGACGCCGTCTTTACCATTTTTGGCGCAAACGCGGCTTGAACTCGCTAGTCCACCACGTGCTGGACGAGCTTTCCGTTGACGAAGTAGTACCGGTCCGTTCCTTTAGTCGCATTGTCCGGCGGGCACGCATAATGCCAAATCTGCGCGCTTCCGGCGGCGTTTTCTGCCGTCGATACGTGGCACGGCTTGCCGCGCGACAACCCCACCTGCTGCATGTCTGCGGGCAAACCTAACGCGGTGTAGTCGATAGGCGTTCGCGCCGCCGCCTCGCCATCCGATGGATTCGTCCATTCCGTGCCGTCGGCGAAGCGCACGTTGGTGACGCGGACCGTGGCCGTGCCAAGCGAAAACGACTCGATCGCTTCGCGCCAGCAGTTCTTCTTGGTACGCTCGGTGATGACGTTGGGCGTAGGTCCCTCGATCGGGACGTTCGGAGAGAACGTGCCCGTCCGGGATACCATCACCTTTCCCTGGGGATCGCCGAAGACGTCGACGTGCGAGAAAACGAAGTTGACCGCGACGATCGTCCGGTCCGACGTGTTGGTAAAGTTGATGCAGTTGACGTAAGCCCCGTCGATCCGCATCACGCGCAAGGTACTGACGGACACGGGTGCGGGGGCCGAACCTGCCGTTCCGCAGAGCGCGAAAGCGGCGACTGCCAAGGTCAGGGAACGCATCGACGCAATTTTGGCATGGCCGGACCCGGCAGCGCCAGGCCCTAGGCCGCTCTCTAATCGCCCTCTTAGCGTGAGGAGCGAACCCGGTACGAAGTCGAACATCGTGCCCGGATGCTGGAGACCGTTGCGATCGTCGGCCGCGAACGCGAGATAGCCGATGTGGAATCGCTTGCGGAACGTTCGCGACTGGTCACGATTACCGGGCCCGGGGGCATCGGGAAGACCCGCCTCGCGGCCGAAGTGGCCGGCGCCGGCGCCCGCCCGGGCGAGCGCGTCGCGTTCGTCGATCTCGCGCCGATTGCCGACCCGGCATTGATCGCCGACGCGGTGGCGCGGGCGGCGGGCGTGGAGTTCGATCCGCCGGGCGATCCCGTTGAAGCCCTCGCGTCGGCACTGCGCTTGCAGCATCTTCTGGTCGTGCTCGACAGCTGCGAGCATCTGGTCGCGGCCTGTGCGAAGCTGGTTGAAGCTGTTGCTCGCGAGGGTTCCGGAGTGCGCTTTATCGCGACGAGCCGCGAGCCGCTGGGCATTGCGGCCGAAACGGTCTACCGTCTGGAACCGCTCGACGAGCGCGCATCCATGACGCTCTTCACCGAGCTCGCGCTGCGCGCGGATCCGGACTTTGCGCCGGGCGAAACGGAGATGCCGGTGCTCCGGCACATTTGCAAGCGCCTCGACGGCATCGCGCTCGCGATCGCACTAGCGGCGTCGTACGTTTCGTCGCTGACCCTCGGTCAGCTGCGCTCGCGGCTGGACGGGCATTTCCGCCTGCTGATCGGCGAAAATCAACACGATGCACCGATCCGGCACAAGACGCTCGATGCCCTGATCGATTGGAGCTACGATACGTTTTCGCAACCCGAACGAACGGTTTTCCGAAGGCTCGGTACGTTCACCGATAGCTTTACGCGTGAAGCTGCCGTTGCCATCGTTTCGGATCGGGAGTTGGATCCAAAACACGTGGAAGGCGCGCTGGACGGACTCGTCGCAAAGTCGGTGCTCGATCGCACCGGGGACCGTTATCGCATGCTCGAGCCGATTCGGCAGTACGCGCTCGGACGTTTCGATAATCCCGGCGAGGAGTTCACCGTCCGGCAGCGGTTCGCCGACTACTACGCGCACTACGCCGAGGAAGCGGCGCAGCGCTTTGGCTACGGAACCCAGGAGGCGTGGATCGATCTCCTCGCGCCGGAGTTGGAAAATTTCCGCGCCGCGCTCGACTGGGCGCGCGATTGCGATCCCGCACTCGGCGCGCGGTTGGTCACCAGCCTGACGGACTTTTGGGAGTTATATAACATCGCTGCCGAGGGGCTGCGACGCTCGGAAGCGATGTACGCGGGCATTCCCGATCCTGACGGTGCGCCGGCCTTACGCCTGTTGTTGTCGACGGCGCGTCTGTCGATGATCGCGCACGTCTACTGGCGTTCGTTCGAACTATACGAACGCGCGTTTACGCTGGCCGTTCGATTCGACGACCGGTCCGCACTCGCCGAGGCGCGCCGCATCGGTGCTCGCGCCCGGCGCATCCTCGGGATCGTACCGGAGCGTTGCCTCGACGATCTGCGCGCGGCCTTGGAAATCGTTCGCGAGGAGGGTAACCCCTATCGCATCGCGCGAACGCTGGTCGACTACGGCTTCGAGTTGATCGACACCGGCGATCCGGCGCGCGGACGAATCGTTCTTCGCGAAGCCGAAGAACGAACCGCCGAAATAGGCTGGCCGCACCTCAGCGCGCATCTGCAGATCAATCTGGCCGAACTCGAGTTTCGCACGGGCGATATCGCGTCGGCGGCAAGACGCGGGCGCGAGCTCGTTGCGATGCTGCGGCCGCGCGGATCGACCGCGATGATCGTGCTGGCGCTCACGAACCTTGCGTCGTATCTCAGCGTGCTCGGCGAGGATTCCGAGGCGTACGCAACCGCGCGCGAAGCCGTCGAGGCCGGCATCGAGCGCGACATGCGTTTTTGCGTCGTCTGGGCGCTGCAAGCCGCCGGACTCGCGCTCGCCAGGCGCGGCGAGATCGACGCGGCGGCGAAACTTCTGGGCTACGTCGATCAAAACGTCGAGTTTACCGGCAGCAAACGCGAGCCCACCGAGCTCTACGTCGAGGAGCTCATCGTAGCGGCGCTGCGCGGCGTCGCGGAAGAACGCTGGGTGCGCGAGCGCGCCGGCGGCCGGATGATGACCGAAGCCGAGGCCGTCGCCTTGGCCTTCGGTCAGCGCGTTACGGCAAACGAAAGCGAATCCACAAAACCGTGATTGTAGCCGGCGCTCCCGGCTCGAGTCAGAACGATCTCGACGTCGGCCGTGCGCGACAGCGGTGGAATCGTGCCGCTCTGTTCCTGCTCGAGGAATGCGGTGTTTAGAAGGCGCTGCGCGGCTTCGACCGGCCCAATTCGCGCGGATCCGGTCACCCTCTGCGACGCGTTCTTGAAGGTCACGGTCACGACGGCGCTGTCCTGCAGCGAGCCCCAGCCTCCCAACTTTCCGATCAAGGCGTACTTTACGCGTCCGGCATCTATTTCGGTCGCGAACGGCGTTAACGAAATCGTCTGCGTTGCAGTCGAAACGGCGGCGTTTCCTCCGGCAAAAAAATTTTGTTCGCCGCCGCCGCTGCCGGGGGTGGAAATGTCGGGAAAATCGCCTTTGGCTCCGTAGCGCACGACGGAAAACGCTCCCGTGGTCGTCCATCCGGTTGGCTTCACGACCGTAGACGCGTCGTCGGCGCCGAAGTCGCTTTCGGCGTCGCCGTTGGTGATGAGGTTCGTCCCGTACGGAGCTGCGTCCGTTTGGGCGCGTGCGGGCGGCGCGGACACGCAGCCGGCCGCGACCAATAGCACGAAAACGAAGTTCGTTACGCAACGACGCATGGTTGCGCCTACGTCTCGATGGGCCCGGCAATCCTGCGGCGCCGGGCGCGGGTGCGTAAATAATTCTTCGCAAACACTGCTGAAAACTATAAGAGACTTAAGAGACCGTGAACGCCGATTGGGGTAGCCGCTACAGACCTTTGAAGCCCCCGACGCTATAGTGGATTCGTGCATTCCCCCGCCGCGCTCTGCGCTTTCATCGTATTGAGCGTCCTGCCGATTTCGTCGCGCGAGGCAGTCGTCGATTCGAGCTACATTCCGGACGGCCAATACGTCGTGCGAGTCGAAAAAGTCGAAGACGCCCACCACGTGTTCGTGATGATGCAGAACGGTGTCGAGACGACGCTGGTCGGTCGCGCGAACGTCGATTTCTCAAAGCTCAAGCCGAACGATACCATCAAGATAGCCTTAGTCAAAGGCGAAGTCCCCGTCTACGCCGTCCAATGACCGTGGCGATCCGCCGCGACGAGCTGCCTAGGTCGATGCAACCATCCCTAGGCGGCCCTAGTTGTCTCTCATATGGCGTTTACCGTCGCACCCGTCGATACGCGTGAGGAGCTGCTCTATCTCCTAACCCGCGCTTCCGAGCTCGAACACGATCTCGCGTGCTCGTATCTGTACGCGGGGTATTCGATCAAGACGCGCCTCGACGAAGGCGGCGTTACCGAGGCGGAGTTGGAGACGATCCGCGTGTGGAAGCGGAAAATCGCGGGGGTCGCGGTCGAGGAGATGCTTCACCTCGGGCAGGTTTCAAACATATCGACCGCCGTCGGCGGCGCGCCGCATTTCGGGCGCGGAAATCTGCCGCTGCCCGCTTCGACGTTTCCGTTCGGTATCGAAATCACGTTGGAGCCGCTTTCGAAGAGCCTGATCGAGCGCTTCATGTGCTACGAGATGCCCGAAGACGGCGTCCTTTCGCTCGAGCGCATGGCCGAATACGAGCCGCTGCGCCAACGTACGGCGCGAGTCGATGCGGGCGACCTGGTTCGCCTCCAGAATGCGATCGAACCCTGGGATATCGACTTCAGGACCGTGGGGGAGTTCTACCACAAGATCGAGAGCGCGTTCGGCCGCATCCCCGAAAGCCGGCTGTTCATCGGCGATCCCGCCGCGCAAGCCAATCCCGCCTATCTCGATTTGCCGAAGCAGCTCGTGCAGGTCGTCGACGCGGCGTCGGCATGCAAAGCGATCGAAATGATCGTCGAGCAGGGGGAATCCCCGACGTCCGAGCATCCGGACGCACACTTCTTCGTCTTCGATGCGATTCGGCGCGAGTACGAAGCCCTGTCGGCCAAGGCCGCGGCCGAGAAGCGTTCCTTCGCGCCGTTTCGGCCTATGTTGGTCAATCCGATCACGCGCGGTATCGGCATCGCGACCGGTACGAATCGGATCACCGACGCCGTCGCTCAAGAGCTCGCGGCGCTCTTCAACAGCGCTTACGTCGTGATGCTGATGATGCTGGCGCGTTTCTTCGCGCACGGTGAAGAAAGCGAAGACGAAATGCGTCTGCTCGCCCGCGGGACGCTGCGGATCATGGCATCCGGCCTGCGGCCGCTGGGTGAGGCGCTCGCACGTACGCCGGCCGGGCCGCAGTATCCCGGAAAGACCGCCGGCCCGACCTTCAACTTTACCGGGCACGTGCATACGCTCACCCACAAACGGGCGGCTTGGATTTTCTTCTTAGAACGCCTCTACGATTTAGCGAGCCGTCTGACGCGGTTAGCCGACGAGACGCAGCTTCCGCAGGAGGTTCAGGAAGCCGCCGCCGCGCTCGAGTCCGTCGCCGAGCACCTTACGCCGTTTATTCCGCAACAGTTCGCGCAAGTGATTCGCGACGAAACGCACGAGCGCAACGCCCGCACCACGATCCGTCCCGAAACCGACGGCCCGTACATCGTTCGCAATCTCCGCAAGCTCACCAACTCCCTTGGGGAGACGTTGCCGGTGCGGCCGATCGTCGCCCTGTGCCGCTGCGGCGGATCGAATCTCAAGCCGTATTGCGACGGCACGCACGCGCGTATCGGCTTTTCCAGCGCAAAATCGGCCGATCGCACGCCGGATCGTCTGGATCGGTACGACGGCGAAAGCATCGTTGTGTTCGACAACCGGGGCACGTGCTGTCACTTCGGGAATTGTACGGACCACTTGCCCGCCGTCTTCCACCACGATGGTGAGCCGTTCGTGACTCCCGACGGCGCGCCGCCCGAAGCCGTGATCGACATCGTCCGGGCCTGCCCCTCCGGGGCGCTCGGTTACGCCAAAGACGGCGTTACCTATGCGGGCGAATCGCGCGATCCGGAAATCTACGTGGCGCACGATGCCAGTTACTACGTGCGCGGCGGCATCGAACTCGAGGGAGAGCCGCGCAATCGCGGTGCGTCACGCGAGCATTACGCGTTGTGCCGATGCGGGAAGTCGAAGAACAAGCCGTTTTGCGACGGCTCGCACTGGTACGCGCATTTCGAGGACCCCGAAAACTAAGTTAGCGAAGCGATTCGGCGATCGGCACTCCGCGCGCGCTGAGCTGGACGGTGGACAGCTCCCAGTCGGCCAGAGCGGCCCGGATACGCGGCTCCTCGGGATACCAGCGCATGAGTGCCTTCAAGGTGGCGCCGTGCAGCTCGAAGACGGCGAGCGCAACCGCTAAATCGGAGGGCGCTTCACCACTCTCCGCTTGGTGTGCCAAACGCTCGACGCGATCGAACGAGCCTTCAATCTCATCGGCAACGTGTCCAAAGATGATCTCGTCGTCCGGAGCCATCGCCGGGACTTATCCACAAACGTGGCGGTTCCCGCTATAAGCCTCAGCCCGGCACTTGCGTCACGCGTGTTAGGAAGCTTGGACGCGCTCGAGGGTTCGAACGGTACCGCTGGGGTCGCCTACGATGACGTCCGAAGCGATGCCCCAAAAAATACCGCTTGCCACGACGCCGTGAATCGATCGCAGCACGTCGTCCAACGCCCGGGGCTCGTCGATGCGACCGAAATGACAGTCGATGATCCAGTTGTCGTTATCGGTGACGAACGGCCGATCCGGCGTGCCGCGCCGAACGATTTCTATGCGCGGAAAACGGCGCTCGATCTCGCGGCGCACGTACGGCGCTGCGTACGGCACGATTTCGACCGGCAGCGGAAACGTCCCGAGCGCGCGGACGAGCTTGCTTTCGGTGACGATGACGACGAACCGCTCGGCCGAAAGCGCCACGGCCTTCTCGCGAAAGAGGGCGCCGCCGCCGCCTTTGGTGAGCGACCAATCGGGAGCGACTTCGTCGGCTCCGTCGATGGCCACGGGCATTGGGTTTTCCAGCAATGCCGCGACCGGTACGTTCCAACGCGCGCAGAGGCGCTCGGTTTCGACCGACGTCGGGACCGCGCTGATCCGTTCGCCCGCGGCCACGCGTTGACCGACGCGTTCGATGGCGTAATACGCGGTGGTGCCGGTCCCCAGACCGATGCAGGTGCCGGTTGTGACGTAACGATCGACGGCCGCGTATCCTGCGGCCCGCTTCGCGGGGTCGTCCGTCATCCTACAATGCGCAGCTCATCGACGGCACTTTTCTTCACCGGCAGCGCACCGAAGCACTCCAAGCTTAACCGTATGGCTCGTCGTCGCGCTGCGCGTATTCGACGACGAACGGTTCCTTATGTTCGGCTTGAACCTCGTCGAGCGACCCGGCAATGCGAAAGATCTTCGCCAATCCGCTCACTTCGAGAACTTTGCGCACCGGAGAAACAGCTTTGACGATCAGTGTCGCGCGCGGGAAGCCCGATTCGCTGCGCTTACGCTCCATGACGATCAACTCGGCCAGACAGGACGAGTCCACGTAGGCGACCTCGGAGAAATCCAAAATCAAGACGGACTCTTCGTCGAGGCGCCGCACCTCGCGTCGAAAGCTCTTTTGCGAGGCGACGTCCCACTCACCGGCAAATGCCACGACGGTCGCCATAAAAAGGCAAACCTCCGAGAAGGTAGACCAGGCCGATGGTGCGGCCCTACGCCGCCTCGTCCCGGCCCTCCTCTCAGGAGAAAGCCGCGTTTATTAAGAGCAATCCGGGGTAGGATTCGACCGGGTATATCAGGTGAAAGCGCGCGTCTTCGGTGAGGAGGCTCATGTCGTGCTCGAAGGAGAGCTCGACATTTTTCGTCAGGGCGACATGGCCGCCGCCCTTCCCGATCCGTCCGCGATCGGCGGGGCGACGATCGATCTTTCGAGGGCCACCTATCTCGACTCCGTCGCGATCGGCATGCTCGTCGGCTTTCGGCGATCCTTCGTGACCGCCGGCGGCGATCCACAGAAGATCGTCCTTATCCTCCCGAACGCCGGTCCGGTTCATCGCACGTTCGAAATCTGTGGCTTGACTCGCCTGTTTCCGGTCGCTTACGCGGATCCGAAGGATTCCGGCGTAAGCGTGCCTTCACCATCGTAGTAGCCAATCTCCGGCGACGCGCGCACGAGTCGATCCCACTGCGGCGTGAAAATGCCGACTTTATCGGAATCGGGGTAGAAGCAGACTTCAGCTTCGTCGTCTTTCTGTTCGCCGACCAGTAGCACGAGTGCCGGCTCTGCGCCCTCGTTGAGGACTTGGTGCGAGCCGCGTCGACCCGTAGGAAAGGCGATGAAGTCCCCTGCGCGGCATTCGAACGTGCCGTCGAGAGTGCGAATCGACGGCCGCCCCTCGATGACGTAAAAAAACTCTTCCGACCGAACGTGCCAATGCATCGGACAGTACGCGTGCCCGGGCGGAATTCGCGCGACGCGATAGCCGAGCTTGCGCGCGCCTATGGGCAAACCGACTTCACCGTCGTCGCAGGCGTACTTTCCGGGACGCCGCACAACATACCGAATCTCGTCGAGATTTACGCGATGGATTGCCGGACCGCCCTCGCGTTCCAGCAGCGAACCAAGCGCGTCGTCGGCGCCGGCAAAGAGAGGCTGTCCGTCGCCGAGCAGCAGCGCCTCCAGCTGCAATCCCCACAGATACCGCAGCTCGGCTACGAAGCGCGATTTATCGGCGAGTTTCGCTTCCGGTAACAGACTCAGCGCGCCCGCCGGCGAGCCGATCAGCGCATCGCCGATCACCGCGGCGCGGGTTGCCGGAAAGTACAAGGCGATCTCACCGGGAGTTTTGCCGTGCGTCAGCGGGATGGCAATGGCTCCGGGAAACGCTTCGCTTCCCGCGTCGAACGTCGCATCGACCGGAGTGCCGAACGACGGGGCTTCGACGGCACTTGCGAGCAGACGCGCGCCGAAACGTTCGCGTAAGGCTGCTGCAGCACGCTCGTGATCGCGGTTGGTCAGCACGATCGTGCGAACGCCGCCGAGCCGTTCGAGGTGTGCGAGCGAATCGTCGTCGAGCGGCAGCGGATCGATCGCAACGTTGCCGTCCGCGCTTTCGAAGAGATAGCTATTGAACGCCATTGCGCGGTCGGGCTGCCACGCCGACCATATCCACGCGCCGGGGAGAGCGAGTCGCGAAATCATGCGGACCTGTTCATAGCGCGGTGCTTGACGCTCCTCTTTCGCCTTACGGAGCGGCAAGAATCGGATGGTTCGGCGGCCTCGCGAGGGCTACGATAGTCTCATGATCGACTATTGCGTTTCCGGCCTCGCACCGGAACCCTTCACCCATCTCTACGGTCTCGACGACGCGGATCTCGCCGCCGCCGGTGCCAAACGCTACGTCGTCGACGCGAACCCCGGTTTCCCGGACCGCATCGAGATGCGCGACCTGGAGGTCGGTGAAGTCGCGCTGCTCGTCAACTACGAACATCTTCCCGGGAGCTCACCCTACCGCTCCCGCCACGCCATCTTCGTACGCGACGGGGCTACTCAAACCTACCGGAGCGTCAACGAGGTGCCGGCAGTGATGCGGACGCGACTGCTGAGCCTGCGCGGGTTCGATGCCGGCGATATGATGATCGAAGCCGACGTCGTCGACGGCGGCGCGGTCGAGGCCGCTATTGCGCGGTTCTTCGAAAATACGGACGTAGCGTACATTCACGCGCATAACGCCAAGCGCGGCTGTTACGCCGGCCGTATCGACCGGGTATAACGCCGTTCACTCGTCGCCGGCATCGTGATCGACGGCCAAGTAGGTCACGACGTCCCACGAGTTGCGAATGCCGACGAAAATCAGCAGTACCGCGGCGCCGGCAATCGCGAACAGAGCGCTTACGGGAACGTGCGGCAGTGCGAACGCGGCTGCGACGACGGTGCCGTAGCCGAGCAGCGGCAGTACGCCGAACCACGTCCAGTCTTCGGCATCCGGGACGTAGAGCTCGCGATCGATCCGCGTCGTGAGATACATCACGCGCACGATGTAGATCGCGCCGTAGAGTCCCATGAGTCCGAGTAAGATGGCGACGCCCCCGAGGGAGTGCCACGGCGCGAGAATCGCCAGCGAAAAGAACAGCGTCGCGCAGAAATGCATGACCGTCGGCGTGCTGAACGTCGCAACGCCGAGCGGACTTCGTCCGCGGTTTTCCCCGGCGACGAGCGTGATCACGACGAACATCAAGCCGGTCAGCGCGGCTGCAGACGAACCGATCGCCGTATAAAAGGGCGACCACTCGGTCAGAACCGGCATTGTAAAACCTCCAGAGCGGCGCGCTCGCCGGTTTGAATGGCACCGTTGACGGTTCCGCCTTGGCCGTCGGCCGAGGTCGCTTCACCCGCGAAAAACACAGTATCGTCCAGCGAATCGGCCAGCCGCGCGCGTGCGTCGTGCGCGCCGACGCGAAGATAGCTGTAAGCCCCGCGCGCGTAGGGATCGGCGCGCCAATCGTGCGTCACGGCGTCGATCAGTTCGCCCAACGCCAAATCTTCCTCGTTGAACAGCGCGCCGAAACCGCGCACGGCGGCCGCGACTCGATCCGCCTCGCTCAACGCCGCAAGCGCGGTCGCACTCGGACCCCCGGCCCACGCATACACGAGACGGTTACGTTGCGGAAACTGCGTCCAATACGCTCCGAACGGTCCGTTTTCGCACCGGAAGATGGCGGCGTCGCGATACGTGCCGCGTTCCAGATCCTCCCAGAAAGGAACCCGAAACGCCATCGCCACCTTGGTAACGTCACCCATTTCGATGCATTCCAACGCGGCGTATTTTTCGTGCGGAAGACCGGGATCGAAGACGACGTCGCGACGTCGCAGCACGCCGGCCGGTAAGGTCACGACGGCGGCCCCGGCCCGCAGCGTCGCCGGATGCGCGTCGACCGAGACTTCGCCCCGTTTCCATTTGATGCGCTGCACTGCGGCTGAAAACAGCATCGAAACCCCGCGCGCAAGGCAGTCGCCGTGCAAATGCGCTACGATGGGAGCGTAGGTTCCGCTCGGACGAGAGCTCGTGACGTCGGAACCCGATTCCCACTCTTCTGCGATCCCGCGCGCGCTCGCAATCGCCGGGTCGGCCGCGTCGAACCCTTCGACGAACGCGCGGGCGAGCGCCGCTTCGGCCCGCGTCGAAGGATCGGCCGCGAAAGGTTTCAGATAGTCGTCGACGCTGACGTCGCGCGGCAGCTCGGCTGCCGCTTCGAAGAGCTTCGCGGCTTCGGTAAAATCTCGTACTTCGCGCCGAAGCGAACCGCCGGCGCAGATCCACGACTCGTCGCCCATCTCCACTGCAGTTCCGCCGGTTTCGCGCAGCAGTGCGAGCGTTTCCGGCGCGGCCCCGTGAATGAACTCCGCACCCAATTCGACCGGCGCTGCGATCGAATCGATCGTACGGGTGTAGATGCGCCCGCCGCTTCGATCGCGTGCTTCGACGAGCGCGACGCGCACGGAGCACTTAGCGAGCGCGCGTGCGGCTGCTAGACCCGCGGCCCCCGCACCGATGACGATGACGTCGGCATTCATGCCGACGTGTTGCGCGTTAGCCGGGTAAATCCTTACTCGTTAGACGACCGAACTTTGCATCTGCGCCGGTCTGCTGCCGCTGTTGGCGGATGGCATCTTTTTGCGTGGTCAGCGCGTCGGCCAGTTTGTTCATCCCGCTGTTGAGCCGATCGTTTTGCGCAGCCCATTGTGACTTGTCGACGAAGGCCACGCCCGGATAGAGGGATGCGAGGTTGCCGACCGTGCGGTTTTCCGACTGAACCCGGCGCACGACGCGCAAGAGCGCATCCGGATCGCCGAAGGCGTAACCGTTGACGTACGGACCGGCTAACTGGAAGAACGCGTCTTGTGCGTGATACAGCTCGAATCCGGGGCTGCCCATCGATCCCAAACGGTCCTGATCCATGAGAACGGCCAGCTGCCGCCCGCGGTATTGCGCGGTGTAGAACCAATACACCGACTCGTTGCGGTATCCGAGATCGTACAGTCGAATCGCAGCCGCATAGAGCTCGTAGAATCGCAGCGCCATCCAATGTTTTTTCATGGTGTGAACCGTCGTGACGAACTGCTTTGAATCGCGCGACGCCAACCCGGCGCTATACGGCCCCACCGCGATCGCGGGACCGTCCGAGTTGTAGTAGGGCGTAACGTAGATTTGGATACGCGAGACGTCGTCCATTGCGGCCCCCGTCTGCGGCCCCAGGACGATCGCAAGGGCGAACGCCAATCCGGCTAGTCGTTTCATGCCCCCAGCATACTTCGCTGGGCGTCCTAAAGGCGTCCACGGCCCCAATTGAGGGTAGGAAGGATCATGGCCGGTCATGGCAAGCACGAAGCGGTGCTGATCGACGTCGACGGCACCCTGCTCGATAGCAACGGCGCGCACGCGCTGGCCTGGACCCGTGCGTTCAGGCGCTACGGCTACGACGTAGACTTCGAACGCGTGCGGCGCCTCATCGGTATGGGCGGCGACAAGATCCTCAAAGCCATCGATCCGAAGCTCGACGACGAAGGCGAGCCCGGCAAATGGATTTCGGAGCTGCGCGGGCGTATTTTCTTGGACCGGTACGTCTCGTCGCTGCCGCCGACGCCCGGGGCGCGCGCATTGCTCGTCCATCTGGGCAGCGCCGGCTTCAAACGCATCGTGGCGACGTCGGCGAAGCGCCAAGAACTCGACGCGCTCTTGAAGACCGCCGGCGTCGCCGATCAAATCGACACGGCGGTGACCTCCGACGACGCGCAGCGCTCCAAACCGGATACCGACATCCTCGAAAGCGCGCTGCAACGCGGCCGCGTGGGTCGCGACCGGGCCGTCTATCTCGGCGACACCCCCTACGACGTGGAGGCGGCACGCCGCGCTGAGGTATGCTGCATCGCCTTACGCTGCGGAGGATGGGACGATCGCGATCTTGCCGACGCCGACGCAACGTACGACAACCCCGCCGATTTGCTCGCACACATCGAAGATTCGCCTCTGTAGCAACCTTTAGCGTCGCCGGCGTGTCGCATCGAGCGTGATGCCGGCGAAACGCTACCTTCCCTGGATATGTCTCGTTGCGGTGTGGATTCTCTGGGGATCCACGTACTCGGCAATTCGCGTCGGCGTCGAAACGATTCCGCCGTATCTCATGATCGGCGTGCGCTATCTCATCGCCGGAGGGCTGCTTTGGGCACTGCAGGCGGCATTTGCAAAGCAGAAGCCATCGCTGCCGTCGCCCGAGCAACTGGGTCGCATCGCAACGACCGGCATCTTGCTGCTCGTGTTCGGCAACGGGTTTCTTGCGGTGGCCGAGACGCGCGTGCCCTCGGGAATCGCCGCGCTCATCGTTGCGAGCCTTCCCATCTTCATGCTGATCCTCGAAGCGATCCGCACGCGCAGTGCGATGGGCCGGTCGTCGATTGCGGGGCTCGTCTTCGGAAGCGCCGGAATCGTTCTGCTCGTCGGCGAGCCGAGCGGACGTGCCAACGTGTTTTATGCCGCGCTGATTCTTGCCGGTACGTTCGCGTGGGCGCTTGGAACGATCTACGCTCGCAGTAAGAAGGACCACCACCCGTTGACGGTCCCCTTCGAAATGATCGCCGGCGGCGCGGTTGCGGTCGTCCTCGGACTCGCGCTCGGCGAGGCGTCGCACTTCTCGCTCGCTCGCGTGTCGGGCGCCTCTTGGCTGGGCATGCTTTGGCTAATTACCGGCGGTGCGATGGCGGGTTATACGGCGTTTGCCTATATCGTGCGAACGCTGCCCGCGGCGACCGTCGCAACCTATGCCTACGTCAATCCGGTGGTTGCGGTGATCCTCGGTGCGACGCTGCTGCGCGAACCGATTACCTGGAACGTCCTCGCCGGCGGCGGCTTCGTGCTGGTATCGGTTCTGATTATTCTCCTCGGCAATCGCCCCAAAGCCGCTTCGGTGCAAGCGGACCTGGCCGAAGAAGCTGCCTGATTCCGGCGCTACGCTCTCCTGAAGTGCCGGAGGGCAGCGCTTCGATTCGCCCAACTCGTTGGCTGTGGTAAGAATCGCATGCTGACCGGCCGCTTGCGGGCGTACGCCTACGGCCTCGTCACGACGATTCTGTTTCTCGTCTTTGCCGTAACGGAGAGCCTCACCGAAGGGTACGTCGCGCAGCACTCCCGCGTCGCCGGTACCCTCATTGAAATCGCTATCGTCGTAGTATTGGCGCTGCTGTTTCGGCCGCTTCACAACCGCGTGGACGGCTGGATCGAACACGCTTTCACCAAGCGGCGCAAGGAAGCGCGCGATGCGCTCGCCCGTCTGCGCAAAGAGTTGACGTCCTTCAACGATACGGCGCAAATCCTCCGCCGCGTGGTCGAAGCCGTCGACCATACCATGGGAACCGGCGGCTCCGCGATTTACCTGCGTCACGGGATTTACGATGCGGAAGCGTCGACGTTCGACGCTGCCGCGGCGAGCGTCGAGCCGAGCGACGCGCTCGTGGTGAGGCTGCGATCGTCCGCCGCGCCGGCGAATCCGCGCGCGCTCGAATCGTCGGCGCTCGGCGAGCTGGCGTTTCCGATGATGGCGGGCGGAGAACTCGTCGGATTTCTGACGTTGGCGCCAAAGCGAGTCGAATGCGACGCGGAAGATCGTTGTGCGCTGAGCGCACTAGCCGAATCGACCGGCGTCGCGCTGCTGGCGCTCGACGGCCGGCTGCGCGAACGGCAACGCCACACCTCCTCGAAGCCGAACAATCTTCCGCGCCAGTCGACGAGTTTCGTGGGACGCTCGCACGAAGTTGCCGCGGTAGCCGACATGGTACGCGTTCATCCGCTGGTGACGGTTGCCGGCGCCGGCGGTATGGGGAAGACCCGTCTCGCGTTGCAAGTCGCAGAGCGGCTCCTCGATGAAACGACCGAAGGGGCGTGGTTCGTCGATCTCGCGCCGATCGGGGACGGCAGCCTCATTCCCAGCACAATTCTTTCAGTCCTCGGCGCCGATCAAAGCGGCGACGCTCCTCCGATCGAACGGCTCGTAACGTTTTTGGCGCCCCGCGCGCTGCTGCTGATTCTCGACAACTCCGAACACCTCGCGAGCGATATCGCGCGCGTTGTCGATGCGCTGATTGCCCGATGTCCCAGCGTCGCGGTGCTCGCCACGAGTCGCGAGCCGCTCGGCTTAAAGGGCGAGAACGTGCATCGCATCGCATCGCTCGACGAAGAGAACGCGGTGCAGCTTTTCCTCGAGCGCGCTCGCGCCGTCAACGATCGCTTCGAACTCACGCCCTCGAGCCGGCCGGCCGTCGAGGAGATCTGCCGGCGACTCGACGGGATGGCGCTCGCGATCGAACTCGCCGCGGCGCGCGTGCGCAGCATCTCGGTCGACGAGTTGTCGCATCGCCTGCAGCTGCGCGTGCTGGGCCGATCGGGCGGAGAGCCGGTGGCGCGGCATCAAACGATGCACGCGCTCGTGGATTGGAGTTTCGACTTGCTGACCGAGCGCGAGCAGCAGTCGTTCCTCCGATTCTCGCCGTTCGTCGGGGGCTTCACGCTCGCTGCGGCGGCTGCGTATTATGGCGAGGAACTCGACGAGTGGGAACTTCTGGACGTCGTCACGTCGCTGGTCGACAAGTCGCTGCTCGTCGCGGACGTGGAAGAGTCGAGCCAGCGGTACCGCTTCTTAGAGCCGATCCGCGAATACGCTCGCGAGAGGCTCGAGCGCAACGGCGAAGCCGGCGCGGCGCTGGATCGGTACGCTCGCACGTTTGCGGCGTTAGCCGACGAGGCATACGAAGAGTTCGACGCTGGCCCCAAACCCGATTGGTTGACGCGTAACGCGCGCGAGCTGGACAATGTGCGCGCATCGCTGCGGTGGGCCCTGGATGCCGTCGAGCGTCGCGAATTGTCGGCGCGGCTTGCGGGCAGCTTCGGGGTGGTCTTCTTACGGCTCACGCTCTTACAAGAGGGAATCGAGTGGTGCAATCGCGCGGCCTCGAACGACGCGCCGCTGACTCCCGCCGTTCGAGCGCGACTGTATTACGTGTTGTCGATGTTGAGCAACAATCAAGGGGCTTACGCCGAGGCGCTCGCATCCTCGCAGGCAGCACTGAAGGCATACCAAACCATTTCCGACGCGCGCGGAACGGCTCGTGCGCTATCGCAGGTCGCGCAGCAGTACGAAAATACGGGACGCCCCGAGGAGGCGTCGGAGGCCGGAGATCGTGCCGTCGCAGCAGCGCGAACGCTGGACGACCGCGGCGTTCTCGCTGCCGTTTTGGCGCGAACGGGCAACGCATTTCAAGCGCACGAGATCGAAAAGGCGCGGAACCGATACGAAGAGAGCGCCGAACTGTTTCGCGACCTCGAGCGCGAAGCGGAACGGTCGCGCGTTTTGTGCTGGTGGGCGGACGCGGAGTTC
>JAFAHZ010000327.1 GCA_019236975.1 Vulcanimicrobiota bacterium | reverse complement strand
ACGTTCCGCTGTTCCTCGAAGCCGGGTTCCTCGGCGATCGCGGATGGCACCAGATGTCCGCTCCTGCGGACTTCTCGGAGAACGGTCCGTACATCGGTATCGGCGTCAAGTTCTAAACTCGACACCGAATAGATGCAAAGCCCTCGGAGAGATCCGGGGGCTTTCTCTTTTCTGCGATTGCGTTTGCGGTTGAGTGTGAGTATGGAGTGGGCGCGGACACGTTCCGCTGAACGTCCTGTTCAGCTGCACTCTGCGGCTTGCGCGGGTAAACGAAGTTCGGAAGTAGTGCACCTCCTGTGCGACCCGCGCTCGCCGTCCACGGTCCGCGCCCACTCCATACTCACGCCCACGCGGGCAAATCAGGCTCATTCGTTCGCCGGAAATGAGATGGTAGAGTGATAGAGTATGGCGATGTTTAGGGGTTTATCGTTTAGGACGCTGCACGAGCGGCTCGGAGCGCCGGACCAAAAGAGCTTCACGTCGGGCGGCGACAGGTCGCATCTGTTCCACATGTTTTGGTTCTGTGTCGCCGGCGAAGCCGCGTGCGTTGCGCGCATTAAAGCCGACGATAGGCCAATGCCGAAGGGACTTGATGCGCGGGAACAAGAGTTTTTTGAGCATGCGCCGTTTCCGAAAGAGGGGTGGACGCTGAATGCGTGCGAGAAGCATCGAGATCTCTTTCGGGATCATCCGGAAGAATCGGAATAGGTAAATAAAAGAGGCGGCATAGGTGCCGCCTCTTGCGTTGTGACAGCGCTAGTGTATCTTCGGGGATGGAGACGGAGAGGGAATCGCCGTCAAGTTGCCCGGAGACTTGTAGCCGCTCGGGTACGCGACCGGTGAGGGCGAAGGTGACGGTTTGATCGCACTCATTCGTTCGCGAAGCCACGAACGGTGCTATACTCGACGCGTGGAGTGGCTTTCTAATTTGTTCCGGGAAAGAAAACGGCGAAAGCGAGGCCAGGTTGCTTCACCCGAGCGGCCGCCACGGGTCACTGACGACGACGACGACGGGCTATCCGGAGCGATGATTCCGCGCAAGCCGTTGCCGCAAAACCTTTCGGGCAGCGGGGCGCGCGTGATACCAAGAGGCGACGAGCCGGCGAGTTAGCGTCAGTTCAAATGATAAAGAAAAGAGGCGGCAGTGAAATGCCGCCTCTTGGGTTTCTAGCGTGCGGTCGTTACGGATGCTTTGACGGAGTCGGAGCGGGAGAGGGCGAGAGTCCCGGCAGTGCGCCCGGAGACTTGTATCCGGGCGGGTAGGAGACCGCCGGTGATGGCGACGGGGATGCGGATGGCGTGGGAGTGCTCTTCGTCTTTCCCTTCGGCGACGGGCTTGGCGACGGTGAGCCGCTTTCGGTCGCGTACGGGTTTGGCGTCGGCTGTATGCACGGCGGTTGAATGATGTCGATTGCGGGTTGGCCCGGCGCCGGCGACGGCGTTTGGGTCGCGCTGGGCGTCGTTTCCGGCATCACGCCTTTCGGTAACGGCGTCGGGCACATCTGCGGCAGCGCAAACCAATGCTCGGTGAAACCGTCCTTAGCGAGACTGGCTTTCATCACTTTTCCGAAGTAGGTACTGCCGAACTTGTGCGTGAGGATCGTAATGTACTCCCACGCCACGTGCTGTCCGTCTTGCGTGTAGACTTTGCGAAACACTTGCTCGCCGAAGAAGTACGAGCGCGCGAGCTGCGGATCGTTGGGATACTTTTGGGCCCAGCGGCGCAAGGCGTCGTCGGCAAACATGAGTTTTGCGATCACACGCTGATCGGTCGTGTACGCACCGGCGCTAATGGAACCGTCTTTGAACGTGTTGTCGATGCCGAGGTAGCTCAGCTTCATGCGACCGAAATACTCGTCGCCCGGTGCCGAGCTGTTGAACTCTTCGCATTGCAAGTGTTCCCACTTACTCTTGGTCTCGCCGCACGGATCTTTTTTTCCGGTCGCATCGGGCGACGCGGTCGCGGCGGGGGCGGCAGCGCGGCCGGTGCCGGCCGAGGTGAGACCGATGCCCACGATTGCGAGGGCGGCCAGCGGCGCCCAAACGATTGCTTTCATGGGCCATAAACGTTTCCCACGCGCCGCGCGTCGTCCTGGGACTCTCGCGGGGACACCGCGAAGCTGCCGCGACATGAAACGCTCCGTCCGTGCAGCGGTGCTTCAATTGCGCGCTCACGACCGTGCCGACTTCCCGCGCGTCAACGATTCGATCGTTGCCGCCGTCGAAGAAGCCTCGGCCGGCGCGGAGATCGTCATCTTGCCGGAGGGAACGTTTCCGTCGTACGTCTTGGGCGACGCACGCGCGAACGACGACGAAGCGCACGTCGCCGCCGCCGTCGAGCGGTTGAGTAACCTCGCGCGCGAAACCAGCACGGTCATCGTCGCCGGCGCGGCAATGCGCCACGCCGGTACCTTGCACAACGCCGCACTGGTTGTCGACCGGGACGGCTCGCTCGCCGGGCGTGCCGACAAGCTATTTCTATGGCACTTCGACCGCCGATGGTTCGAAGCGGGCGAGCGTCTGCAACCCATCGCGACGGCGGCGGGCAAACTCGGCGTCCTCGTCTGCGCCGACGGCCGCCTTCCAACGATCTCCCGCGCGCTCGTCGACCGCGGCGCCGAGATGCTGGTCATGCCGACCGCTTGGGTCACGACCGGGCGCAATCCGTTTGCGCTCGAAAACGTGCAGGCCGATCTGCTCGGACGCGTACGCGCGTACGAAAACGGCGTACCGTTCCTCGCCGCTAATAAATGCGGCGCCGAACTCGGCATGGTGGCGTATTGCGGGAAAAGCCAAATCGTCGATGCGCGCGGAGAGCTCGTCGCGCTGGCACCGGAACTGGCACCGGCGACGCTCAAAGCGGTCGTAGCGCTGGGTGAAGAACGCCCGCACCGCACGACGATCGCCGACGTGGCTCCGCGTGGCACCGCGCTGGAGCGTCCGGTGCGCGTCGGCTTCTCGCCGGACGCGTATCCGAACGACCTCGATCGGCGCATGGAGACGCTCGACGACGCCTTCTTCTTGTCACCGCATCACGGGGAACGCTTTGCCGCGCTCGATCACGCGCTGCCGTCGGTCAACGTCGGCGACGCGACGATCGCCGATCCCGGTGGCATCGTTGCGTATCGCCGAGCGGGGTACCGGCTCGCCGTCTGGACGACGAGTACCGCATCGGAGTGGACGGAACGCATCGCTCGTGCGCGCGCGCTCGAGTTGCGCATCTACGTGGTCGTCTTCGATCGCTCGCAAGATCGCGCGTATGCGGTCGATCCGGACGGAGCGATCGTCGCGGGAACGTTCGACGGGTTCCGTCTCGCGAGTTTCGTGCTCGATCCGCGTAAGACCGTCGAAACGACGGTTGCGCCCGGCACCGATATTTTTGAGGGATTAGAGCGGGTCGCCGCGATCGTTCACCGCGAGAGCGTCGCCGCAGCCGACGTATGAGCGAGAACGTTAGCAAGACACTCACCGAAGCGTCGGACCGTCAGGATGCCATCGAGCGTGGCGATCGTGCGGCCGCGTTGGCAGCGGCGATCATTGCCGTCTTAGCCGCGCTGGGAACGCTCTACTCGCATCACAAATCGATCTCGGCGCTCCAAGCGAAGAGCCAAGCGATACTTCTGCAAGCGCGCGCCGGCGATCGCCGGACGGCAGCTGAGGCCAAGGAGATTCGTTCGGAGCTGTATGCTGCGCTGCTGCGCGCCGGCGTTGCCCGCACGCCGCAAGCGAGCGACGCGCTCTCGACGATCGTCGACCGCAACCGCGACGGCGCGCTGGCCGCAAGCAAAGAAGCCGCCACGTTCGAACGCGAATCGCTCGACGCGGATACCCGCTCCGACGTTGCGATGAAGGCGTACGAGACGCTCGAATGGGCGACCGCGATCTTCGAAATGTCGATCGTGCTCGTTTCCATGTCGACGCTGTCGCGCAACCGGCTGCTGCTCTTGGGAGGCTGCGGACTGAGCGCGTTCGGCGGGGTGCTCCTCGTCTTCGGATTGCTCCAGAGCCGTTAGATCGTGATTCGCCGCCTGACATCGTCGTTTGCGGCCGCAGCGGTTGCAATCGTCGCGTTGACCGCAACCGCACAGCGCAGCACCGGTCACGAACGCGCCACCGGGCAGATCGCCGCCGGAGCGTTTGCATACTTGCCCGGCAGCACGTTGCCGGTGCGCGTCGACGGTTTCTCGGCGCCCTATGCCTTGGCATTGCTCGGCGTCGGACGACTCGCCGACGGCGGCGTGTACGCGATACCCGACGACGCCCGCGGCGGCACCGCGATGGTGATCGCCGGAAACGCGCACGGGTTGGCCTCGCGCTCGCTGCGCATTGCGGCATCGCCTCCCGACGGCAGCAGCGTCGTCGCCGTGGCCTCGTACGAGGACGGCATCGCCTACCACGAGCCCGGCGATTTTTCGCTGATCGGCATGCTCGCGACCGGCGGCGCGCCCAGCGACGTGGCGATGGATGCGCGTGGGCGCCTCTTCGCGACCGATACGCAAGGCAGCGCCTTAACGCTCGCGACGCTCCGGCCCTGGAGCGTGAGCCGCGTCGACGACGTCCCGCTCGGCGACGACGTCGCCGTCGACGCGACGACCGACGCCGCATTCGTGACGAATCGCGACGTGCGCGGTTCCGGCGCGTTGACGCGCATCGCGCCATCGGGAAAAACCGTCACCCTCGTCACCGGACAAACGGCGGAGGGTCTGGTCATCGACGAACGGCGCCAGATCGTGTACGTCGCCAACGTGAACGACGCCACCGTTGCGGCCGTCGACGCGCGCACGATGCGCGTGCGCCGCCGCATTGCGGCGGTCGACCGCGTCTTCTCGCTCGCGCTTTCGCCCGACGGCCGGCGGCTCTACGCCGTCTCCAATCAGAGCGCCGATTCGCCGTTTGCCGCACCGGGTTCGGTCGTGGCGATCGCCCTCGACCGCAAGGGGACGCCCGTCGTCGCGCGCAGCGCGCCGCTGACGTTCCCCGTCGGCATCGCACTCGACGCTCCCGCCCATCGCTTGCTCGTTACCGACGAATCGGCCGACGAAATCGACGTTCTCGACGACCGCACCCTGCGCGCGCAGCGGCCGGCGGTCGCGACTTGCCACACGCCGTGGAAACCGACCCTCGACCCGGTCGATCGGCGGCTGTACGTACCGTGTGCGCGCGCGGATCGCGTCGACGTCTTGGACGCGCGCACCCTCGCGCGTCTGCCCGGCGCGCCGTTTGCCACGGGCGGGTATCCGCTTGCCGTCACGGTATGGCACGCGCCGGCGAGCGCGAATCGTTCATCGCGGTGATGAAGCGTTTCGTTTTCACTGCGGTGCTCGTTCTGTGCGCGCCGCTCTTGGCACGCGCGCAGGAACTTCCCACGCACATCGCACCGGAAGCACCGTTTCCGCACGTTCTCGAGGAAGCTCCCAGCATCGAGTCGATCGCACCGGGAATCGAATACGGCGATTACCAGCTGTACACCGATGCGGGCCCGCTCGCGATCCACGTCGTCGAGGTGCAGCCGCATCACGCCGACGTCCACGTGTCGACCGTGCTGGCCGACAATCAGCTGGAATCGCACGGCGAGACCGTGGGATCGATGAGCAAGCGGACCGGTGCGGTCGCGGGTATCAACGGCGACTACTTCGACATCGGCAACACGAACCGTCCGCTCAACATCGTCGTTCGCAACGGCGAGCTGCTGCAGATGCCGCGCAAGAGGTACGCGTTGTCCATTTCGCGCGACGGGACGCCGCAGATCGCCGAATTCAACTTCTACGGGCAGATCCAAATCGGCGACAAAACCGTATCGCTCGATTCGATCGACGAGTTGCCGGCGCCGAACGGCGGCACCGCGTTTTTAACACCCGAGTACGGCAGCGTTCGCCCGCAAGACAACACGACGCTCATCGCACTGGAGCAGCTCGATGGGACGCCGCCGCTGGCGCGCTACCGTGTAACGTCGATTGCCGATAATCTCAGCCCGCAGCCGCCGGGCTACTACGTCGCCGTCGGCCCGAGCGCGTATAACGACATCGACGTCCCCAATCCCGGCGAAACGGTGACGGTCAGCGGCGATCTCTCGCCCGTCGGTTTGGACCAGTTGTCGACGGCAATCGGAGGTGGCCCGCTCATTCTGCACGACGGCGCGTGGGTCGACGATCCCGACGGACCGAGCGGAGGCGAATATTCCAAGCGGATTCCGTCCTCCGGTGCCGCGACCGCCCCGGACGGCACGCTGCTGCTGATCGAAGTCGACGGACGCCAACCGTCGGTGAGTGTCGGACTGACGCGCCACGAATTTTCCGCGTTGATGCGCGCGTTCGGCGCGACCGAAGGCTTAGCGTTCGACGGCGGCGGTTCGTCGACGATGGTAGTCCGGCGCCTCGGCGACGCCGAAACGAGCGTCATCAACTCGCCGTCGGACGGTATCGAACGTCCCGTCGGCAACGGTCTGCTCGTGTACAGCACGGCGCCGGTCGGCGCGGCAGTGCGATTGGTTGCGCGACCCGGCGTGATCCGTGCGGTGACCGGTGCCGACGTCCCGGTGCGCATTGCTGCGGTCGATGCCGCCAATCACGTCGCGTCGACACAGGAGCCGTTAACCGCCTCGGTCGAGCCGCCGGCGATCGGCATCTTTCGCGACGGCCGCTTTACCGCGTTGGAAGCCGGCACCGGCGTCATCTCGCTGCATAGCGGCAGGATGAGCGGAAGCGTCAGCCTCGAGGTGGTTCGGACGCCGGCACGCGTCGCGGTCGTTCCACCGAGCCCGAACGTCGAACAGGGCGGGACCATCGGCCTCGACGCGCGCGCCTACGATGCGCGCGGGTATCGTCTCGCGCTCCCGCCGCTGCTGCCGTGGGAAGCCAACGCGGGGTCGATCGACGCGCACGGACTCTACCGTGCGGGCGGACGCGACGC
>JAFAHZ010000303.1 GCA_019236975.1 Vulcanimicrobiota bacterium | reverse complement strand
GCGTCGCGTCGGTACAGAGTTCGGCGTGGATGCCCTCGGTCGAGACGCCCAGCTCTTTAGCGAGCGATTCGACCATAGCGACCGCGATTTGCGAAACCGTTTCTGAGGCTATCGAAAGCTGCATCGCCCCCATCTCGCCCATATCGTCGGCCCCGCCGAGCATAATCGCGACGACTTGCTGCATATCGGCAGTGGGAAAGCGCACGACGATCTTCGCGCCGATCGATGGCACTTCGGCCAGCGTAATGAGCTCGCCGCCGTCGGTGCGGATCGACCCTTCGTGGTCGTTGCGCATCGAACCGGTGGCCGCCGCCGGCTGCTCGACCAAACGGCCTAGCACGGTTCCGGCCGCCGCCAGCATCGAGTCGACCAGGGTTTGCATCTCGGCCACGGATCACTCGTCCTCGTTGATGATGGTAGAAGCTACTTGTACGGCTAAATGATCCTTGTTCATTCCGGGGAAGACGCGGAATTTCTCCTTCTCGTTCACTTTGGCCAGCAGCGGCTCGCTGGTGAGCTTGTCGAAGACGACGACGTCGCCCTCGCGCAGCGCGACCAAGTCGCGCAGCGAGACCATCGTGCGCCCCAGCTCCACCTCGATTTCGACGCCCGCGCGTTCGACGTTGCGCGTGAGCTGCTGGATGTCTTCCTCGGTCATGCCGCGCCCCGCCACGACGGTCGGCGACCATTGGAAGTCGGTCAGCTGCTGCCCGATCGACTGCAGGACGAGATACGGCAGGCAGAAGTTCATCACGCCTGCCATGTCGCCGACTTTTAACTCCATCGAGATATAGGCGACGATCTGGTCGAGCGGGATAATGCGCGGGATGAACTGCGGGTTGGAGTCGAGCGCCTCGATCTTCAGCGAGAGCGTCAAGAGGTAGTTCCACGACTCGCGATAGCTGTTGAGCATGCGCGCCATGAAGCGCTGCATCAGCGTCCGCTCGATATCGGTCAAGTCGCGCAGCTTGTTCGGGAACCAGCCCGGGCCGCCGAGCAATCGGTCGATGATCGAGAAGACGAGGTTCAGGTCGACTTGGACGATACCGCTGCCGGGCAGCGGGTCCATCGAAAAGATCGCCAGGATCGACGGGATGCCGATCGAGGCGATGAAGTCGCCGTAGCTGATCTGCTCGATCGAGACGATCGTGGCCTCGACGCGCGTGCGCAGATACACCGACAGCGAGTTGTTCAGCAGGCGCGTGAAGTTCTCGTGCAGGGTTCGCAGCGTCTGAAGCTGATTGTTGGTGAACTTATCCAGCCGCTTGTTGAAGCGAAAATCGAACGACTTGACCCGCCGTCCGTCGATCGCTTCTTTTACCGGGGCTTCGCCCTCTTTCCCCGAGAGCTGACTGATGAGTGCATCGATTTCTTCTTGCGAAAGACTCGACATAACCCGGACTACTTCTCCTCGCTCGCCTTTGTGGCGTTGAGCAAAACGATATCGACGCGACGATTCGCTTGTCGATCGGCATCCGTGTCATTCGGCTTTCGCGGCCGGAACTCTCCGTAACCAGCCGCCGAGACGCGCGTGGGATCGAGACCGTCCTTCTCGACCAAGTAGCGCGCCACGCCGACCGCACGCGCGGCCGACAGCTCCCAGTTGGTGGGATACTGGGCCGTGGAGATCGGCACGTTATCGGTATTTCCCTCGACGCGAATCAGGTTGTCGTTCTTCTTGAGGAACCCGTAGATGCCGTCGAGGATGGGCATCGTCTCGGGGCGCAGCTCGGCGCTGCCGCTGTTATAAAACGATTTATCGGAGAGGAGCGTAATGACCAGGCCGCGGCGATCCATGTGCACCTGGACCTGATTCTGAAGATGGTGCGACTGCACGTACTGCTGCAGCTCTTGCTGAACTGCCGGAATGTTGGCGCTGGCGTTGAACGACTGGTCGCCGTTGGTGCCGCCGTTGGGCGGCTGATTGACGGACCAGGTGTTGTCGAAGCCGGCCGAAACGAGCTTCGCAAACTCCTGCACCTTTACGCGGCTGATCGTCGACATCGCAAATAAGATGATGAACAGCGCCAGCATCAGGGTGATCATGTCCGCGTAGGTAAGCAGCCAGCGCATCATACCGGCCGTTTCGAGCTGCTGCTCCTTGGGACGATTGCGGAACTTCGATTCGGCGGCGCGCGCCGCAGTTTTTGCGGGTTGAGCCATTTACGCCGTTACGCGCCCGAGCCGGAAAAACCGGGTTCGGTCGCGACGTGGCCCCCTTCCTCGATTTCGGTTTCCCGTTCCCTGGGATCGAGGAATGCGAGCAACTTCTCCTCCAGCAAACGCGGATTGTCACCGGCTTGAATGGCGAGGATGCCTTCGATCATGATCTCGCGCAGCAGTAAGAGCTGCGCGTTGCGCTCTTTGATCTTGGTGCCGATCGGCAGCCACAGCAAGTTCGCGAGCATAATGCCGAAGAACGTGGCGACGAATGCCTGCGCGGTCGCGACGCCAATCGTACCGGCGACGTTCGTGCTCGCGCCGAGGCTCGCCAGTCCGCGCAGCATGCCGATCAGGCCGAGCACGGTACCGATGATGCCGAGCGTCGGAGAGTAGCCGCCCATACACGTAAAGACGGCCTCGGCCTTACTGCCGAGTTCCTGCGTGTTGCTGACTTCGGTTTCCAGGACTTTGCGAATGATCTCGGTGTCGCGTCCGTCGATAACGAGCTGGATACCTTTGCGCATGAATTCGTCGTCGAGCGCCGCAGCCTCGTTTTCGAGTGCCAGCAAACCCTCGCGGCGCGCCTTCTCCGCAAACGAGACGAGCGTGGAGATGACGTCGCGCTCGTGGTAGTTCACCTCGACGAACGCGGTCCGGAACCCGCCGAAGAATCCGCGCACGAACGTGCGCAGCGGGAACGACGTGATCGTGGCGCCGAGCGTACCGGCGATAATGAGGATGATGGCTTCGTAGCGGCCGAAAACGATGTGCGGATCGGTACCGCCCACCCAACCGGCAAAAAAGACGGCTCCGAAGCCGATGATCAGGCCCGCTATGGTTGCAAAATCCAACGAAAGTCTCCCGAAGTCTCTACCTGAGTATCGGCCGCCCAGAAAGTATTATGAAGTTTCCGTTAGGCGCCGGGGTCGCCGGGCCCGTAAATCTTCCTCTTGAAAGCGATTATCTTGTCCTGCACGTCGCGCATCTTGTCGCGGATGACGATTTTATTGCCCGACACCAAGGTCACGACCGTGTCGGGGGTCTCCTCCAGAGACTCGATCAGGTCGCAGTTGATCATCAGCAAATGCCCGTTGAGCCGCGTCAGCGCTATCATGGCGAACAGGGGTTCGCCGGGGGCGCGGTGCTCTACTCGTAGCCGATGGACTCGATCGTGTATTCGATCGGGCCGGCGGGTCGAATCACCGTGACGGTATCGCCGGCACGATGGTCGAGCATCGCTTGGGCGACCGGCGACTGATAGCTGACGGCGCCTTTGAGGGGATCGGCCTGGTCGTCGCCGACGATGCGGACCCGCACTTCGCGCCCGCGCTTGTCGCGGGCTTTCACGGTGGCGCCGAACTGCACGCGGTCGCGCGGCTGGGTGGCGGGGTCGACCACGTTCGCGGTCGAGAGGCGTTCGGTATAGTAACGCGCGTCGCGCAGGTTGCCGGCAGCCTCGGCCTCGGCGAGCGCCGCTTTCAGGTGCTCCAGCCCCTCGGGTGTGACGTAGTTCGGCCCGGGCGGCACCGGTCGATCCGGCGGCCGCTCGTCGTCGTCTTCGTGCTCCTTAACGAACGCTCGACTCATTGCTTGTAAGAATGCCTCACCCCAGATTTTACCCCTTCGACGCCCGAGGAACCGCTTGGCGAAAAACGCCATAGGGCGATATACTCGCATTATGGGGACGAAGAACATCTCTCTTCCGCCCGACTTGGAGGCGTATGTCGACGGCAAGGTTGCGTCGGGTGAATACGCGCACGCGAGCGAGGTCATACGGCACGGAATTCGGCTTATGATGCACGAGGAAGCGGACAAACTCGAATGGCTGCGCGCGGAGATCCAGAAAGGAATCGACGACTTCGAATGCGGGGACTTTTTGCCTCATGACGAGGCCTTTCGCGAGGTCGAACGGGTGGGCAGGGCGCTCTTGAAATCGAGGCGTCAAAACGCATGAAACGGCAGACGACGTATGCGGGCCAAGCGCGCATAGACCTCGTGCGGATTTGGCAGTACATCGCATCTTCGCACGGGCCTGCGCCCGCAGACTCGGTCGTCCGCCGAATTGGTGCAGCGATGAGGGACGTCATTCAAAAGCATCCGAACGTGGGACGAAGCCGCCCCGAATTCGGTAACGTGCGATCGTACCCGGTCGTCCCCTACGTCGTCTTCTACCGCGTCGATTCGCAGCGCGTCGAGGTGCTGCGCATCGTGCACGGGCATCGCGATATTCGCGAACCGTTGATGTCGTTGCTCGCCGCCGTCTGAGCGAGCGCTAATCGTTCTGGCAGACGACCCACGCCGTGCTGCCGGTTTTACTCAAAAACGAGAAACCCAGCGGCTGCGTGCTGCCCGTACCGCCGTTACTCGGAAACGCGCGCTCGGGCGGCGCGGGACCGCCTCCCAGCGTCGCTTCGCCGAAAAATCCGCCGATGACGTCGTCGGGATCGCCGTCGCACGCGACGTAAATCGACGCGCCGCTACGGCTCACCCACGCGAGCGACAGACTGGCCTCCTGCGCGGTCGCACATTCGGCGGAAGCGACGACGCCGGGCGATCCGCCCGCGGTCCAGCCGACCGGCTTGCCGTTGCGAACTTCGGCGCCTTCGTATTTGGCGTTCGATGCCCAGCCTTGCAGCAGCATGCCTCCGTTCGGGCACGCCGCGGTTGCGCTGGTTTTGGATTTCGACGCCGGCGACGCAACGACGCGATCGAAATACCCCGACGATTCGTACGTCGGAGCGCACAGGGCGTAGGTGGCAAGCAAATCGTAGGACGCCGATTCGCCGACCCACGAGCTGCCGTCGCTGCCGGGAAATCCCGTGCCGACGTCGCCGGCTTTGGCGGAATACACGCCGCCGAGAATGGCCGTCCACCCCGTACCGCACGAAACTTTGGCGTAGCCGATACCGCTGGCGGATAGCCAATGCAGAGATCCCGCCGTCTCAAACGGCCGCAGCTCTTTCGACGGAGCATTCGGCAGCGTTGCGGAGTTAGGTGCGGGAGCCGCGCACGCTGCGAGCACGCACGCGAGTGCGGCTCGCAGCCAAGGGTTCGTCATTACACGCCTTTCGAAGCGTCTCCGGGCGGCGGATTTTTCCGCCGCCCGGTGCGAGACCTCCGTGTCTCTCTGGACTAGCGCATGGAGGAACCTTAGTTTTCGCTGGCCCTTAGGTTGATGACGGTCTGCAGATTTTGGTCTGCCGTCGTGATGCCGCGCGTGTTCGCCTCGAACGCGCGTTGCGC
>JAFAHZ010000254.1 GCA_019236975.1 Vulcanimicrobiota bacterium | reverse complement strand
GCGTACGTCGGCGTCAGCCACTGCGCGTAGCGCGGCTCCCGGCCGGTAACGACGCGTTCGTAGTAATCGCGCAGACGACGCGTGACCGGTCCCATCGCGCCGTCGCCGACCGTCCGGCGATCGATGGACGCAACGTAACCAACGCCGGCCGCGGTGCCCGTGAAGAAGACCTCATCGGCGGCATAGAGTTCGCCGCGGTCCACGGAACGCTCGATCACTTGCAGCCCAAACTCTTGCGCGGCGATGTCCATGATCGCCCGGCGCGTGCAGCCTTCCAGGACGTTTTGCGACGGATCGGGCGTCACGAGCACGCCGCGGCGGACGAGGAAGATGTTTTCGGCCGAGCCTTCCGCGACGTGGCCGTCGTGCGAGAGCAGGATCGCTTCGTCGTAACCGTTTTCGATCGCTTCGCTCTTGGCCAGTGCGGAGTTGATGTAGAGGCCGGTGATCTTCGCGCGCGGCGGAGCCATCGTGTCGTCGGCGCGGCGCCACGAGCTGACGCAGACGTGTAATCCTCGCGTCGTGTCGAGATACGCGGTAAACGGCACCGGCACGATGGCGAAGGCATCGCGAACGTTGTGCAGTCGAACCCCGACGTCTTCGGCCGCCTTATAAATGAACGGCCGTACGTAGACGTTGGTCTCGAAGCGATTGCGCAGGCACAGCTCTTTGGTGATGCCGATGAGCTCGTCGACGCTCTTGGGAACCGACATCGTGAGGATCTTCGCCGAGGTCATCAACCGCTCGTAATGATCGCGCAGCAGCACGAGATAGAGCTCCTCATCCTCGGGGACCCAGTATCCGCGAATGCCTTCGAAGCAGCCCGTGCCGTACTGCAGCCCGTGCGTCAGTAGACCGACTTTTGCGTCTTCGTAGCGTCTGAAGCCGCCCTCGGCATACACGGTAATTTGGCTCAAATCCATGACGCTTCTCCTTTTCGAGCTGCGCGTGAGGCCCGCTGTATTCCGGTTCCCGCCCATGCACCCTTTGGCCGCGCGTCACGGTCGTACATACGGCGGTCCGGCCGTTCGTCGTACCCGTACGGCCCAGACATTAGGAACATTACCCCGCTTCAGGTTCCTTGAATCTCGGCCGCCATTTCGGCGCGAGCTTTTTCCAGCGCGGCCCCATCCTGCGTCCAGATATTCGTCTTCGTCACCAGTTTCCGCACCAGCGCGTTGACGAAGGCATCCTGCCCTTTCGCGTGCAGCAGCATCATGTATTCATAATCCTGAAGCGCGGCGCGAACCGACTTCAAGCGAATGGACGGGCACGGAATGTCGTGACGGCCGCCGATGAGCGACGTCCGTCCCGGATAGAACAGCACGCCGTCGCCGTTGTCGCCGAAGTTGTAGACGTTCGTCCACGGGTCCGGCGTGCGCGTGTAGTTGAGCGTGGTGGCGTAGTACAGGAAGCCGTTGAGACCGTAGCGCCAGGCCATCCAGCTGAAAATGCGTGCATCGTTAACGCCCGCGTCAACGAAGAAGTTCGGCCACGGGCCGCCGCTGCTCAGCGATTCGTTCGAGGTGTAGAACCATACCGTATCGCCCGCTTTTTGGCGCGCCGTATACACGCTCGGCGGCGGAAAACCGGGGCTATCCAGCTCGTTGACGATCGGCGTCCAAATGTTGATGCGGCCCACGAGCTCGCGCTTGAACGAGGTCGTATCCATGACGCGAATGCGCGGATCCGCCTTATGCGCGACGTCCGCCCGGTGCCGAACGGTTTGATAATCTTGCGCGGTGTGCGGTTCGTCGAGATCGTAGTAGAAGTTGCGGCCGAGCCAGTTTTCCGCCCTGAAGTGCGCCGCGACGTCCTTCCAATAGGCAACGTACTGCGCGTCGGCGGGACCGGGCGTCGGGCCCGGGGGCGATACTTGACCGTCGGGAAACTCGGCGACGGTACCTTGCGCGTGCGAGGGTAACAGCGAGCCGCTCAAATCCGGCACGTACGTCGCGTCGAAGAGCGAGTAATCGATGTAGGTGATTTTGCCGGTCTTCTGATCGTACGCATATGCCGGTCCGGCAACGTCGTTGTCGTACAGCGAAATACGGTGCTTGAGCGCCTCGGCTTGATAGAGATTCGTCAGCTGCTCGATCTTCTTGGTATTCCAGTGGTTGCCGTAGTGGCCGAGATACGTTCCCCAGGTGTCCAATCCGAATGCGGTCGCCAGCGACGACGTGGTCGGCAGCGTGAAGTTCCAAACGGTTAGCGTCACCGGCACTTTCGCGAGCGTTGCGCGTCCCGCGGTTACCGTTGCGACGGCTCGATACGTCGCGGCGATCGCGTTTGCCGGAACGGCGACGTCGACCCAAACCGCTTGGTTCTTCCCGGCCGGCACGGCGAACGGCGCACCGTTACGCTGCTCGTGATAGTACGGATCTTTACCGATCGGCACCAAACCGTCGGGCCACTCGCCGATGCGTCCAGCGGCGCCCGACGGATGGGTCAGGTCGAGATAGAATTCGCGGAACGCCTCGACGCTCGATGCCGCCGAAATGACGTGACCGCTTCCGTCGGAGAAATCCGAGAAAGCGACGTCGACGCCGTTTAGCGACCCTTTGGCGCTGACGACGATTTGAAAAGCTACCGTCTCCGCGCGCGCCGCGGCGATCGACGCCTCGTTGCGCTTGGGCTGCGCGGGATCGGCGGGCCGCACCTTGTAGGCCTGGCTCGCAACCCACACGACCGCTCCGGAGTTCGCGCGCAGGGCGGCGCCGGCGCCCTCGCCCGCTGCGAGGTTCGGAATGACCGAGCGAGCGCATCCGGCCAGCGCGCATAGCAGGATCGGGGTCAACGCACGACGTCGCATGGAGTCTCCTCCGTCAGGGTCTAAAGCGTACGCCAGGTTGCGTCCTTTTACCGTCCACGGCCGAGGTGCGCCGCGACGTCCTTTGGAAAGGTCGGAGCGTGAAACCCTACGTTCGTTTGACCGAACCGCTCGTTCGAGACGGCGACGGCCTGCGCGCGGCGACCTGGGACGAGGCGCTCGACCGGGCCGCAACCGCGCTCGCCGAAGCGCGCGCTCGCAACGGCACGCAGACCTTCGGAATGTTCAGCTGTTCGAAGGCGACCAACGAGGTGAACTTCGTCGCACAGAAGTTCGCGCGCGTCGCCGTCGGCAGCAACAATATCGATAGCTGCAACCGAACTTGACACGCCCCGAGCGTCGTCGGTCTGACGACGGTCTTCGGAGCCGGCGGCGGCACGAGTTCCTACGAGGAAGCCGAAACCGCCGACGTCATCGTGCTGTGGGGATCGAATGCGCGCGAGACGCATCCGATCTACTTTCATCACGTTCTCAAGGGTATTCACAACGGCGCAAAGCTCTACGTCGTCGATCCGCGCCGCACGTCGTCTGCACGGTGGGCCGACGGGTGGCTCGGTCTCGACGTGGGCTCGGATATCGCGCTGGCCAATGCCGTCGGCCGAGAAATTCTCGCGCAAGGACTGGAAAACCGCGAGTTCGTCGATCGCGCAACGAGCGGCTTCGAGGAATACCGGGCCTGCGTCGAGCCGTACACGCTGGAGTACGCCGAGCGAACGACCGGGGTACCGCAATCGCTGGTTGCGGAGCTGGCGCGCGCGTA
>JAFAHZ010000230.1 GCA_019236975.1 Vulcanimicrobiota bacterium | reverse complement strand
CCGTACGTCGTTGCGTTCAAAGGCGACCCTGCAACGGCGCGATTTGCGCTGATCGGGCCGGCGTATGACGATTCATCCGACGTGTGGCGCAACGCGTACCTCGCCCCATTCGTGCGCGGCGTAGGCGCGCGTAACCTGGGTTTCCTCACCGTTCACGACTATCCGACGTACACGTGCGGCGGACACCGCGTGACCGTCGCGCAACTCCTCTCGCCACAACTCGTCGCGCTCTACCGGCAGCAGGCGCGCGGCTGGATCGCGACGGCCGGACGCCTCGGTTTGCCGCTCGTGCTTGGAGAAACGAATTCCACCGCATGCGGCGGCCAAAACGGGGTCGACAACGCATTCGCAGCAACCGCGTGGGGCTTGGACTGGCTTTTCATCAACGCGCAGCTTGGCTTCGCGCGCATCCACTTTCACATGGACGACGCGTATTACAGCGCCGTGTTCGTTCGCGTATCGAACCACGCCGGCAGCGTCACCTATCACAACATCGTCGCACCGCTCTACTACGCGATGTACGCGTTTGGCACGCTGGCGCAAGGCCACGCTTTGCTGACGACGACGGTGACGACGCAGCGTAACATCGCGGCGTATGGGGTCGCCGGCGATCGAAATACCCCGGCGCGCCTGTTCGTGATCAACAAAGACCTTCGCGCCGCCGGAACGGTCGTCGTCCGCCCATCGCGCCGGACGCGCTCCGCACGACTGCTCGTCGTTGCCGCGCCCGCCTTGACGTCGGGCGCCGTAGCCTTCGGCGGCACGTCCTTCGACGACGCGACCGGGCGCCTTCGATCCGTTCCCCGAACGACGGCCCTGGCTGCCGACGCCGCCGGAAACTACGCGTTTACGCTGCCCAACGCGAGTATTGCGATTCTGTCGCTCACGCCGTAAAAGCCCTAGGGGCAACCGAGCGCTCCATAGAACGACGCGGCATGAAGCTCCACTATATAGCTTTGATGGCGCTTGGTATTCTGCTTGCCGCGTGCGCCGGCGGCAACCTGACGCCGCCGACGACCGCGCTCGCCGGCGGGGCGATGGCGTTGCATCGCGTTTCGGACGCTGTGGTGCGTTCCGGCCGCGAAGCGGCGGGGCATCATCGCTTACGCGGCGACTCGACGACCACCTCGCCGACTCCGTCGGCCAGCCCGTCACCGCCGCCGACGGCACCGCCAACGGCTCCCCCGACGACACCGCCGACGAGTGCGCCGACGGCGAGCCCGACGGCTGCACCCTCGCCGACGCCGAGCGGATGCCCGCATCCGACGCCGACGCCGTGCCCGCATCCCACGCAAACGCCGTGCCCGCATCCGACCGGAACGTGTGAGCCGCACCACCATCACGATGGCGGCGACGACAACCGTCGCGTCGGCTTCGACGACCACGGCGGCGATGGCGGCGGTGACGACGGCTGCGGCGGCGGAGGCGGTTGGGGCGGCTGGGGCGGCTGGGGCGGCGGCTGGTAAACAGCCCGCGACCGTAACTCCGGCATAGCAGGTAGCCCGGCGCTCTTGTGCCAATAGCGCCGGGTTCCGCTCCCCCTTGCCAGGAGGTCAGTTCCACGTGAAGATCGTGGTTACGGTCAAACTCGTTCCGGATCCCAATTCCGAGAAGAAGATCGACCCGAACACGAAGCGCCTCGTTCGTACCGGCGTCGAGACCGTTTTGAACCCCTACGACGAGTACGCGCTCGAAGCCGCGCTTCAATTAAAGGAACGCGCCGGGGGCGACGCCACCGTGACCGTCTTTACGATGGGGCCTGAAGCGCTGAAGGAGACGCTCCGCAAGGCGCTGGCCATGGGCGCGGACGAGGCAGTGATGCTGGCCGACGCGGCGCTCGAAGGTTCCGACGTGTCGGCGACGTCCTACGCGATGGCGCAGGCTCTGAAGAAAACGGGGTTCGATTTGCTGATCGTCGGCGGCCTGACCGACGACGGCAGTACCGGCGCAGTGCCCGGTGCGCTGGCCGAATACCTCGGCGTGCCGTGCATCACGAACGCGCGCAAAGCGGAAGTGACCGGCGGCGCGCTGCAGGTCGAGCGCGAGACCGATAGCGGCTATCAAACGGTGCGCGGACCGCTGCCCGCGCTGCTGACGACTGCGCTAACCTTCGGCGAGCCGCGCTATGCATCGCTCAAAGGCATCATGGGTGCCAAGAAAAAGCCTATCGCCATACTGACGTTGAGCGATCTCGGACTCGATCGTCCGGTCGGTACCGACGGATCGAAAACGCAGCTCGTGAATTTTGCGCCGCCTCCGGTGCGCGGCAAAGGCAAGACGATCGAAGTCGCCGACGCAACCGCCGGCGCCCACGCGATCTTCGATTTCCTCAAAGAGAAGAAGCTGGTATAAAACGCATGAACAACGTTCTCGTGTACGCCGAGCACCGCGGCGGACAAACGCGTAAGGTCACGTTCGAGATGGCAACCGAGGCGCGGCGCATCGCCGATGCGCTCGGCGGCAAGGCGCTCGCGCTCGTCGTCGGCGCCGGATCGGCGCAGCTCGCCGAACAGCTCAAGAACTATCCGCTCGATACGATTTACGTTAACGACGACGCCGACGTCGACAAGTTTTTGCTCGATCCGGTCGTCGACTATGTGGAAGCGGCGGCCAAAGCCGCAGGTCCGTCGCTGATTCTCATCCCGAATACGCTCGCGGGACGCGACGTTGCGGGCCGGCTGGTCGCGCGTCTGGGCGCCGGTATCGGCGCCGACGTTACCGATTTCCATATCGAAAACGGCGTCGTCACATGCGTATCGCCGAAAATGGGCGGCGCGCTGATTACGACGTGCGCGCTCAAAAATGCCGATTACGCGATCGCGACGATTCGGCCCAACGCCTTTTCGGTTGCGCCGTCTGCAACGGGCGCGCAGGTGCAGCCGATCGAGAAGCCCGCGGGCAAAACCTACTCCGCGGTTATCGAAAGCGACGTCGACGAGGAAAGCTCCGGCGAGATGGCGCTCGAGGAAGCTGCGGTGGTCGTTGCAGGCGGCCGCGGGCTCGGCGGCCCGGAGCCGTTCGACACGCTCTTGAAGCCGTTAGCGCACGCGCTCGGCGGCGCGGTCGGCGCTTCGCGCGCGGCCGCCGATGCGGGCTGGGTGTCGTACAGCCTGCAGATCGGACAAACCGGAAAAACGGTCACGCCGAGTCTGTACGTCGCAGTCGGTATTTCGGGAGCGATTCAGCACAAGGTCGGCATGCGCGCGTCCGGGACGATCGTAGCGATTAATAAAGACGGCGCCGCACCGATTGCGGAATTTTCGGATCTCATGGTCGTCGGCGACGCGTTTTCTATCGTGCCGGAGTTGACCAAGCTGGTCGAATCGGCCAAGAAGGAAGCTGTAAGTTGAAGCGTATCGTTCTCTCCGTTCTCGTGGCGCTGGGGTGCGCGCTCGCATCGTTCGCCGCGACGACGCCGCACGCGCAAGCCTCGCTGTTCGGCGGCAAAAGCGCGGCATCGCCGACTCCGTCGCCGTCGCCGTCGGCGCTGCCGACCGCGAGCCCCGAGCCGCCCTCAGTCGCCATTCCGCGCCTGGAAGCCAAGCTCAAAGCGAACCCCAACGATCAGCAATCGGCGGCCGAACTCGCCGCGATGTTCCTCGAGATCAACCGGCCCGATCTCACCATGCAGATCACGCAAAAACTGCTGCAATCGGGCGATAAGACGGCGCAGGTGTACTACTACGACGGCTACGCGCAGGAGGCGATCGGGCGCATCGGTGAGGCGACGCTCGACTTAGAGCAAGCCTCGAACCTCGATCCGACCAACATGGGCGTGCTCGCGCAGCTGGCCGACCTCTATATCAAGACGGGGCGTTCTTCCGACGCCGAACGCGTGGCCAAGCGTGCGGTGACGTTCAATCCCAAGGAGCCGCTGGCATATCTGACGCTTGGCAGCGTCTACGCGCAGGAGAAGCTGTTCGACAAAGCGCGCGAGGAGTTCGAAGCGGGATACGCCCTCAATCCAAAGGACGTCGCGCCGATCTTCCAGATCGCGACGACCTACGCGCAGCAGAACAACATTCCGATGGCACTCCAAACCATCGACCGAGCGTTAGTACTCGATCCGAAAGACGTGCAGACCCTCGAGTTCAAGGCCAAGCTCTATGCGGCGCAGCACGACGACGCCAAAACGTCCGCGGCGTTCGACGACGCCGTCGTCGTTGCCCCGACCGACGACCAGAAGGTCCACCTGATGGTCGAAAAAGCGATGTACTTTGCGGACGAAAAGAAGTATAACGACGCCGAAACGATCCTCAAGCAGGTGACGACGCAGTTTCCGAAAGTTGCCGCGGGTTTCGTCGCGTACGGACAATACTTCGCCGCGCAGCGCCAATGGGATAAAGCCACGGCGCAGATGCAGGCGGCGTTGGCGCTCGATCCGGATAACGCGGGCGCGCTCATGGCGCTCGGCACCATCGCCGCTCAGAACGGCAAAGTGACCGATGCGATCGGGTATTTGCGCCACTATACGCAAGTCTCGCCCGACGCGCAAGGCTTTGCGATGCTCGGCCAGGCCTACTCGGAAGTGCGCAACTATTCGGGCGCTCGCGATGCGTGCGGAAAGAGTTTCGAGATTCAGCGCACGCCCGAGACGCTCGCGTGCGTCGGCGGTGCGGACTACGAGCTGAAGAACTACAAGGAAGCGGCCCAAATCTTCGACGCCATCGATCACAACGCGCGCGGCTTCCTGGACGCGAATCCGCAGTTTCTCTATATCGCCGCTAAGTCGTTTCAGAGCAATAACGAGTGCAGCAAGGCCGTTGCGGCCTACAAGCGGCTGCTTCCCTTAATGCGTAAAGGCACGACCGACTACGGAAAGGTGCAAAAAGAAGCGGCGAACAGCTGCAGCTCAAAACACATCAGCTAACCCTGTGTCATCCTGAGCTTGTCGAAGGACGACGATGAAATTCGTTCTCGACGAAATCTACGGCGACCACCTGCGCGGCATAGGGCATCCCGAATCGCCCGACCGCGTCGAGGTGGTTGCTGCGCATTTGAAAGCGCTCGGAGCGATCGGCGAAACGATTCCGGCGCGCGACGCAACCGACGACGAGATTCTGCGCGTGCATACGCCGCAGTACCTCGAACTCGTCAAACGTGAAACCGGCGCTCTTGTTGGCGCCCGCTACTTATCGACCGGCGACGTCGTGGTCGATCCGCGATCGCTGGCCGTTGCACGCCGCGCAGCGGGCGGAGCGATCGCAGCGCTGGAAGCGAGCGCGCGCGGCGGCGAACCGGTCTTCGCATTGGTGCGTCCGCCCGGACACCACGCCGAATCGGCGCGCGGCATGGGGTTCTGCCTCTTCAATAACGTCGCCATCGCGGCGCGCGCGTACCAAGCCGCGTACGGCGGACGCGTGCTCGTGCTCGACTTCGATTACCATCACGGCAACGGCACCGAGGCGATCGCCGGCGACGGCTTGAGCTACGTGTCGACGCACGCGTTTCCCGCCTATCCGGGAACGGGGCGTACCAGCTACGACACCGGAGACGGCCTCGTGCTCAACCTGCCGTTGCCGGCCTCGGGTATCGCGACCGAAGCGTTCGTCGCCGTCTGGGAACGGCTCGCGCGCGAAGCCGCAAACGCGCTGCGTCCGGAGGCAATCGTCGTAAGCGCGGGCTTCGACTACGCCGCCGGCGATCCGGTCGGCGATCTCGGGGTCGATCCCTCGGCCGCATCCGCGTTGGCGGCCGCCATCAATGGCGTCGCGGGCGAGTTTTGCGGGGGTCGCGTCGCGTACGTCCTCGAGGGAGGCTACGACGTCGGCGCCCTGGTCCGGTCGATCGCCCTGGTCGCCGAAGCGGCTGACGAGCGCCTGCCTGTTGAATCGGGAGCCCAAGCCGCCTCAGTGCCCTCTCAGATTCAGCGAGTTCTAAACCAGATCTCAGGGGTTATTCAAGGAAGCCAGCCCAGGGATGCGAACTAGCGTTCCTTGATGAGCCAAGGGGAGGCCCGACGCGGGCGTCCTCCTTTGACTTGTCATGAACCACTTACCTGAGGAGGTATGAATGATCCGGAGATCACTCCGGCATGGCGTAACCGCTGTACTCCTTCTCGTCGCAATGGCCAGCCAGGGAACATGGGCACTGGCGGGCACGACGGGCGGTCTCAGCGGTGTCGTCGTTGATGCCGACACCTCGGCGCCGGTCGCGGGAGCGACGGTGACGGTCAGTGCACCGTCCCAAAGCTCTACGGGTACGACCGATGCCAGCGGCCGGTTTACGTTTCTGACGCTTGCGCCGGATACGTACACCGTGACCGTCAACAAGAGTGGCTATCAGGCAGTAAGCGAACCCGGTCAGATCGTCTTCGCCGATACGGTGCAGACGGTCACGGTTCGTCTGACCAAAGCCCTCAAAACCATCGCACGCGTAACCGCAACCGGTGCGGGCGCGATCGTCAAATCCGGTACGACTGCCGACGTCTACTCGGTCAACGCCGCGACGCAAAGCGCCGCAGGTGCACTGGGCGGCGGCGGAAGTCTCAACTCCGCGTACTCCGCCATCGCAACCGTTCCGGGCGCGTACGTCATCCCGAACCAGACCGGCTATTTCCAGACGGTCTCGATTCGCGGCGGCGACTACGACCAGGTCGGTTACGAGTTCGACGGCGTACCGGTGAACCGTTCGTTCGACAACTATCCTTCGAGCTCGGCGTCGTCGCTGGGCAACGCGGAAGTCCAGGTCTACACGGGCGCCAATCCGGCGAACTCGGAAGGCCAGGGCCTCGCGGGTTACATCAACCAAGTCATCAAGACCGGTACGTATCCCGGTTACGCCGAGGCCAATCTCGGCATCGGCACG
>JAFAHZ010000277.1 GCA_019236975.1 Vulcanimicrobiota bacterium | reverse complement strand
GCCTCGAGATGCACGATACCGGTTGAGTCGTGGGTATGAATCTCGTAAAAACAGGTCGCGCTATTGACGTAGCCGTTGTAAGCGCGGGCTGGGTTAACCATGCCGATCGCGCGCGGCAATGCCACGTACGTACCGTTGACGATGATTCCCACGAACGCGTGGACGTGATACAAGTTGCTCATCGTCGGCAGGCACGGAACTTTTTTGTCGACCGTGCTGCCGTGGCCGCCGGCTTTCGCGTCGCCGCGGCGCGGCTGGAACTGACCCGGCGCGCCGTCGACGCCGCCCGGCGTCGTGTTAATCGCTGAAAGTGAGGCCGGGAGCACGTGGGAGGACGCGGTTTGCGCGGGCGCATTCGGTAAGGCCGGCGGTCCGGGCTGCACGCTGCTTCCCGTTCCCGTGCAGGAAGAAAAGCCGGCCGTCAGCACCAGTGCGACGCACCGGAGCCAGCGGCGATGAGAAATCTCCATAGCTTCCCCCAACAAGCGGACGATGGTTCGATGCTACGCCGGCGACCGCACGCCGGAGTGATGCATTCCGGCCCTTTGCGTAGGGCTAAACGCCTAGGCGCCGGTGTCGCGCAACCGCACGTCCGTGTAGGTGCGGTGATAGACGGCGTCGCGTAAGCCGGCGACGACTTCGCCGCGGCGCGCGTTCTTGCTCAGCACCGCGGTCGCACCGGCGGCGTGACAGGCCGCCGCCCAACGCGGATTCCGTTCGCTCGTGTAGACGCAGATCGCACCCTCGGGCACGAGCGTGCGCAAGAGGCTGACGAGGTGCAGCGGCTCCTGATTGACGTAGTCGGCGTCGACGAAAACTACGTCCGGCTGGGTCTCGAGCATCCCGTGAAGATCGACGTCGCCGGAAACGCCCAGCAGGTCGAGCCCTAGTTCCGCGAACACTTCGACGAGGGCCGGTACGAACAGCGCTTGCGCCTCGATGAGATGGATCGACCGGCCGCGCGTACGGCTGCTCCCGCGCGGTTCGCTCACGCTCTTCAATTTAGCAACGGTCATTTCGCTACGCGGTAATCATCGTCTCTTCGGTCGGTTCGAGCTCGGTACCGGCGCGAAGTTCGTAAGCCTCGTAGTCCTCCTTACGCGGAACGACGCGATTGAGCACGTATCCCAGAACGTTGCGAACGCCGACCTGCTGCATGCGCCGAAGCGCCTGCTTGGCCGCACGCAGATCGGTTTGGTTGGCGGAAAGGACGATGACCGTGCCGTCGGCTTTCCGAGCGACGACGGCCGAATCGACGTTCACCGACAGCGCCGTGCCGTCGATAACGACGCAGCGATAAGCGTCTTGCGTTTCCCGCAAGAAGTCGTCCATGCGCTGGGATTCCAACAGCTTGATGGGATTGGGCGTCGCCGTTCCCGAGGTCAGCAGATCCAAGCCCGGGTACCGCGTCTTTTGAACGACGTCTTCGAGGCGCGAGCGGCCGACCAGGATGTCCGACAAGCCGCGTTCGTTTTTCATGCGCAGCTTGTGGTGGAGCGACGCCCGGCGCAAGTCGGCATCGACGAGCAGGACGCGCGGCTCCAGCTCCGCCATCGCGATGGCTACGTTGAGAGCGACCGTCGATTTCCCGTCCCCTTGTGTAGGACTGGTAACCACGACGGTCGACAGCGGTTTGTCGGAGGCATACTTCATCGACGTCACGAGCTGAAGGAACGCTTCGATCGACATCGTTCGCACCCACGGCAGCTCCGGCGTGCCGTTACGCATCTTCACCAGCGGGATCGCCGCCAGCGACGGAAGCGCGAGCTCCTGCTCGACGTCGCGATCGTCTTTGATCGTATTGTCGAGATAATCGATGACGAAGGCGCCGAGCACCGCCAGCACCGCGCCCAGCGCGATGCCGAGCAGGAGGTTGGTGATGAGGTGCGGCTTGACGTCGGCGAAGTGCGGATCGGCCGGCTGCGTGATCGTCACGTCGCTGAGCGCGGTGTCGCGCGCGATCTGGGCGTTGTTGAACTTCTGCTGCAGCGCCGTGTAGACGTCTTCGGCAGATTTGGCTTGCCGCTGCAGGTTCGCTAGCGTGGCCGTCTGCGCCGGCAGGCTGGCCAGCTGCGGGTTCATCTGCTGCTGCTGCAACTTTAATGCTGCCAGCTGCGCTGTATCGGACGCGATCTGCGTCGAGTACGTCTCGGCTTGCTGCTGAATCTGCTCGTAGACCGGGTTCGGAATCGTGTTCGTATTGGCGACGACGGTGGCTTGCTGCTGCGCGATCTCGCGCTTGATCTGGTCTTCCTGATTACGCAGCGCGATCACCGTGGGATGCTTTTCCGTGTATTGCTGGAGGGCGGTTTGCAGCTGCACGTCGATTTGCGAGAGCTGCGACTGCAGCTGACCCAGCACGGGATTTTGCGCTACCGTCTGGCCGCCGGTGACGGTCGCCGGGGTCGAATGCAGTTGGGCGTTCGCGCTCGCCAGCTCGGCTTGCGCCTGC
>JAFAHZ010000241.1 GCA_019236975.1 Vulcanimicrobiota bacterium | reverse complement strand
ACCTTCCGCTGAAGGCGGTGCGGCAAATTCGAGCGCGTATACGTGACCGTCGAAATGCACCGCGAAGCGCGCGCCTTCGCGCATCACCGTGCCGGAAAACTCACGACCGTCGAACGCGGCGTGCACGGCGTTGCCGCGGCGCTCGGCGCGCAGCTCACCGGTAAAGGCACCCGAAAGCAACCACACATCGCGCGTGGCGGTCGCATCGGCGACGACGTCGATGGGCGCGCCGTCGCTCGCAAAGCGCAGCGGCATGCCGACCTGCGCGATCCGCCACGGCGCCGCACCGTCGGCGAGCAGCGTCGCCGCCGCCAGCAGCGACGCTTCGCGCGGCAGCGACGGCGTGCGAAAGATCGATTCGTCTAATCGCTTCGCAAGGAAACTCGTCGTCGTGTCGCCGGCTCCAAACGCCTCGTCGCGCGCGATCCACTGCAGCAGCGGCAGATTCGTGCGCACGCCCGCCACTACGAACGTTTCGAGCGCGCGTTCGAGCCGCGCGACGGCTTGCGCGCGGTCGCTGCCGTACACGACGAGCTTGGCGAGCATCGGATCGTAGTAGACGCTCACCTCGCTGCCCGTCGTAACTCCGCCGTCGAGCCGGATGCCCGGCCCTTCCGGGGGCGACCAGCGCGCGATCGTTCCGGTTGAGGGCAGCATGTGATTGGCCGGATCTTCGGCGTAGATGCGCGTCTCGATCGCCCAGCCGCGCGGGCGAACGTCGTCTTGTGCGAGCGCGAGCTTCTCGCCGTTGGCGATGCGAAGCTGCCATTGCACTAAATCGATGCCGTAGACGAGTTCCGTCACCGGATGCTCGACTTGCAGCCGCGTATTCATTTCGAGAAAGTAGTACGCACCGCCGGTGTCGAGCATGAACTCGCACGTTCCGGCGTTGACGTAGTCCACGGAGCGCGCGGCGCGCACCGCAGCCGCGCCCATCTCGGCGCGAAGCTCGGGCGACAGGGCAACCGACGGTGCCTCTTCGACGATCTTCTGGTGGCGCCGCTGAATCGAGCATTCGCGCTCGCCGAGATGGATCGTCGTGCCGTGGGCGTCGGCGAGCACTTGGAACTCGATGTGGCGCGGATCGCGGAGGTAGCGCTCGAGCAAGACGGCGTCGTCGCCGAAGGCCGCGAGCGCTTCGCGCTTGGCGGCAGCGAGCGCTTCACCGAAAGCGCCGATCGACTCGACCACGCGCATGCCGCGTCCGCCGCCGCCGGCGCTCGCTTTGATCAACAGCGGAAATCCGATGCGTGCGGCCTCTTTGCGCAACGCCGCTTCGGATCGATCGTCGCCGTCGTAGCCCGGAACGGTCGGCACGTCGAACTCGCGCACGCGGCGTTTAGCTTCGATCTTGCTGCCCATCGCGGCCATCGCGCGCGGCGACGGACCGACGAATATCATTCCCGCATCGGCGACGGCTTGCGCGAATGCCGCCCGCTCGGAGAGAAAGCCGTAACCCGGATGCACGGCGTCGGCGTTCATCGCAACGCCCGCGGCGATGACCGCATCGATATTGAGATACGACTCCGCCGCCGGGGCGGGCCCCACGCAGCGCGCGTCGTCCATAAACGCAAGATGGTACGCGTGGTTGTCGGCTTCGGAGAAGATGCCGAGCGGCACGACGTCCAGTTCGCGGGCGCCGCGCGCGACGCGCACCGCAATCTCGCCTCGATTGGCGATCAGCAGGCGGCGGATCATTCGGCGAACGACGCTTTACGCCGCTCGAGGAAAGCGCGCAAGCCCTCTTGACCCTCCGGCGTTACGCGCTGATTCGCAATCGCTTCCGACGTGAGCGCGCGCGTCTCGTGATAGGTGGCGTCGCCGACGCGGCGCACGAGCAGCTTGGCCGCGCTGACGGCGCGCGGGCCGGCGGTGCGAATCTCGGCGAGCGCGGCATCGACTGCCGCATCGAGTTCGGCAGCGGGGACCACGCGGTGCACGAGCCCAATCTGCAGCGCGCGCTCGGCGCCGAAACGCTCCCCCGTGAGAAAGAGCGCGCGTGCGTGCGACGGACCGATCTTGGCCAGCACGAACGGCGAGATGACGGCCGGAATGATGCCGAGCTTGACTTCGGTGAAACCGAAGATCGCTTCGTCGCCCGCGATGGCGATGTCGCAGACCGCGGCGAGCCCGGCGCCGCCGCCGAGCGCGGCACCATGAATGCGGCCGATCACCGGGTGCGCGCAGTTATCGATCGCGCGAAACATATCGCTCATACGCTCGGCGTCGATCGTGTTCGCTTCAACGCTCAGATCGAGCGATTCGCGCATCCACTTGACGTCGGCGCCGCCGCAGAACACGGTGCCCTCGCCGGAGAGCACAATGGCGCGGACGTCGTCGGCCGCGTTGATGCGGGTGAAAACCGCGTGCAGCTCCGCGATGACGCCGGCGTTGAACGCGTTGCGCACGTCCGGGCGGGCAAGCGTCACCCGGGCGATGCCGCCGGTCACGTCGAGTTTGATGGTGTCTGCCATGCCCAGGCCGGGTTCTGCGCCCCCGCGCGACCCCCTCGGCATCCAAAAGCGGCCGGCGCGGCGTATCTAAGAGCGTGAGCGCTCCGCCGAAGACGTTCCTCTACCGTTATTCGTGGCTGACCCGAGCCTCGCACTGGCTGTGGGTCTTGGCGTTTGCCGTCCTGGTTTCGAGCGGGCTGCAGATTTTCAATGCGTCTCCCAACTTGGACGCCAGCGATAAAAGCGATCCGGCGCGCCGCGTCCTGGCGATCGGTTCGCCGGCCGACGGCGTCGGCACCACGACCGTCTTTGGACGTACGTTTACGACGACCGGACTGCTCGGATGGACCGACGATGGGATGGGTGACCGCGGCGCGCACGCTTTTCCGGCGTGGCTGACGATTCCGGGGTTTCAGGATCTCTCCGGCGGCCGGCGCTGGCATTTCTTTTTTGCGTGGATTGCGGCGTTCTGTTGGCTCGCCTGGATCGTCTCGACCGCACGCCGCGGCACGCTGCGCCAGATGATTCTGCTCCCGAGCGACCTGCCGAAACTCTGGCCGATGCAAGCCTACTACTTCAAGTTGCGCAAGGAGCCGCCGCCGCACGGGCTCTACAATCCGCTGCAGAAGGCGGCGTACACGACGATCGGATTCATCGTCGCGCCGCTGGTGGTGCTGACGGGTCTCGCCCTATCGCCGGGAATCGACGCGATCGCAGCGCCGTTGACGGCGGTGTTGGGCGGACGGCAGTTCGCGCGCCTCTGGCACTTCACCGGAATGCTGTTGCTGCTCGGCTTCTTTGCCATCCACGTGTTTCAAGTTGCGACCCAAAACGTGGTCAATCAAATGCGCTCGATGATAACGGGCTGGTATCAAACGAATGAAACGTAAATTGTTCCTGGCTTCGTCGATGTCGGCGGCATTGAGCGGCTGCGGGCCGGTTTCCAACGCGCTCGTCAATAACGGCGCGTTTCAAAAGCTGTTGACGGCGGCCGAACCGCTCAACCATGCGCTGATCGGCACGCGCGGTTTGGCGCGCGAGTACCGCGACGGCGACGTCGATCGCACCTTCCGAGTCAACGGCTTCTCGACGCCCAGTAACAGCCGCTACCAAACGCTGGCAGCGAGCGGCTTCGCCGGCTACCGCTTGCTCGTCGACGGTGCCGTGGAACGCCGCGGCGCGTTCGACCTGCACGCGTTATACGCGATGCCGCAGCAGACGCAAATCACCCGCCACGACTGCGTGGAGGGCTGGAGCGCGATCGGAAAGTGGAGCGGCGTCCGGCTGGCCGACGTGCTCGACGCCGTAATGCCGCGCGGCGACGCGCGCTACGCGGTGTTTCACTGTATGGACGACGACGGGCAGGGCCACTCGTACTACGAGAGCCTCGACTTGCATCAGGCGCGACACCCCCAAGCGTTGCTCGCACTGCGCCTCAACGACGCGCCGCTCGACCCCGATCACGGCGCTCCGGTGCGGCTGCGCGTCCCGACGCAACTCGGGTACAAAAGCGCGAAATGGATCGCGCGCGTCGAGCTCGTCGGCAGCTTTGCCAACATCGCCGCCGGCCAGGGCGGCTACTGGGAAGATCAGGGCTACGAATGGTACGCGGGGATTTGATCTAGAAGCACCGCCCCATGACGACTCCGTCGGGGACGGTCACGTTTCTCTTCACCGACATCGAGGGGAGCACGTCGCGCTGGGAAGCGCATCGCGACGCGATGCAGGAAGCCGTTGCGCGTCACGACGAGCTGATGCGCGCGGCAGTCGAACGCCATCGCGGTTACGTGTTCAAGACGATGGGCGACGCCTTCTGCTGCGCGTTCTCCAATCCTCACGACGCCGTTGCGGCGGCGGTCGACTCGCAGCAGGCGCTTCACGAACAGGATTGGAGCGGCGTAGACGGGTTGCGCGTGCGCATGGCAATCCACAGCGGCGTTGCCGAGTTGCGCGACGACGATTACTTCGGACCGCCCCTCAATCGGGTCGCGCGGCTGCTGGCCGCGGCACACGGCGAGCAGGTCGTCGTGTCGCAAGCCGCCGCCGCCATCGCGAGCGGTACGTTGCCGGCCGGCGTTGCGCTGCGCGATCTCGGCAAGCATCGCCTCAAAGATCTTCCTGAAGCCGAAAAAGTCTTCCAGCTCACCGCAAACGGCCTGCGAAGCGATTTCCCGCCGCTGCGTGCCGTGGATGAGAATCCGACCAACCTGCCGCTGCACTTGACCGAGCTTCTCGGCCGAGAACGCGAGCTCGCCGATATCGAAACGCTGCTGGGCGAATCGCGCCTCGTGACCCTGACGGGGTCCGGGGGCGTCGGGAAAACGCGCACGGCGCTGCAAGCGGCGTTCAATGCGCTCGGCTCTTTTGGGGACGGTGCGTGGCTGGTCGAGCTGGCAACGGTTTCAGACGCGTCGCTGCTGCCGAATACGATCGCTTCGGCGCTGCGGCTCGACGTCGGCTCGAGCGCTCGGCCGCCGTCTGAAGAGCTCGCGTTCGCCCTCAAGGAGAAGACGCTGCTCGTTATTTTGGACAACTGCGAGCACCTGGTCGCCGGCGCCGCGCAGCTCGTCGAACAGCTGCTGCATCGCTGCCCGCACGTGCGTTTTCTTGCGACGAGCCGCGAAGCGCTGGGCGTCCACGGCGAACGCACCTATCGCATGCCGTCGCTGGACGAGGCGACTTCCATCGCGCTCTTTGCCGAGCGTGCGCGCGCGGTCAAGCGCGACTTCTCGCTCGACGGCAGCGGCGCGATCGTCGCGCAAATCGTCGCGCGCCTCGACGGCATTCCGCTCGCCATCGAGCTGGCGGCGTCTCGCGCCAAAATACTGAGCGTGGAACGCATTCGCGAAGGTCTCAACGAGCGCTTCAAGCTGCTCGCCGGAGGGAGCCGCACGGCGTTGCCGCGCCAGCAGACGCTGAGCGCGATGATCGGCTGGAGCTACGAGCTGCTCGACGATGCCGAAAAGCGGATGTTTCGGCAATTGGCGATTTTTCGCGGTGCCTTTACGCTGGAAGCAACGGCGGCGGTCGGCGCGAGCGACGAATGGGACGCGCTGCCGCTGTTGGAATCGCTGGTCGAAAAATCGCTGGTCGTGGCGCTCGCCGCCGGCGACGAATCGCGTTATCGCATGCTCGAATCAACCCGCGAGTTCGCGCGCGAGCGCTTACGTGAGGCCGGTGAATACGACGACGTCGCCGCGCGCCACTGCAGGTATTTTCTCGAGCGTTCGGAGTGCGGCTACGGGTCGTACTGGCGAACGAACCTCGATCGTTGGCAAGCCGAGATGGGTGCCGACGCCGACAACTATCGCGCCGCCATCGAGTGGGCAATCGAGGGCGGTCACAACGTACGCGATGGCGCGGCCATCGAAGCCAACGTTTCGGGGATGGGCATGCCCGACGGACTGCGGCTGCTCGAGCGCGCCGAGTCGCTGATCGGGGAGGACGCTCCGCAACTGCTGCGCGCGCGGCTGGCGCTCGCGCACGCGCGTCGCGGCTCGGACGAAGGAAACGTCTACGACACGGCGCTGCGCGCCGCAAAAATGTTCGAGCGCCTTGGCGATCGGATCGCGTACGTCGAGGCGACGCAGCGCGCCGTGACGGCCCTCTGGCGCCTGGGACGCGTTGCAGAAGCCGTCGCACTCGGCGAACCCTTGATTCCGATCGCCAACGAACTCGGCGAACCCCATCTGATCGCCGTTCTGCTCGGGCAGCTCGGCTACTTTATCGCAGTCAGCGGCGACGGAGATCGCGGCCGGCGAATGCTGGAAGAGGCGATCGCGCGCTTGCGCGCGCTCGACGATCGCGCGCGGCTTTCGTATCCGTTGGGCTATCTTGCCGACGCCCTGTTCGCCAGCGGCGATTCCGAAGGAGCCGTTGCGCGCATGCGCGAGGTGCTCGAGCTCGACGAGGAAATAACGATCGCGCACGCCGTCATGATGGATCGGCTGAATATGGCCGCCTATCTGCTGGCGACCGGGTGCGTCGCCGAAAGCGAATCGTACGCACGCCAGGCGCTGGAGACGGCCGCATCTCGCAAGGAAATGCTGCCGCTCACCGTGGCCGTCGGTCACTTCGCTCAAATCAACGCCGAAAACGGACGACCCGAACGCGCGGCGATGCTCGTTGGTTTCGCCGACGCCGCGTACGCCGGTCTGAAGTTTCCGCGCGAGCCGACGGAAGCGCGCGGCTACGAGCGGACGATGCAGATTCTGCGCGCCGCGCTCGACGCGGAGCGTCTGCAAACGCTGCTCGCCGAAGGCGCGCGGTTGTCGGAGGGCGCCGCCGTGCGCGAGGCGCTACTCGCGTGAGCGCGCCCGCCGATACCGTAACGTTCCTTTTTAGCGACATCGAAGGCAGCACCGCGCGCTGGGAGGCGCATCGCGAAGCGATGCAGGAAGCCGTCGCGCGTCACGACGAGCTAATGCGTTCGGTGATCGAGCGCCACGGCGGTTGCGTTTTCAAAACCGTCGGCGATGAATTCTGCACGGCTTTTGCTAACGCCAAAGACGCATTGGCGGCCGCGATCGAAGCACAGTACGCGCTGCGCGAACGCGATTGGAGCAGCATCGAAGGTTTGCGCGTGCGGATGGCGATTCATGCGGGCGCCGTCGAGCACCGCGATAACGATTACTTCGGACCACCGGTCAATCGCGTCGCGCGCTTGTTAAGCGTCGCGCATGGCGAGCAGATCGTTCTTTCAGAGACGGTCGCGTCGTCGATCGGCGATTCGTTAGCCGAAGGTTTCACGCTACGCGATCTTGGGAGTCATCGGCTCAAG
>JAFAHZ010000069.1 GCA_019236975.1 Vulcanimicrobiota bacterium | reverse complement strand
AGACTGCGCGGAAAGGGCGCAAACGGCGCGTAGACGACGCTCTTTTGCGAGCGCGCGAAAAGATAGGTGTTGTGAACCACGCCAATACCGCTGCGAATATCGTCGAGCGTGTGACCTGGGAAAGCACCCCAAGGCGTTTGACAGGTCAGGAAGCCGACGCCGGTCCAGGCGTTGACGCCGATGCAGCCGTATCGGAGATCTGCGACGGCCCGATCGAAATCGTCCGCGTACCGGCGCATCGTTCCGGGGTGCACGATGAGATTGCCGCCGAGCGTGCCCCACAGTTTATCGTTGGCGAAAGCGACGGCATCGCGCAGATAGCCTTCCGTTTGGCCGGCGAGCGCGACCATTCCGAGAAACGGTGTAAAGGCTTCGGTGGTAAACGCGACTTCGGACGCGTTCGACGCGTCGAGGACCGCGATAGTCCGTGCGACATAGCGCCCGTCGTTCGGCCCGAACGTGCGAATCTCGCGGCGTCCGCGGGCGAGCGCGTCGCAGCGCGCGGCCGCACCGGGATAATAGGCAGGGCGGTCCGCTAGTACGCGCATCACGTCGTCGATCGCCGCGATGAGATCGGGCGTACGCGCCCAATCGCGCGGCAGGATCAGCACCTGCGAGGCGATGCAGTTAAAGCCGCCGTTGTGCAGCTTTTGCGTGACGATATTCTCGGCTTGAAAGGCGACGTCGGAATCGCTCCACGGACCGGGCACGACGATCGTCGGACTGACGTTACCGAGCTCGCTGGTGATCGGTTTGCGCAGGATGGGATCGTTGCGGCGTTTGCGGTCGGCGGCGTCGGGACCGTCGCCGAAGACGATCGCGTCGTGCGTCTTATCGCTACCCGTGATGTGGATCTCGTCGATCGCGGGATGGCCGCAGAGATACTTCCCGATATCGGCGCCGCCGTACGCGAAGCGCAGGTAGCCGCCCTCGACCAGCGGTGCGAACGCATCTTCGAAAATGGGCCCCAAATAGTGATTGACGGGATTCATCTTCAGCGCGCACACGGTTCCGTCGGCAACCAGCTTGTACAGCACGTCGAGCGGTGCGATCGACGCGATGTTCCCGGCTCCGAGCACTAACGCGACGCGCGGCTCGTGCTGCGCTTGGCGGTACCACGTGCCCATGGTTTCGGGCAGCGTCTTCGCGGTAACGCCGGGCTGCATCCAAACTTCGGCGCGTACGCCGTCGAGGAGAATGCGATCGTAGACGTCGGCCGGGAATACGTCGACGACGACTTGGCCGTCGTCGCGCGTCCGGACGCGCTGCGGGTCGAGGGGCACGGCGCCGGTGGCTGCGATGCCGCGCAACGTAAGAATGTAGGCGTTGAGTGCACGCAACACCGCCCAGGGGCCGCTGATGGCCTCTTCGCCGGCGAGCGGGGTCCCCGTGAGCCCTTTGGCGTCGGCGGCGGCCGCGATCCAGCGGTCGGTCTGGCGCCCCACGCTCGCGAGGCAGGCCGACAGCACCGCCGCCTTATCGGCTGCGGGCAAGGCAGCCCATCGCGCAGCCCCGGCACGCAGCTCCTCGAGCTCCGTGTCGATGCGCGAATGGTCGGTCGGCCGGGGTTCGGCGAGAATGGCCATTGGCGGGGATTTCGCCTCCCGTTGGGTGGGTACATTGGCTTCGTAAGGGAGACCTCAGCCGATGATGACGGAAACGGCGGAACTTTGGATTCGCCTCAAAGACGGGCGCAGTATTTGCGAACGCTACAACCAGCTGGCGATGGCCGAATTCATGCGGGAAGCCATGATCGAACGGATGAGCCGAGGCGAACCGGTCGTGTGCTACGACGGCGAAGAGCGGTCGATCCCGGCCGCAGAGATCAAACGCATCGACTTGCTCCTGGGGCGCGAGGGCCGAAGGCGGGGGATCGCCGTCGTATAATCGCCTTGGAGGTACTCATCATGGCGAAGAAACGACGGCGAAAACCGCTCGCAATCGTGCCGAGGCTCGGTCCGGCGACGAATCTCCGGCCGGCCGGAGCACACGAATCGAAAAAGCTCTACGACCGCAAGAAGATCAAAGCCGCCCTCCGTCGATCGGACGATGAGGGCGGCCTTCATTTTTGGGGTACGCGCTACTCGTAGACGCTGACCATCCAGTCGATGCCGAACTTGTCGGTGAGCATGCCGAACAACTTCGCTCCCCAGAAGGTCGGCGCGAGTTCAATCGTGACCTTGCCGCCCGCGGAAAGTCTCTCGAAGGCGCGCTTTCCAGCGGCTTCGTCGTGGCTTACCAGCGAAAGGGCAACGTTATTGCCGGCCGTGCGCTTCCAGTCGCCGACCGCGTCGGCACCCATGAGCGTCGCGTCGCCGCTGACGAGCGAAGCGTGCATGATTTTCTGCTTCGCGTCGGCGGGCAGCTGCGCGTCCATGGGAGAGCCCTCGTACCGGTTGAGATTCAGCTCGCCGCCGAACGCGTCGCGATAGAACTGGAACGCCTCTTCGCAGTTCCCGTTGAAGAAGACGTAGGCTTCAATACGCATTGCGCGCCTTTCTGACGTTACCTAGTGTTTCGTACAGGTGTCGGAGGCGTCGTATTTCTTACCCTCGAGCGTTCCGGTAAAATGGGTGGCGTACTTGGTATCGGAGGCCCGATCGAAAACTTCGGTGCCGTCGCTTTGCGGCGGGTACACGGTGCGGTAGGAGATGTGCGTTGCAGGCCCGGTACCGTGGAACACCGTCGTCGATCCTTGTGGTTCGAGAACGACCCAGTTCCAGAAGGCTCCCTTAGCGTCGTACGTCAGATAACCGACGTCGCCGCCGCCGGTCCACGTATCGTGCTGGCTGATCCAGTCGTTCTGCATGTCGTAGGCATAGACGGCAGTATAGGTAAACTGCTGGGCGCCAGAGCCGGACGTGCACGTCCACGCGCCGATGAGAAACGCTAACCCGGCTAGTGTGGTTGCCATCAGCTGATCAGTTCGCGCTCCACCATAATCGTGCGAGGATCGACGAGGTGCTTGTTGAGCCCCAGCTTATCGGCCGGGACGCCGAGCGCAAACGCAACCAGCTGGGGCAGATGGAACGTCGGCAGATCGGTGCGTCCCCAGCGCGCCGCTGCGTCGAGCTGATAACTGTCGAGCGCGAGGTGGCACAGCGGACACGGCGTGATCACGGCTTCGGCGCCGTGGTCTTTGGCCATACGCATGTTTTGCCCGACCATGTTGGCCGCGGTGTTGTCTTTCTCGAGCTGAATGTGGAAACCGCAGCAGCGCGTTTTGCCGGCGTAGTCGACGGGCTCTCCGCCGATGGCGGCGATGACGTCTTCGAGCGAATGCGGGTTACGCGCCGATTCCCAGCCGTTGACGCTCTCGGGCCGAATGATGTGACAACCGTAGAACGGTGCTACGCGCAGGCCGTTGAGGGGGCGCACGACCATCTTCGCGAGATTGTCCAAACCGATGTCGTCGATCAGCAGCCATAACAGGTGGCGCACCATCACGCCGCCTTGGTACTTGGCGCCGAACTTGGCGAGAATGCCGTTGGCGTGATCCATGCGCTCTTCGCTCTCGAGCAGTTCCTTATTTGCAGCGCGCATATGGCCCGTACACGTCGAGCAAATCGTGATCACGTCGTCAAGACCGAGTGCTTCGGCTTGTGCGTACGTACGCGCGTTGAGCACGCGCGCGACGTCGCGGTTGACGTCGTTGACCACCGAGGCACCGCAGCACGACGCGGCGGTCAGTTCGATCAGCTCGATGCCGAGCCTATCGGCCAGCAGCATCGTCGAGTTGAACAACTCTTTGCAGGATTCTTTAGCGACGCAGCCCGGGAAGAAACCGTAACGGCGCGTTTGCGCAGATCGGCTCTTGCGGTGCGACTCGAGGGGCATCTCTTCGGGTAGAAGCGTTGCAGCCATTAGCTGACGGGGACCTCCAGCGACTCAAAGATGGTACGGACTTCGTCGACTTTTGGTATGGGTTTCATCGAAGGCTGCCCCAGCATCGGGGCTGCCGTTCCCGCAAGCATCTCGGTCGGCGTGAGTTTGCCGCTTGCGACCATGCGCAGCGCCTGCGGTGTGACCTTGATCATGCCGCGCACGTTAAAGCGGCCGACCGTGCCCAATACGACTTCGGTTTCGGCCAACATGCCGGTCTGCTTAATCGTCTTGCTGACGATGAGCGCGTGCCGCGGACCGCGTTCGTTTATCATGACGCGATCTTTGATGGCCGCGCGCTTGACGTCGATGATGCGATCGTTCGGATCGACGTGCTTGGGACAGTACGAGCACGCGTAGCAGTGCGCGCAAAGCCAGAGGTAATCTTCGCTGATTTGTGCGATGCGTTCCTTACGCTGGCTATCGCGCACGTCCTCGATGAAACGGTAAGCGTACGCAATGGCGGCCGGCCCGGCGAATGCCGGATCCACGCTGACGACGGGGCAGAGTGCGTAGCACGTCGCACACATCACGCAATTGGCGACGTCGACGAGCTTCTTCATGTCCTCGGGAGAGACGCGGCGCTCGCGTTCGTGGTCTTCGTCTTTGTCCGCCGGCTGCAGATACGGTTTGAGCCGGTGGTATTTGTCCCAGAACGGATCCATGTGAACGACCAAATCCTTCATCGGCTGGAAGTTCGGCATCGGATCCACTTTGATGACGCCGTCGGCGTTCGTCACGGTATTGCAGGGCGTCTTGCACGCTAATCCGGTGACGCCGTTGATATTCATCGAGCACGAGCCGCAGATCGCCGAGCGGCAGGAACGCCGGAAACTGATCGAGCCGTCGATCTCCGCCTTGGCGGTTTCCAAAGCGTCTAAGACCGTCGTGGTTTCCGGTACGTCGACTTCGACGACGTCGCGGTGGGGAACGTCGTCGGTGGCTTCGTCGAAGCGGAAGATGTCGAGTTTGATTCCCATGCGTTTAGTACGTTCTCACTTGCGGATCGTATTTGGTGATGGTGACGGCCCTCGAGTAATCGAGACGGGGCGAACCGTCGGCTTCACGCCACGCGAGCGTGTGCTTGAGCCAGTTAGCGTCGTCGCGCTCGGGGTAGTCCGTGCGGGCTTGTGCGCCGCGTGACTCCGTGCGGGCGAGCGACCCGGCAGCCAGCGCGAGCGAGCTGTCGATCAGGAAGTCGGTTTCCAGCGCTCCGACGAGGTCGGTATTGAACGTGGGACTCTTGTCCATGACGTAGACGCCGGCGTCGAACTCTTTGCGCACGGCCTTGAGATCGTCGACCGCCTTGGCCAGGCCTTTTGCGTCGCGGAAAATGAAGGCATTCTCGCTCATCGTTGCGTTCATCTTGCGCCGCAGCTGCGGCGCGCGGGTTCCGCTCGTCCGCGCGAGGAGTCCGGCAATACGGTCTTTCTCTTGCTGCAAGGTGCGCGCCGACTCGCGCACGTTGGACACCGTCTTGATATAGTCGAGCGCGTGTTTGGCCGAGCGCGCGCCGAAGACGATGGTCTCCAGCAGCGAGTTGCCTCCGAGACGGTTGGCGCCGTGCACGCTGACGCAGGCGCATTCACCCGCAGCGTAGACGCCGGGAACGCGCGTCGCGCCCCACTTATCGGTCTCGATGCCGCCCATCGTGTAGTGGGCGCCCGGTAGAATCGGAATCGGCTCGTTGATCGCGTCCTTGCCGGTCGCATCGAGGGCGAGCTCGCGAATCTGCGGCAACCGTTCGAGGATTTTTTCGCGGCCGAGATGCCGCATGTCGAGCAGAACGCAGCCGTCGACGCCACGGCCTTCCAGTATCTCGGTCCACTCGGCGCGGGAAACGACGTCGCGCGAAGCCAACTCGCCTTTGTTCGGGGCATACTTAAACATGAAGCGCTCGCCCAGCGAATTCAGCAGGTAAGCACCTTCGCCGCGCGCACCTTCGGTCATCAGCACGCCGTTTTCTTTGAGCGTCGTGGGATGGAATTGCATGAACTCCATATCCATCATCGGGATGCCCGCTTTATAGGCGATGCCTTGACCGTCGGCCGTGGACGCGTAGCCGTTGGTCGTCTTGAGGTACATGCGTCCGGCGCCGCCGGTTGCAAAGATCGTCGCCTTCGCGGCGATGAGCTCGAGCTCGCCGTTGCGCATGTTGTACGCGACGACGCCGCTCCCGATGCCGTCTTCGATCGCGAGCGCCGTGCAGAAATACTCTTCATAGACCTTTACGCCGAAGCGCTCGAGTTGTTCCCACAGCGTGTGCAGAATGACGAGACCGGTCACGTCGGCGGAGTAGCAGGTGCGCGGCGATCCAGCGCCGCCGAAGGGACGCTGCGCGATGCGGCCGTCGGGCACGCGCGAGAAGATGCAGCCCCGATGCTCGAGCCAAATGATCTGCTTAGGCGCGTCTTCGCACATCGCTGCGGTGGCGTCTTGATCGGCGAGGTAATCGGAACCCTTGACCGTGTCGAACGTGTGCGCTTCCGGCGAGTCTTCCTCGCGATTGCCCAATGCGGCGTTGATGCCGCCTTGCGCGGCGCCGGAGTGGCTGCGAACCGGATGCAGTTTGGAGACGATGGCGACGTCGGCACCGCCTTCCGCGGCTTCCACCGCGGCGCGCATGCCGGCAAGACCGCCGCCGATGACGACTACGTCGTGTTTGATCACGCGGGCCCCCGAAGTACGAAAATCCTGAGTCCCTGTAATAGTACGCGGGGCATGAAGGAACCCCCATGACTTTAGTGCGGAATTCGCCCTCCTAAGGATGCTGGAGATCGTCGATGCCGCGAGCGATTCCGGGCGGCTAGCGCTCTTTCGGGAGCTGATTCGCCAATATCAGGCTTGGCTGCCGGCCGAGCTGCGGGTTCCGGACGTAGAACGGGAAATCGAGCGGCTCACCGAGCGGTACCGGGAGGGCGCCCTGCTGCTCGGTCTGGTCGGACCCAGAGCCATCGGGTGCGTGGTCTTACACCGCATCGACCGGACCACCGCCGAGCTGAAGCGGCTCTACGTCGTCCCAGATGCGCGGGGCACCGGCGCGGGACGCGCGCTCACCGAGGCGGCGGTGGCCCTAGCCCGCGATCGCGGCTACGAGCGCGTCGTCCTGGATACGCACCGCGAGAAACTCGGTGCCGCCTACGCGCTCTACCGATCGGTGGGTTTCGTTGAGTGCGATGCCTATGGCGAGGCTGAGTACGCCTGCCCGACGTTTTTGGAGTTGGCGCTGAAATAGGGTTACGCCGAAGCGTCGCCGTGCGAGGACTTGCCGGCGATGGACCGGTCGTAGAAGCGGTAGGCGTTCTTGCCGGCCTGCTTGGCCTGATAGAGCGCCTCGTCGGCCGAGAAGAACAGCGTCTGCCCGTCGGTGCCGTCGGTCGGAAACATGGCGACGCCGATCGAGCTGGCCAAGCCGTTGCGGCGCAATGCGGCCATGATACGCTCGACGCCGCGTTTGGCTTGCTCGCGGTCGCTCTGTGCCATCACCACGACGAACTCATCGCCGGCGTAGCGGGCGATGATATCGCCCTTGCGCGCGTTTTTCTTCAAGACTTGCGCGAAGCGCTTGAGCGCCAAATCGCCGAGGCTGTGGCCCCCAGAATCGTTGATTTTCTTCAGATCATCGAGATCCAAGATAACGAAGGCGAAGGGTGTATCGTAGCGCTCCGACGTGTGCAGTTCGCGCTCGAGCAGATCGTGCAGGGCTCGCCGGTTTGGTATGCCGGTCAAGCTGTCGGTATGCGCGAGTCGCTGCGTTTCCTCCAGCAACCGGCGCGTTTCGTCGTAGAGTCGCGCGTTTTCGACGGCGATCGCGGCTTGCGATGCGAAGTCCAAAACAACGCGCAGCTGGTTCTCCGTAATCTCTTCGCCCGGCGGGTCGTCGGCGTACAGCATGCCGCGGACGATGTCGCGTGCGACGAGCGGGGCGATGCAGTAGGCGCCGCGCGTATCCTCGAGCGGCTTGTCCGGGTCGGTTGCGGAACCGTAGGCCAGTTGAAGGTCGCCGTGGGCTACGTCCTGTAAAGTCGAATCCGATCGGTATTCGCGCGGGTCGAGAGCATGGAGGACCTGACCGTTGAGATCGCCTTCGAGACGGCGAATGATGACGCCGTTCTCGATGACGTCGAAGAGGATAACGCGCTTGAACTTGAGCGCCTCGACGACGCCGCGCAGGACCATCGAAAGAATGTCGTTGATCTCGAGCGTCGAGTTGATGGTGGAGAAGACTTGCTGAAGAACGAACAGCTCGGCGTTTTGCTGCGCGTACTCATCGCGCTCGGCTTCCACCATAGCCAAGCGCGCGCGCAACTCATCGAGCTCCGCTTGAAGCGCGCCAACGTCGACACCGGTGGGCCCCTGGCCGGAAAGCTCGGTCTTCATCCTATGCAGCCCAGGCCTAGTTTAGTCACATCCGGTAGGAAACCCGCTTGAACCGTTTCGTCCACCTGCACGTCCATTCGGAGTATTCGCTCCTCGACGGCGCCTGCCGGGTCGACCGCTTGACCCGCCGGGCAGCCGAGACCGGTGCGCCCGCCGTGGCGTTGACCGACCACGGCGTCATGTACGGGGCGATGGAGTTCTACTATAGCGCCCGTGAGGAACGCCTCACGCCGATCATCGGCTGCGAAGCCTATATCGCGCCGCGAGGACGATTCGACCGGACCGTCCGCGAGGAGGCGCACGTGACGCTGCTGGCCGGAGACCTCGTCGGCTACCGGAACCTGACGGCACTCGTTTCCAAGGGATTCCTGGAGGGCTACTATTACAAGCCGCGCATCGATTTGGACCTACTCGCCGAGCACAACGACGGCCTGATCGTCCTTTCCGGCTGCATGTCGGGCCTCGTCGCGGCGCCGCTGCTCAAGAACGATTACGCTACCGCGCTGCGCAACGCCAGGACGTACGTCGACATCTTCGGCGACCGCTTTTACATCGAGGTCATGCGGCACGGCATGCCGGAGGAAGCGGTCATCAACGACGGCTTGGTTCGCGTGGCCCGCGAACTTTCGGTGCCGATCGTCGCGACCAACGATTCCCACTATCTCGATCAGAAAGACGCGCCGGCGCACGACGTGCTGCTGTGCATCGGCACCGGCAAGACCGTGTCGGATACCTCGCGGATGAAGTTCTACTCCGATCAGTTTTACGTCAAGAGCGCCGACGAGATGTACGAGCTGTGGCACGATCTCCCCGAAGCGTGTGAAAACACCGTCAAGATCGCCGATCGTATCGACATTCGTATCCCCGAAAAAATCTTTCACTTGCCGCAGTATGAAGTCGCGGAACCGCTAACCCCAGAGCAATATCTGCGCGACCTGTGTCAAGCCGGATTGGTCGAACGTTATGGCGAGGAGCGCGCGGCGAGCGATTCCGAGTTGCGCGAACGGCTCCAGTACGAGTTGGACGTCATTACGAAGATGGGGTTCGCGTCGTACTTCTTGATCGTCTGGGATTTCATCAAGTATGCGCGCGACCGCAGCATCCCGGTCGGGCCGGGGCGCGGCTCGGCCGTCGGATCGATCGTGTCTTACTGCCTGCGCATCACGGATTTGGATCCGCTGCAGTTCAACTTGTTCTTCGAGCGCTTCCTCAATCCGGATCGCATTTCGATGCCCGATATCGATACCGATTTTTGCGTAGACCGCCGCGACGAAGTCATCGCTTACGTCACCGAAAAGTACGGGAAAGAGCGCGTCGCGCAGATCGTAACCTTCGGAACCATGGCTGCGCGCGCCGCGGTGCGCGACGCGGGCCGAGCCTTGGGAGTACCCCTGCCCGACGTCGACCGCGTCGCTAAGCTCATCCCTTCGGGGCCGGGCGGGTTGTCGATTTCGGACGCCCTCGAGCAAATCTCGGAGCTGAAGTCGCTCTACAACCTGCGCCCCGAGATCCGGCGCCTGCTCGATACCGCTAAAGAAATCGAGGGGCTGGCGCGTAACGCCGGTACGCACGCTGCGGGCGTCGTGATTTCGGCCGGCCCGCTGATGGAGTATACGCCGCTCGTGCGTTTCGGCGACGGGGGCGTCAACACGCAGTTCGACATGGAGTGGGTTGAAAAAATCGGCTTGCTCAAGATGGATTTCCTCGGGCTGCGCAACTTGACGGTGATGGATCGAGCGGTCAAGGAAATCCGGCGGACGGTGGACCCGATGTTCGACCTTGCAAACGTGCCGATCGACGATCCGAAGACCTACGACATGCTCGGCCGCGGGGAGACGATGGGCGTCTTTCAACTAGAGTCCGAAGGCATGAAACGCGTGTGCGGGGAGTTGCGGCCGTCGCGCTTCGAAGACATCATCGCGCTGGTCGCACTCTACCGCCCCGGCCCGATGGAGCTGATTCCGCAGTATATCAGTAGCAAGCACGGCCGTACGAAGCCGAAGTATCTTCATCCCAAACTGGAACGGATTCTGAGCGAGACCTACGGCATTGCCTGCTACCAAGAACAAGTGATGCAGATGGCGCGCGACATTGCCGGCTTCTCGATGGGGGAGGCCGACGAGCTGCGCAAAGTGATGGGGAAGAAGCAAAAGGAAAAGATCCCAATCTACCGCGATAAATTCGTTAAGGGCGCTATGCAAACGTCTGGCGTCGATGCCAAACTTGCGGAGAAGCTGTTCGCGTTCATCGAGCCGTTTGCGGGTTACGGATTTAACAAGTCCCATGCGGCTGCGTACGGCTGGATTGCCTATCAAACCGCGTATCTCAAGGCGAACCATCCGCTGCCGTATCTCTCCGCGCTGATGACCTCGGTGAAAGACAAGACCGACAAACTCGTGGAGTACGTCGAGGAAGCGAAGAAGATCGGCATCGAAGTGCTGCCGCCGGACGTCAACGAGTCGCTGACGGATTTTGCGGCGATCGACGGGCGCATTCGTTTCGGGTTGGCTGCCGTCAAGGGCGCCGGCGAAGCCGCCGTCGAGAGCATTATCGGCGCGCGCGAAGCCGGCGGACGCTTTAGCGATCTCTTCGATCTCGCGAAGCGCGTCGACGCAAAGCACGTGAACCGGCGCGTGTTCGAAGCGTTGATTAAGTGCGGGGCGCTGGACGCGCTGCCGGGAAACCGTGCGCAGAAACTCGCCGCGCTCGATGCCGCAGTGGAGACCGCAGCGCGCGCGACTCGCGACGCGGAGCTCGGCCAGGTTTCGCTGTTTGGCGAATCGGCGGCCCACGCGCCCTCGCTTACGCCGCAGCTTCCGGCGGTGCCGCCGCCGTCGAAACGCGAGCTCCTTGCGTGGGAGAAGGAAACGCTGGGAATCTTCGTTTCGGGCCATCCGCTTGCCGACGTTGCGGATTTGCTGGTGAAAGCCGGCGCGACGCCGGCCAAGGAGCTGCAGGGCTTCGACGACGATGCCGCGGTGACGGTCGCCGGCATGGTGACCTCGGTCCGCCGCACGCTAACCAAAGCCGGCCAGCAAATTCTGATCGCGCAGCTGGAGGACACGTCCGGCAGCTGTGACGTCATCGTGTTTTCGAAGCTCTACCCGCAAGTGCACGAACTTTTCGTCGCCGATGCGATCCTCGTCGTCAAAGGCCGCCTGCGCCGGCGCGAGCGTCCCGGTGCTGCCCCGGGTGAGGAGCCGCCGGTCGAGGTATCGGTGAGCGCGAACGACGTTACGGTGTTCGTGCCGCCGAAATCGCTGCGGCAGCCCGAGGCGTGGCACGTGGACGTGTCCGGGCGGCAGCAGATCGATCGCCTCGCCGCGCTGATTGCCGAATGGCCGGGCGACGTGCCGGTGGTGATGCACCATAACGGGCGTGCTCAGCGCGTCGCCAAAACGCTGGCCGGCGACGCGCGCATCCGGCTGGAACTCGAGCGCATCTTCGGCGCGGCGGGCGTACGCGAGGGCGCACTCGAACAGTAGCTCCCGATGAACGTTATTGCGGCGTCGGAAACGAAGCGGCTCGCATCCGTCTTTTCGCGCGGTTGGAACGCGGCGCCGGAAGTCGCATCGGCGGTGTCCGAGACCGTCATTGCGGTGCGGGAGAAGGGCGACGCAGCGCTCGTCGAGTTCGCCCGGCGCTACGACGATCCGTCGTTCGACGTCTCCAAGCTGCGCGTGCCGCTTCCGATGTACGACAGCGCGCGAGCGCTGGTTCCACACGAAACGGCGGCCGCGCTCGAACTGGCGCGCGACCGCATCGCACGGTTTCACGAGCGCCAGCGCCAAGTCGATCTTTCCTACGCCGAAGAGGACGGTACGCGTTACGCTCTGCAGCGCCGTCCGCTCGATTCGGTCGCGGTCTATGCCCCCGGCTCGACGACGTGCTCGCCGGTTGCCGTCTTGATGGGTGCAGTTCCGGCAAAGATCGCCGGCGTCAACCGGACGATCGTATTAACGCCGCCGCGCCGCAACGGTCACGTGCATCCGGCAGTGATCTTTGCGTGCGCGATCTGCGGCGTCGACGAGTTGTATGCCGTTGGCGGCGCGCATGCGATTGCCGCCGCGGCGTTCGGTACCGAGTCGATCGCTCCGGTCGATAAGATCGTCGGAAGCGGCGGCGTCTGGGTGACGGAAGCGAAGCGGCAAGTGTTCGGTAGATGCGGCATCGATACGCTGGCCGGACCGGCGGAGGTCCTCGTCGTCGCCGACGATGCGGCCAACAGCGAATACGTCGCGGGCGAGTTGCTGGCCCAAGCGGAACAGATCGCCACCTCCCGGTTAGCGGTCGTCTCGGAGTCGCGCCCGCTCCTCGACGCCGTCGCACAACTGCTCGACACGCTCGGGCTCGAGACGCTCGAGCGCGGTGACGCGATCGCTGCCGCGATCGAGCGCGGCTGCGTGTTGATTCACGCAGCGTCGCGCGAGGAGGTGTTCGACGTCGTCGATCGGTTCGCGCCGGCGTATCTCTGCCTGCAGGTGCGCGACGCGCCGGCGTACCTGCCGAGAATTCGCCGTGCGGGCACGATCTTCGTCGGCGATTTGACGCCGCTTGCGGCCGGCGAGTACGTCGCCGGAACCAATCACGTCGTACCGACATCGGGAACGGCGCGCTGGGCATCGTCGCTGGGGCTCGAGGATTTTATGCGGACGATCAACGTCGTGGAAAACACGGCAGAGCGCATGATGAACGACGCACTGGCCATTGCAACGCTGGCGGAACTCGAAGGACTGCCGCAGCACGCGCAAACGGCGCGGATGCGTTACGGTGGATAGCCCGCCCGCGCGGCCGAAACTGGTTGCTTTCGACGTCGACGGCACGCTCGTCGGTCGCGATTTGGCAATCTCGGCACGCGTGCGCGAAGCGATCGCGCGTATGCGCCGTGCCGGGATCGCCGGATGCCTGGTGACGGGACGTATGTATCGCGCGACCTTGCCGTTCGCGCGCGAGCTGGGATTCGACGCTCCGATCGTTTGCTACCAAGGCGCGGCGGTCATCGATCCGGAAAGCGACGAGGTGCTCCAGCACCTCGCGCTGGAAAACGACGTCGTGCGCGATATCGTTGCGGCCGCCGAAGCAGACGGCATGCACCTGCAGCTGTACCGGAACGACGAGTATTACTGCGAATCGCGCAACCGGTTTTCCGATTTTTACGCGTCGTTAGCAATGCACGAGCCCGTCATCGTCCCCTCGCTGCGGGAAACGTTTGCCTACAGCGAGGCGACTAAGGCCGTGGTGGTGGCCGATGCGCCGGATGCCGAGCGTCACCTCGCTACGATGCGCGAGCGCTTGGGCGACCGGGCGTACGTCACGCGCAGTCTCCCGCAGTTCGTCGAGATGATGAATGCCGGCGTGGATAAGGGCAACGCCGTGTGCCTCGTCGCGCAGCGTCTTGGTGCGAGCATGGACGAAGTGCTGGCGATCGGAGATTCCTGGAACGACGCTCCGCTGTTGCGCGCGTCGGGTTTTGGCGTTGCGATGGGTTCGGCCCCGCAAGAGCTGCGGAACGTGGCGAAGGCTGTCGTTGCGGACGTCGATAACGACGGCGTCGCCGAAGCGCTCGAGCGGTACGTTCTGGCATGAGCGTCCGGCGCGAAAACGTACGCCGCACCAAAACGTCGGCGGCCGTGCGCCTGCGCCCCTACCGCGTCCTGATCGTGCTGGGGCTGCTCGCAGTCGCCGGTGCGAGTGCGTTCGTCGTGACGTGGCCGGGCTTCGCGCCGAAAAACGTTACCGTTTCCGGAAATCGGCTCATCCCGGCCGCAGAAATCGTGGCGCGGGCGCGCGTTTCGTCGCACGTGAACCTGTGGCTGCAGGACCCGGCCGCAATGGAGCGGCGCGTCGAGACCATACCGTACGTGGCCGTCGCGGCAGTGCGGCGCGTACCGCCGTCGACCGTTGCGATCTGGGTGCAGGAACGCACGCCCTTCGCCGTCGTCGTTTTTGGGACGCAGGCGTCCTTCGTCGATCGCGATCTGCGCGTGCTCGGCCCGGCTCCCGCCGGAAGCGAGTTGCCGGTGTTTTCACTGCCTAAAATCGCCGCACCCGATGCGGGCACGTTTTTGACCGACGAAGACGAACGCGCGCTCTTCGACGACTATGCGGCGCTCGTTGCGGCACACGTGTTTCCTCGCGGGCTTTCGTACGATCGCTTCGGCGGACTGGTCGCGACGCTGCCGCAGGGCGTAACGGTATTCTTCGGCGAGAGCACCGATTTGGAGAAGAAGTTCGCGCTGGTGAACCCGATTCTCGCGCAAGCGCAGCGCGGTGGCCGGCGCTTGGCAACGGTCGACGTGCGGGCGCCGAATACGCCGGTCGTTACTTACAGATAGCGCAGGGCCGGTGGAGGCGGTGTCGGCGATGGTGTCGGCGTAGGCGATGGCGTCGGTGACGGCGAGGGCGTCGGTGACGGCGTTGGCGTCGGCATCGGCGTTGGAGTCGGCGACGGCGTCGCCGTCGGGCTGGCCGTCGGTTTCGGCGTCGGCGACGGCGGTAACGTGGGCGTCGCTGTCGGCGACGGGCTCGGTGACGGCGCCGGCGGCAGAATCCCGCCTTCGTACACCGCCACCTGATACGTCTGGTGGTCGCCGATCGAGA
>JAFAHZ010000084.1 GCA_019236975.1 Vulcanimicrobiota bacterium | reverse complement strand
CGGCCGGATACGTTGCCACGGCGGAGTTTGAAGCGAAGGTATTGTTGGTGAGGTTGAGCGTGTCGGTATTGTAGATCGTACCGCCGTACACTTCGTAGCCGTAGGGGCCGACAGCGTTACCCATGTTGCCCGTAAACGTGCTGTTGCCGATCTTGACGTAGTCGTCGGTATAGAGGGCGCCGCCGTAGGCGTAGCTGTCGTTGTCGGTCGCACCCGTACCGATCGCGGCGTTGTTCGTAAACGTATCGTTCGTGAGCGTGGTGTAGTCGTAGAGCACCAACGCGCCGCCGTAGCCCTCTTCCGAGCCCGTCGCCACGTTGCCGGTGAACGTGCTGTTGACCATCGTCAGATAGTCGTCGCCGTAGACGGCGCCCCCGTAACCGTAGCCGTTGGTGAAGCAGGGGCTGCCCGAACCGACGGCCTGATTGCCGGTGAACGTGTTGTTGCTGGCGTTCATGAAGTCGCTCTGGTAGATCGCGCCGCCGTCGCCATATTTGTCGCCGCCGGCAAAGTTGTTGGTGAAGGTGTTGCCGTTGAGCTGCATTTGGTCGCCGCTAAAGTAGATCGCGCCGCCGTAGCCGTACGAACAGTTGCCGATGCCTCCGCCTGCCACGTTGTTGACGAAGGTGTTGTTGGTAAGGATCGGATTCTGCGTGTCGAGGTAGAGCGCGCCGCCCTCGCCGTACCCACCGTTGCCGCCGCCGGCGACGTTGTTGTTGAAGGTGCTGCCGGTAATGTCCACGCCGGGCCCTTCGTCGTCGTAGATCGCAGCGCCATATCCGTCGCCGTATGACGTGCAGCTGCTCGACGGCGACGGACAGATCGCCGGGCAGCCGTTGCCCACCGAGCAGCCGACGTTGCCGGTGAAGACGTCGTTGGTGAAGCTGGCGCTGCCGTAGTACGAGTAGTTGTAGGCCGCGCCGCCTTCGTAGCCGCCGTTGCCGCTGAAGGTGCTGTTCGAGACGCTCAGCTGGGGCGCGTAGTAGTCGTTGTAAATCGCGCCGCCGTAGCCGCTGCTGCAGCTATTCACATCGGCAACGGCGTTGCCGGAGAACGTCGAGCCGTTGACGATGAGCGTGCCGCCGTTATAGACGCCGCCGCCGTACTGGTCGTGCGGGACGCAGTGCGGGTGCAGGTTCGCAACCCGTACGGGCTCCGCCGGGCGGGGCGGCTGGTTGGGATCGGCGTGGTGCGGCCGATGCGCGCGATGCGTTTTCGTCCGGATCGTGCGCAGCGTCGTTACCAGCGATGTGCTAGCCGTCACCGCGTCGCCCGCCAGCGTCAGATACCCGCTGTTGGAGATGGCGCCGCCCGGGTTGTGCGCCACCGACGCCAACCCCGCCGTGATGATGAGCCCCGAAATCGTGACGATTGCGCCGGCTTTGACGATGAACACCTGGTTGGCGTTGTTGCCGCTGATGGTCACGCCGCTAAAGGTCAGGTTTTCTTTCATGCCGACCTTATTGCGCCGCTCGCGCACGCTGGTCGTTACGCCGGGGCCGGCGATGGAGACGCGGTTCGAAATCGTGATCGGACTGGCGAGCGTTACGATCGTGCCCGCGGGCAGCGTAAACAGAATGGTGTCGCCGGGATTGGCGTTGCCGATTGCATACCGCAGCGAGCCCATGCCGCTGTCGGACGCCGTACTGACGACCGGTCCGAGCGTGATGCTCGGCGAATTCGCTTTGCCCTTCGCGATGACGATGACCGCGATGCCTTGATCGAGAATCGTGCCCGTCCCGTTCGTTCCGGTGTAGGTCGAAACGACGAACGTGTCGGTGCCGGCCGGAGCCGCCGCCTTGAACGTGCACGTCAATCCGGATGCGCCCGTGCTGCAGTTCGGCGAGCTGGTCGTCGCGTTGAAGGTCTGCGCCCTGCCGCCGTTGACGACGATGCTCAGCGATTGCGTCAGCGGAGAGATCGTCGCCGGATGCATCGGCGCGTGCTCGCCGCGATGACGCCGCGGGATGCGCACCCGTACGTATACCGGCAGCGACGGTCCGCGATGCGTTGCGGCGGCTTGAACTCCGGCGCTCGCGCCTGCGGCGACGTTCGACGTTCCGGGTGCCGGTAAGAAGCGGTTGCCGCCGCCTCCCATTCCGCTACAGCCCGTGACGAAAACGAGTGCGATACAAACGGCAAACCAACGCTTCACTGAATTCTGTCTCCTACGAAGAGCAGCGCGAGGCTAGGGGCTGGAAGCTTCGTGAAGCGGCAGCGCGCTTACCTGCGCCACACCCAAAGCGGGGATTCGCCTTGCCAGGACCGCTGCCAAGCGCCGCTGACCTTGCTTGGTTAAGTGTGTGTTATCGATGAAATCTGCGGCAGGAAACGCACGGTCCAAATCGATGACCGCAACGCCGCGCTGCTCCAGGAGATGCGCGATGTAGCGGCCGTTGGACGCGTACTCGGGCACGTCGATGTACTCGTGTAGCAGCGCGTGATTGGTTGGTGTGAAGAACGCGACCGCCGGAATGCCTTGTCGGCGCAGCAGATCGGCCGTTTTCTCTAAATAATGGACGCCGGTATTTCTTTCGTCCAAGGGCGCGAGGTCGTAGGTACCGAGAAAGGCGTCGGCCGGCGGAGGCTCCTTCGGCACGACGTCGGTGTCGCCGAGAATGGACGCGCGCAGGTCGGCGCGAGCGCCGTAGACGAGCCACAGCGACGACAGCCAGCGGTCGGCCTCGCCGCGCAGGCTGCTCGGCGCGGTCGACAATCCAAGCGCCGCCCAGTCGGCGGGGTCGAGGAGCGGCCGCGCAACGGTCTCAAGGCCCGGATGAAGCGTTGCATACCCCTGATCGGCGGGGTTGAAGGCGGGCTGATTGATCTCCAGGACGACGAGTTTGGGGCGGTAGCCGGCTGCTTGCAGTAAGAGCGCCAAGGCGTAGTAGTTGGGCGGGCTCCCCGCCTTAAAGGCGAGGTTCGCGCACGGGCAGCCCTCCGCGGCCAGGATGGCGACGGCGTTGCTGCCGGGCGGCAAGCCGTAGCCCCACAGCGACGAGTCACCCATAAAGACGACCTGCGGCCCGGACGCCTTGAGCGCTTGGATGCGACGGAGCAGGAATGTCGACGAGAAGTCGGTCGAAAAACGCTCGATCCGGTTGAGATAGGCCGCGGCGAGAACGTTCTCGGTCACAATCAGCGCGAGCACGGTCGCCGCAACGACGGCGAGCGCCCCAAGACGCCGCCGCCGCGGCACCCCTTCTGCGCTCATTCGCGCGCCAACGTGACCCGGTCGATCTTTCCGTTGGCGTTCTTCGGCAGGCTGTCGCGGATCTCGAAGTGCTGCGGAATCATATACGGCGGCAGCATCTGCAGCAGCGCCTCGCGCAGCCGCGCCTTGGCCGGCGCATCGCCGGGTGCGACGTAGGCGGCGATGATCGGCATGCCGGTGCTGTCGGGCTTCTGGACGACCGCGGCTTGGACGACGCCCGGGATGCGGTTGAGCGCCGCCTCGATCTCCTCGAGCTCGATCCGGTAGCCCATGTGCTTGACCTGGTTGTCGACGCGTCCGAGAAAGTACAGCTTGCGGCCGCCTTCACCCACCCGCACCAGATCGCCGGTCCGATAGGCGCGCTCGGACCACCGCTCGTCGAGCGGATTGCGGACGAACGCTTTTTCGGTACGCTCCGGGTCGCGGACATAGCCCAATGCGACCTGGGGCCCGAGGATATAGAGTTCGCCGGTCTCTCCGGGCTGCGCTCGGCGGCCGTCGCGCACTACCAGCGCGGTGCAGTTTGGGTTGGCCGGGCCGATTGCGAACCCGGTCTGGTCTTTGAGGTCGTCGGGGCCGATATCCCACGAGGTCACGAGGCACGTGCACTCCGTCGGCCCGTACACGTTGACGAGCGCGCTTCGGCCGGCGAAGATCGCGTACAGCTTGCGCAGCTCGGGCTGCGGATACACCTCGCCGCCAAACACCAACTGGCGAATCGCGGGCAGCCGCGTCGCATCCAGCAGCTTTAACGTCGTGAGGTAGATGAGCAGCGACGGGACGGAGTACCACACGGTACAGCCCGCACGTTCCACTTGCTCGAGCAACGCAGCCGGGTTCGACAACGTCGCGCGCGTCACCGGAGCGATCGACGCTCCGTTGAGCAGCGCCGAGTACACGTCGAAGACCGAGTTGTCGAAGTACATCGGATTGAGATTGGTGACGACGTCGTGCGGCTCGATGCCGAAACGCTCGCCGCACCAGGCGCCGAAGTTCAGCACCGAAGCGTGCGTCACGATGGCGCCTTTGGGCACGCCCGTCGAACCGGACGTATACATAATGTAGGCGGGATCCGCGCCGGTGACGGCAGCGCGTCCCGGGGGCGGCTCGTTCGCAGCCGCCGACACCTCGGCGGCAAAGCGGGAATCGGCCAGATCCAAGAGCTCGGCACCGCTTCCGGCCGCGGCGGCCGCGATCGACGCCGGCATCGCGTCGGCGAAGACGGCTTTGGGCTGCGCCGTCGCAAAAATGTGCTGCAGGCGCGGCACGGGATTCTGCTCGTCGAGGTTGACGTAGGCCGCGCCCAACTTCAGCGCCGCGAACATGGCCGCGAAGCATCCGGGGCTTTTCTCGTGCGCGATCGCGACGACGTCGCGACGGCGCACGCCGCGCCGCGCGAGGGCCGCTGCGATGCGGTTGGCGGAGCGATCGAGATCGCGATAGGTGACGGCGGCGCCGGTCGCCAGCTTTATTGCGGGCCGTTCACCGCAGGTCTCGACGAGGTGTTCGAAAGCGAGCGCGACGTTATAGCGATACGTCGTCACGGGGTGAGGGCGAAAACCGTGCCGCAGCCTCCGTTGCACGCGCTGCTCCCGCCACCGACGACCGTCGTTCCGTACAGCACGCCGCCCCATAAGATCAGATTCCCTTGCGGAATGGCTCCGTCGCGACCCCCCTTGAAACGGTACGCCGTAGCAATAGAGCCGGAACCGTTCAACGTGTAGAGCGTTCCGCAGCCGTAAACGCGATCCGCGTCACAATCGGAACCGCCGCGGGTTGCGGCGCCGTACCATTTTCCGTTCGCGTCCGTCAACGTCGCCTGAACGGATCCCCCGTCGCTTCCCTTAAAATGGTCGATGATACGTTCGACGCCGGCCGTCGTCACCGAAAATACGGTGCCGCAGCCGTCGTGCATAAAGCAGCCGGTTCCGCCGCCGCCGAAAAACGTCGTTCCTTCGAGCACGTTGCCGGCGGCAACCAGGTTCGACCATGGGTTGGAGCCGTCGTTACCTCCGGCAAATGCATAGAGCACGTGCTCCTTGCCGGTCAGGCTGACTTCGAAAACGGTACCGCGGTTGCGGCGCCCGCCCTGGTAGGTCGTGCCGTACAGCATGCCGTTGACGTACGTAAGACTCGCCACCGGATACGCACCGTCGCTTCCACCCTTGAAGGCGTAGACGGTCCGCTGCACGCCCGACGTGCTCACTTCGAAAACGATGCCGCACCCGCCATAGCACGCGGGATTGCCTCCGTACGCCGTCGTTCCGTAGAGCTTTCCACCCACTTCGATGAGCCCGGCTTGGGGGGTCGCGCCGTCTCTTCCGCCCGCGAACTTGTACAGTACGCTTTCTTTGCCCGACGTGGTGACCGAGAAAATCGTTCCGCAACCCTTGCCGTAGTAGCGGTAGTGGCACTTGGCGATGCCGCCGCTCGTGGTATCGCCGTAGAGCACGCCGTTGATCGGAATCAAACTCGTATACGGATTTCCGCCGTCGGTACCGCCGGTGAAACTGTAGAGCACGCGCTCTCGACCCGAAGGACTGAGCGCGAAAACGGTTCCGGCGCCCGCCGATCCGCCAAAAAAGGTCGTGCCGTACAACTTCCCGCCGAATGCGACCAATGCCGCCTCCGGAGTGGCTCCGTCGCTCCCGCCGCCGAAACGATACAGTACCTTATATCCGAGCGCACGCGGATGGCCGGCGCTGTCGTTCGTCCCGCTTGCGGGAACGAATGCCGGTGCGCCGCCCGGATGCGAGCAGCTCGTCAAAGCAATGCCGAGC
>JAFAHZ010000189.1 GCA_019236975.1 Vulcanimicrobiota bacterium | reverse complement strand
CCATCGGCATCCACGTAGTCGTCGACGCTGCTGCCGCGCATCTCGATGGCACGGCTTAAAACGTCCACGACGGCGTGGTGTAACCGGCGAATCGCTGGTTTCGTCAACGCCCTTGCGGGCCGGCTCGGACGGATCCGAGCCTCCCACAGCGCCTCGCAAGCGTAGATGTTTCCAATGCCCGCGATGCGCCGCTGGTCGAGCAGCAATGCCTTGACCGGCGTCGTCCGCCCCGCCAGCATACCGATAAAGGCTTCCTGTGTAAAGCCTGAAGAGAGCGGCTCGACGCCGAGGTCGCGATCCCACGAATCGCCCGCTTCCACGAGCCGCACCCGGCCGAACGTGCGGACGTCGGCGAAACTCAACCGGCCCCCGTCGTGAAACCGGAAGACGACGTGCGCTCCGGGCACCTCCGGCTCGTCCGCGGCACTGACGAGCAGCCGTCCGGTCATCCGGAGGCCGACCACGAGGCTGGCGCCGCCACTCAGCGCGATCACGGCGTATTTGCCGCGCCGGCGAACGCCGGCGATCGTTTGGCCGGTTATCGCCCGATCGAATCGAACGCCGGGCGGCGCGACGGCGATTTTCGCCATACGTACCTCCGTCCCGACGATTTGCTTTCCAACGGCAGCACGAAAGAGGCCGCGGACAATAGTCTCGACCTCGGGAAGCTCCGGCACCGTTGTTGCGAGCTAGACGCTCGCGGCGGCGGTGCCCAGAACGGTGCTCGTGTTGTTACCGAACGCGCTGATGGCGATAATCGCTACGATAGCGATCAGCGTCACGACCAGCGCGTACTCGACGAGGCTCGCGCCCTGTTCGTCCCACAATAAAGCTTGGAGACATTCCCTCATACGCGGTGATTTCGCTAATACGAACGAAACAACTGCCGCCGGTGGTGGGAACTTCTGTTAAATACTCGTTGCCGCCGGCGCGAGAACGCTGCTGGCATTGTTGCCGAGCGTCGCCAGCACGACGATGGACACCACGGCGATGAGTGCGACGATGACGGCGTACTCGACGAGGCTAGCACCCTGCTCGTCTCGCAGGAGAGCGCGCAAAAGGGTCTTCATTCCTTCTAATTCGGCAGCGCGGCCGGAACATTCACTAAATTGAGCTTAGTCCCTATTTCGATACCGTCGGCGGCGGCCTCGCCGGCCCGCAACTCGATCACGAACTGCCCTACCCCGCTTTCCAGGGGGATCTGGTCGTCAGGAAGCTTCGGCGGGACGACCGGGACGTTTGCGTCGACCTGACGGACGGTGCCGTCGGCCCCGACCCACACCATATCGAGCGGTATCAGCGTGTTCTTCATCCAGAATTGGACCGGCGCGTCTTGCGCGAACACGAAGATCATTCCCGTGTGCGGCGCTAGGGACGTGCGGTTCATCAGACCGTACTCGCGCTCGGCGGCGCTGCGCGCAACGTCGAGTTGCAGGTCGGCTTTCGGCGCGTGAACCGTCACCGCGCTGAGTGCGGCGAAGAGCAAGCTAAGCAACGCCGCCGCTCACGAGCTCTTCGTCGATCGATTCGACGTCGTACCAATTGCGTCCCGATTTGAGCGTAACCTCGAGCGGCACCGAGAGCGCCATCGCGCCCTCCATGTGCTTGCGCACGAGCGACGCAACCTCGTTGCGCGCCGATTCGCGCACTTCGAAAATCAACTCATCGTGGATTTGCAGCAGCATGACGGCGTCGAGACCCGCTTCGTCCAGCGCGCGCCCGATGCGAACCATCGCGAGCTTCATGAGATCGGCGGCACTGCCTTGCAGCGGTGCGTTGGTGGCTTCGCGCTCGGCGGCAGAGCGGAGCATGTAGTTCCCGGACGTCAAACCGGGCATATAGCGGCGGCGGCCCAGGATGGTCGACACGTAGCCGTTACGGCGGCCTTCTTCGATCGTCCGGTCGATATAGGCGCGTACCGACGGGAACCGGCCGAAATACGCCGCCGTCATCTCCTTGGCTTCCGCGCGTCCGATCTCGAGGCGCTGCGCGAGCCCGAAATCCGACATTCCGTACAATAGTCCGAAGTTGACGCTCTTGGCCATGCGCCGCTGGTTGTGATCGACGGCAGTGCCTTCGGCGACGTTGAAGATTTGCCGCGCGGTAAAGTCGTGAATGTCCTGCCGTTCTTCGAAAGCGCGGCGCATCGCCGCGTCGCCCGAAAGGTGCGCCATCAGGCGCAACTCGATTTGACTGTAGTCGGCGGCGAGCAAGACGTAGTCGTCGCCGCGGGCGACGAACGCGCGGCGGATGCGGCGGCCGAGTTCGCCTCGAACGGGGATGTTTTGCAGATTCGGATTGGTCGACGACAGCCGCCCCGTTGCGGTCGCGGTTTGATTGAAGACGGTGTGCAGCCTGCGGTCGTGCGGATCGATCAACTGCGGAATAACGTCGACGTACGTATTCTTGAGCTTGGTGACTTCGCGCCACTCGAGCACGAGCGCGCAGATCGGATACTCGCGCGCCAAACCTTGGAGCACCTCCACCCCGGTCGCCCAGCCCGTTTTCGTCTTCTTGCCGCCGGGAATCTGCAGCTTGCCGAAGAGGATCTTTCCGAGCTGGGCGGGCGAACCGATGTTGAACTCTTCGCCCGCAAAATCGTAGATCCGCCGCTGTAGACGCGCCGCTGCAGCATCGATCTCCGAACCGATCGACGACAGTTCCGCGGGATCGATGGCAACGCCCGCAGCCTCCATCCGCGCGAGCACCGGAGCGAGTGGCACCTCGACCTCGCGGTAGAGCGAAAGCTGCCCGCGCTCTTCGAGCAGGGGCAGCTGCTTTTCGGTCAACGCGAACGTCGCATTGGCTCCGGCGGACGCCGACGCCGGGACGCCGGCGTGCAGAAACTCGGCGGCCGCATCTTCGACGTCGGCAAAACCTCGCGCGGGATCGAGCAGATGCGCGGCGATCATCGCGTCGTCCGCAAACCGCGCGTTCGTTACCCCGGCGCGGCGCAGCGCATGGAGAACGCGCTTGGCGTCGTAGGCAACGGCAGTTGCCGAACCGGAAAAGATTTCGGTCAACGCGTCGCGTACGGCCTCGTTACCGATCGCGTCGCGATGAAACTCGATCGCGAAGCCCGCGCGGTCGGTCGATCCGATCGTGTCGTCGAGGGCTGCAAACGCAACGCGCGGCGACCGTCCCATCGCACGCAGCTCGCCGGCGAGCGTAGCGAATTCGGACGGGTCCGCCGAGGCGGCGTAGCTGCGATAGGAGCCCGCAATTTCCGTCGCCGTATCGAGCAGCGGCAAGCCGGTCGGCGCCGAGAGTTTCGCTAAGAGCGATTTGAACTCGAGCTCGCTATAAATCGCAAACAGGTCGGCGTCCGAAGGCGTTTCGTAGCGGCTCGCTTCCCAATCGACCCGTAACGGCAAGTCGCGTCGCACCACCGAAACGGCGCGGCACAGGCGCGCCTGCTCGCCGAACTCTTCCACGAGCTTTTGCAGCTTGGGATTGCCGGCAAGTTCGGGGCGATCCACGAGTGCGTCGAGCGAACCGGCCAGCTGCAGCAGCTTGGTGGCCGTCTTCTCGCCCACTCCCGGAATGCCCGGAAGATTGTCGGACGGATCGCCTTTCAATCCGCGATAATCGGGCAGCTGCGACGGGTCCAAGCCGAAGCGTTCGCGCACGGCAGCCGAATCGTAGCGCCCCAGTTCGGTGATGCCGCGGCGCGTCGTCAGAACGGTCGTTCGCTCGTCGACGATTTGCAGCAAGTCCAAATCGCCGGTCACGACGATCGTCTGCTCGCCGCTTTCTTCGGCCTGACGTGCCAACGTCGCGATCACGTCGTCGGCTTCTTGGCCCTCCATTTCGACGATCGGAATGCGATGCACCGCGAGGATGCGCCGTACGAGCGCGAACTGACCGCGGAGTTCGTCCGGCATCGCGGTCCGCTGCGCTTTGTATTCTTTGTAGAGCGCGAGACGGTCGGCGGGCATTCCCTTATCGAACGCGGCGATCACGTGCGTGGGCTTCTCGTCGGTGACGATCTTGTTGAGCATCATCGTAAAGCCGTAGGCGGCGTTGATCGGAACGCCTTTGCTGGTCGTGAGCCCCGGCAACGCAAAGAACGCGCGATAGACGAGGCCGTACGTATCGAGCAGCATCAAGCTCATAGCGGGACCTCTTCAGCGAACGGTAACAATCGACGATCCCGCGGTAACGCTTCCATCGTCTGAAATATCCAACAACGACAGCGTGTATTTCCCGCTTTGCGCGGGCATTTGCACGGCGATGCTGGCGTCGTTCGAGCGATTGACCGACCAGGAGACGGCCTGCGTTTCGGCTTGTGCGAGCTCCACCGTGTGCGGCGGCTGCGACCGTCGCACGAAGCCGAGGACTTGTGCGTGATCGCCCGTCGAATCGACCCACGGATGCCAGGTGACGGCGGCGGGTGCGCTGGTCTGCGTCGTCGCCACGCCGATTTCCAGCAGCGACGGCGCCGAGTCGAAAAGCGCGCTCCCCGACGGCGTTCCGCGGCTGATGCGAACGATCAGCGTTCCCTGACCGTGCGTCCCTCCGCGCAACGAAACGCTAGCCGCCTCGCCGGGCGCGAAGTCGGAGCGCACGAGCGAAAGCGGCGCGTACTGCGGACGTCCCGGCGCGTCGAGTCCGAGTGCGACCGTAGCCCAGCCGATCGCTCCGTCGCGCACGAACGCCGCACCGACACGCAACTGCCCGGTGGCGTCCACCGCGCGAAAATGCGCGACGGCGCGGCCATCGTTGGCACCGGTTACGGTGGCCTGAACGCCCAGCGCGCTCTCGAGCGTTACGAGCGCGTCGCCTTGCGCACCCGGCGCAGATGCATCGACGGTCACGGGGTCGCCTGCGCGGTACGCCGGTCGATCCAACCCAATGCGAACGTCCGCGCTGCCGCCTTCGATCGTACTCGACGCCGCCGTGGTGACGACTTCGACTTGCGCGGCATCCATCGAGCGGCCGCCGTCGTCGACACTGGCAAAAATGAGGTTCGTGCCGAGCGGCGGCGCGGAGAAGCTTCCCCGTGCGTGACCGTTCTGATCCAGCGTTACCCGCTGCTGCGCGACCGACGATCCGTGCACGAGTTGAACGGTCGCGGTTTGACCCGCGAGCGGCTTCGGGCCGGCGAGCTCCTGCGCGTCAACGTCAAAGAATACCGGCGTGCCGAGCGTCTGCTGCTCCCGGTCGAGCGTGACGCGCACGGCCGCGCGACCCGTCGGAACGATGACGCGCGTATCCGCGGTCGCACCGCCGGAGTCGACCGTCACGCCGTAGGTCGATCCGAGCTCGTCGCTCGGATGCGGAACGAGCACCGTTGCGTTACCGTCGTCACCGGTACGCACCGTTTCGTCGAGCCACGTCGTCGTCGCCCACGGCGTAGCGTCGGGCACGTATCCGACGTACACGTGCGGAGAGCGCACGACTGTAACGTGGACGACCGCCCCGCCACGCGAAGAGCGAACCAACAGCGGAACGTCGTCCGCAGCGCTGCAGCTTTCGCCGCACTTGGCCGAAACGTCGAGCGAAAGTCCCCCGGCGTTCGCATCGACGTGCAGCGTCGCGCCCCCCGTACCGCCGCCGGCTTGTGCGAGCACGGCGTAATCTCCGCTCGCGGCATTTGCGGGTATCACAAACGATGCCGAGAACGCTCCCGCGCCGTCGAGTGCGACACGCTGATCTCCGACGAGCGTCGGGCCGGCCCGCAGCGAGACGCTCACGTCGCCGCGCGTAGGACGCAGAACGTTGCCGTCGCGCGTACGCGCAAATCCGACGACGTGTACGGCGTCGCCGGCGTGTACGACGGCCGAATCGGTTCGCACGCCGACGATGGTCGACGGCAAGGGCGCTTGCGGTAAGAGGCTTACGAACGCATAGCTGTCGGCCCACTGCGCCAATGCAAAAACGGGTCGCGGATTGCGGTTCCAGCGCACGATTCCGTGGGCGTCCGTCAGCGTCGTAACGAACCGGTCGCCGACGACGAACTGGACGCGCATCCGCGGCAGCGCGCGTCCGGTGCCGAGATCGGCGCCGTAAACGACGAGCTCGCTCGGCGTTTCCTTCGTTACGAGTCCGACGCGAGAGCGATTGATCCAGACCTGTTCGCCTACGTCGCCGCGGCGCGCTTCGACCACGTAGAACCCTTCGCGCGTTCCCAGTTGAACGTCGACTTCGTTCGATTGAAATTGATAGCCGCCGGGCGGCGTAAAGGAAAACGTCGCGACCGGACGCCGTCCGCGTGTGGAGATCGCGCGCGGACGCGCGTTGGAGCCTGCCGTAAGCACGTCGGCCGGGTCCACTTGATACACGGCAAAATCGACGGGTGCGCTCGAATAGGTGTCCAGCCTAACCGTCGTGGCCTTCCACGGCACGTTTGAATCGCCGGCAAACAGCGCAAAATACGCGTCGAGCCGGTGAAGATCCACGATCGGCCGCTCGGCTCGGGCGGGTGTCACAGTGCCAACGAGGGCGACGAATAAGGAGAAAACAGCAAGCGCACGCATTTTCGGGAGCTTATCTTCGCTAGAGGGCCCGAGGACCCCAGCGCCCAAGGCAGCCGCGTGGACGAGCAAGCCGCCGACGGCAATCCCACTTCAACCCATTGCCGTTTCTGCGGGTGTGAAGAGGATGCGCTGACGGCCGACGCCGTGCGCGAAAAGTCGCATATTCAAGTCGTCGTCGCCTGCGGATCCTGCGGACACCCGTTCGCCATTCTTTCTCGCAACTAACTCACGAATTGACGAAATGAAACCATACGCCATCTTTCTTTTCGCGTTGCTCTTCGGTGCGCCGTACGCGGCGAGCGCGGCCACCCCTGCACCGAGCGCTCCGCCCAAGGGAGCGCCGGTTCCGACCATCGCGCTGCCGAACGCGCCGCTTCACACGGAATACGTCGTCGAAGTAAATAAGCGCGGTCAGGTCGTCCGCGTCAAGTCGAGCAAAGTTTCCAAGGTGGATACGTTCAACGTGCAAACCTACGGCAACGCGTTGCAAATGTGGATTCGCAAACCCGACGGAACGGCGACGGTCGGTCTCTTTCGCGTCACGTACGACTACGACCCGAAATCGCGCAAAGTCGACCGCAACGTCGCGCTGGTCAGCGAGGGCGGAACGTGGGGCGACGAAGAGGGCGCCGCAAACGCGATGATGGAAACCGCCCAGAAGGAAGCGGCGGACGCCCAGAAGCGGCGCGAGGAACAAGCCAAGTCGCTGCCGTCACTCAATCAAATCACGGGTAAGTCTCCCGCACCGAGCGCGTCGCCGCGGTAACGGCGGCGTGCGCTTCGTCACGTATAGAACCGCTGACGGAACGGCACGGCCGGGCGTCCTCGAAGGGGACGCGATTCGAACGATTTCGACGCCGACGATGCGCGAGTACGTCGCACTTGCGCCGCACGAACGCATCGCTTGGCACTCCGCCGACGACTCCGAACTCGTCCCGCTCGCAAACGTCGTCCTCGACGCGCCCATTCGACCGGAGCGTAACGTCTTCTGCGTCGGCCGCAACTACCTCGAGCATGCCAAGGAGGGCGCGCGCGTTTCCGGCCGCGAGCTCAAGCTTCCCAGCGTGCCGACGTTTTTCACGAAAGCGCCGACGGCAATTGCCGCACCGGGCGCGACGCTGCGTCTGTCCGCACGCATCTCGCGCGAATGGGATTTCGAAGCGGAGCTCGCCGTAGTCATCGGCGCACGTTGTCGCGACGTCGCCGAATCCGACGCGCACGCGGTGGTCTTCGGCTACACGGCGCTCAACGACGTCACTGCGCGCGATTTGCAGCGCGAGCACGGGCAATGGTTTAAAGGGAAAAGCCTCGACGACGCTTGCCCGATCGGTCCGTGGATCGTGACGCCCGAGGAACTGGGCGACCCCGGCGCCCTCGAGATTCGCTGTCGCATCAACGGCATTCAAAAGCAGCACAGCAACACCTCGCAGATGATTTTTCCGATCGCGCGCTTGATTGCGGAGCTCAGCAAGGGGATGACGCTCTTGCCGGGCGACGTGATCGCAACGGGAACGCCGGAAGGCGTCGGCTTTGCGCGGACGCCGCCCGAATTTCTCTCCGACGGCGACGCGATGGAGGTCGATATCGAACGCATCGGCATCCTCCGCAACGCGGTATCCATCGGATAGGTCGAAGGGCAGCCTCGGCCGAGGAACGTATGCACGGCCTATGATTCTCGCCGTTCCTCGCGAGGCCGTTTCGAAGGAGCGCAGGGTTGCGCTCGTGCCGGAAACCGTCTCCAAGTTCGTCGCAGCCGGAGCGAGCGTCCGCGTGCAGCGTGGCGCCGGCACGGCGGCGGCTTTTCCCGACGAGCTCTACGAGCGCGCGGGCGCCGTCCTCGTCGACGACGTTCGTGCGCTGGTGTCCGATGCCGATGCGGTCGTGACGGTCGGACGCCCGTCGCCCGACGTCGTCGGCTCCATTCGACCGGAAGCCGTGGTCGTCGGTTTTTTGAATCCGCTGGGCGATCCGGGCTACCTTGCCGAGCTCGCGCGCGCGGGTGTGACCGCGCTCGCCGTCGAGATGATTCCGAGAATTACGCGCGCGCAATCGATGGACGCGCTGTCGTCGCAGAGCAACATCGCGGGTTACAAGGCGGTTTTGCTTGCCGCCGTCCACCTGCCGAAGTTTTTTCCGATGCTCACGACGGCAGCCGGAACGATTCCGCCCGCCAAAGTGCTGATCTTAGGCGCGGGCGTCGCGGGACTGCAGGCAATTGCGACGGCGCGACGCCTCGGCGCGGTCGTTAGCGGATACGACGTGCGCGCGGTCGTCAAAGAGCAGGTGCAGTCGCTCGGTGCGACCTTCCTCGAGTTCGATCTCGGCGGCGACGCCGAAGGTTCGGGTGGATATGCTAAGGAGCTCACCCCCGAGCAGCAGGAGCGGCAGCGCGCTTGGATGGTCGATCAAATCGGCGCTAACGATGTCGTTATTACGACCGCGCTCGTACCGGGACGTAAAGCGCCGCTCCTCGTGAGCGAAGCCGCGGTTGCGGCGATGAAGCCCGGCAGCGTTATCGTAGATATCGCGGCCGAGGCCGGAGGTAACTGCGCGCTGACCAAACCCGACGAGATCGTCGTCTCGCCAAACGGCGTCTCGATCGTGGGCACGACGAATCTGCCCTCAACGATGCCGTCTCACGCCAGTCAACTCTACTCGCGCAACGTCTACGCGTTGCTTTCGCCCTGGATCAAGGAGGGCACGTTGACCGTCGACATGCAGGACGACGTCGCAAAGGGCGCCTGCGTCGCTTACGCCGGCGATGCGCTCGTAGGAGGAACTGCCGGGTGATCGCCGTCGCGCACTACATCAACTTTCTAACCATTCTCGTGCTGGCAATCTTCGTCGGCTTCGAAGTCATCTCGAAAGTGCCGACGACCCTGCACACGCCGCTGATGTCGGCCACCAACGCCATCCACGGCATCGTTTTAGCGGGTGCCATCGTCATCGTGGGAGAGCTCTTCGTCGGCGGATCGCAGAACGCGCTGCTAACGATCTTGTCGATCGCCGCGGTGACGCTCGGCGCTATCAACGTCTTCGGCGGGTTCGCGGTTACCGAACGAATGCTCGAGATGTTCAAAGGCAAGGAGCGCACCAAGTGAGCGGCAAGGATGTGGCGCTCGCGCTCGCCGACCTCGTCGCCATCGCCCTCTTTATTTACGGTCTCCACGAGTTAAACTCGCCGGCGACCGCGCGGCGCGGAAACCGGCTCGCCATGGTCGGCATGGCGATCGCGCTCGTCGCGATTTTGGTACAGACGAGTGCGATCGGCTGGTGGGCGATCGCGATCGGCGTCGCACTCGGCGGAGCGGTGGGCATCGTCGCCGCGCTGAAAGTCAAGATGACGGCGATGCCGCAGATGGTCGCGCTCTACAACGGCGCCGGCGGCGGCGCGGCGGCGTTGATCTCGATCGTCGAATACTACGTCGCACAAAACGGTACCGCGGCGATCGATCAAGTCATTGCCGTCTCGCTGGTTCTCTCGCTCATCATCGGATCGGTCAGCTTTGCCGGCTCCATCATCGCATTTCTCAAGCTGCAGGAAGTGATGACGGGACGCCCCGTCACCTATCCGGGGCAGCAAGTGGTCAATGCCGTCATTCTGCTCGGCATCGTCGCGCTCGCCATTTGGTTCGTCGCTTCGCTCGGCACGCTGCCGGCGTGGGGCTTCCTGGCATTGGTTGCCGGCGCGATCGCATTAGGCGTGCTCTTCGTGCTGCCGATCGGCGGAGCGGACATGCCGGTCGTCATCTCGCTGCTCAACTCCGCCACCGGCGTCGCGGTCGCAATCGCCGGTTTCGAAATTAACTCGGTGCTGCTCGTGATCTGCGGCGCGCTCGTCGGCGCGAGCGGCACGATTCTTACGGTCGCGATGAGCAAGGCGATGAATCGTCCGCTCACCAACGTCCTGTTCGGCGCGTTCGGCGCAACGGGCGGCATGGAGCCTGCGACCGGCTCGGGCGGACCGCAGCAGATTCGTCAGGCCAGTGCCGACGACGTTGCCATCATGCTCGCGTACGCTAACAAGGTCGTCTTCGTTCCCGGCTACGGTATGGCCGTCGCGCAGGCGCAGCACAGCGTCAAAGCGCTGGCCGATCAGCTCGAAAAGCGCGGCGTCAAGGTGCTCTACGCCATTCATCCGGTCGCTGGACGTATGCCCGGGCACATGAACGTGTTGCTGGCCGAAGCCAACGTTCCGTACAACCAGCTTCTCGACATGGACGACGTCAATCCCGAGTTCACGACCACCGACGTCGCGCTCGTCATCGGTGCGAACGACGTCACCAACCCGGCGGCCCGAAACGTTGCCAGCTCGCCGATCTACGGGATGCCGATTCTCGACGTGGACAAAGCGCAAAACGTCGTCGTGCTCAAACGGTCCATGCGCTCCGGCTTTGCCGGCATCGAAAATCCGCTCTACGAGATGCCGAACTGCTCGATGCTCTTCGGTGACGCTAAAGCGTCGGTTGACGAACTGACCGCGGCCGTCAAGGCGTCGTGAGTTTTTTCATGTCGGCGCGGAGCGCTTTGGCGGTTTGCGCGGGGACGCCGAGCGACTCCAGAAATCCCTGGCTTTCGACCGATCCGGCCGAACGGACGACGACCCATTTCGAACCGTCGTACTTGGCGAGCGCCTCGCCTTTGCCGTTGGCATCTCCGGTGTCCCAGCGCGTCACGATGTAGACGCCCTCTTGCGCCATCGGCCCCACGATGAGTACCGCCTGGCCCGGCATCTGCTTCTGCATGACGGCGACGATCGCGCCGTGCGTCGATTCCGACGGCGTTTTCGCGGCCGCGATGCCGGGCGCGGCAAAAAACATCGCCACGATTGCGGATGCAAACTTCATCGGTTGTCCTTCGACTTCGCTCGGAGCAAGCTCCTCGCTACGCTCAGGATGACAAATTCGACTTCGCTCGGAGCAAGCTCCTCGCTGCGCTCAGGATGACAAGGGTTGAAAGTCAGTTTGAAACGAGGGGCGGCGGTTCGGAAAGCGGCGGCGGCGGCAACTCGGTCGTATGCGGCTTCTTTTTGCGGCGATCGGTCCAGTTGGCAACGACGACGTACAGTACCGGTACGATCGCTAGATTCATGACCGTCGATACGAGCATGCCGCCCAATACCGCGGTGCCAAGCGAGATGCGCGATTGCGCACCGTCGCCGTGTGCGAACGCCAGCGGAAGAATGCCTAAGATGAACGCGATCGACGTCATGAGAATAGGCCGCAGCCGCGTCGCTGCGGCGTGGGTGACGGCGTCGACGACGTCGCGCCCCTCCTCGCGCAGCTGGTTGGCAAACTCGACGATGAGAATGGCATTCTTTGCGGCCAGACCGATGAGCATTACGTATCCGATTTGCGCGTAAACGTCGCTGGCGGTAATCGGAATCGGCACCGGATGGCCCGCGAGTTTCGAATGGACGAAGAACGCGAAGATCTCGATCCAACGGCGAATGAAGATGCCGCCGACGGCGCCTAGCAGCGCCAACGGCACCGCGAGCATGACGACGAAAGGCGTCGTCAAGCTTTCGTACTGCGCGACCAGAATCAGGAAGACGAACAGCAACCCCATGGCAAAGACGAACATCGTCTGCGGCCCGCTCTGCACTTGCTCGCGCGCGATACCGGCCCAGGCGTAGGACATGCCGAACGGCAAGTTCTCCTTAGCTAGTCCGGCCATACCGTTGAGGGCGTCGCCGGAGCTTGCGCTCGTCGCGTTTTGCCCGTCGATCTCGACCGCGTTGTATTCGTTGAACCGCATGATCGTCACGTAACCGGTCGTCGTGGACGTCTTGAGAAACTGTGAAGCCGGCATCATGTCGCCGGCAGCATTGGCGACGTATATGCGGGAAAGCGCTTGCGGCGTGCTGCGCGCTTTGGCAGCCGCCTGCACGAGCACGTTGTACGAACGCGAACCGTAGTCGAAGAAGTTCACGAAGGTCTGGCCGGTCGATGCGTTGAGCGCCGTAAAGAAGTTCTGTGCCGAGACGCCGAACGACGCCGCCTTCGCGCGATCGAACTCT
>JAFAHZ010000074.1 GCA_019236975.1 Vulcanimicrobiota bacterium | reverse complement strand
GCGGCTTCCTCGCCGAGCCGCTTGCGCTTGTCGGCTTCGTACTCTTGGTAGTTTCCTTCGAAAAACGTCACTTGCGATTCGCCTTCGAAGGCGAGGATGTGCGTGGCGATGCGGTCGAGGAACCAGCGGTCGTGACTCGTCACGAGCACGGTGCCGGCAAACTCTGCAAGCGCGTCTTCCAGCGCTCGCATCGTTTCGACGTCCAGATCGTTGTTCGGCTCGTCCAGCAGCAATACGTTGGCGCCGCCGAGCAGCGCTTTGGCAAGGTGCAGACGGCCTCGCTCGCCACCCGAGAGCGCGTCCACCGGCTTCTGCTGGTCGGCGCCCTTGAAGTTAAAACGGCCCAAATACGCGCGCGCCGGCATCTCGAACTTGCCGACCTTCACCAGGTCGAGGCCGCCGCCGACTTCGTCGAAGACGGTTTTCTTTCCGAGACCCTCGCGGCTTTGCTCGACGACGGCGAGCTTGACGCTCGGGCCGACGACGATCTCGCCCGTGTCCGGTTTCTCCTTGCCGGAGATCATGCGAAACAGCGTCGTCTTTCCGGCTCCATTAGGGCCGATGATCCCGACGATAGCGCCGGGCGGAACGACCAGCGACACGTTTTCCATCAACAGCCGGTCGCCGAACGCTTTACCGACGTTGCGCAGCTCGATCACCTTGTCGCCGAGCCGCTCCGCGACCGGAATGAAGATTTCGTTGGTTTCGTTGCGCCGCTGATACTCGTAGCTCGAGAGCTCTTCGAATCGCGCGATACGGCTCTTGCTCTTTGCTTGCCGTCCTTTAGCGCCGGCGCGCACCCACTCCAGCTCGCGTTTGAGCGCTTTCTGACGCGCCGTTTCGGAAGCTTCTTCTTGTGCCAGCCGTGCCTGCTTCTGATCGAGCCACGAGCTGTAGTTGCCCTTCCACGGAATGCCGCGGCCGCGATCGAGCTCGAGAATCCATTCCGCCGCGTTGTCCAGGAAGTAGCGGTCGTGGGTAACGGCGACGACGGTGCCGGGAAAACGCGCCAAGAACTGCTCCAGCCACTCGACGCTTTCGGCGTCGAGATGGTTGGTAGGTTCGTCGAGCAGCAGCATGTCGGGTTTGGAAAGCAGCAACCGGCACAAGGCGACGCGGCGCTTTTCGCCGCCCGAGAGCGCGCCGACTTTGGCATCCCACGGCGGAAGCCGCAGCGCGTCGGCCGCAATTTCGAGCTGCGCCTCCAAATCGTCGGCGCCTTCGGCAAACAGAATCGCTTCGAGTTTTGCCTGTTCGTCGGCCAGTTTTTCGAAATCGGCGTCCGGTTCGCCGTACGCAGCGAAGACCTCGTCGAGCCGCTTGCGCGCGGCGAAGAGCGACGATAAGCCTTCTTCGACGGTTTCGCGGACCGTTTTTTCCGGATCGAGTTTCGGTTCTTGCTCCAAGTAACCGATCGTGATGCCCGGCATCGGCTTAGCTTCGCCGTCGATCTCCGTATCGACGCCGGCCATGATGCGCAGCACGGTCGACTTACCGGCGCCGTTGAGGCCCAGAATGCCGATCTTGGCGCCGGGAAAGAAGCTCAGCGAGATGTCTTTGAGGATTTGGCGCTTGGGCGGCACCATTTTGCCGACCCGGTACATGCTGTAAACGAACGACATACGGGCCGCTGTTTTCCTAGCGGCCCCCGCCGGGCCCTGGTATAATGAGCCGGACGTATGGATGCCGCCGCTCAATACGCATTTGCCTACGCACTGACGACGACCGCCGGCGTTCGCTCCTTGCTTGCGTTGGCAGCGGTAGCGGTAGCCGCGCACCTGCACTGGATGCATCCGCCGGCGGGGTTCGTTTGGCTGGGTTCGGCGACTGCGATGTGGATTCTCATCGGCGTGGCGGTAGTCGAGCTGCTGGCCGACAAAGTTCCGGTGCTCGACCACGCCGTGCACTTCGTACAGATCGCCGGCAAACCGGCGGCCGGCGCGATCCTCGTCGGGGGATCGGTCCACGCGCAATCGCACGAGCTCTTGATCGGGCTCATGGTGCTCGGTGCCCTCAACGCGTTAGGAATTCATGCAGCGATCGCGTCGGTGCGCGGTGCGTCGACGATGACGACCGGCGGCGCCGGCAATCCGTTCGTTAGCGTCGTCGAGGACGCCGGAGCGATCGGCTCGCTGATTATCGCGTTCGTCGCGCCGTTTGCGGCGGCGCTGCTCGCCGTAGCGTTTACCATCGCGCTGATTCTGCTGGCGCGGGCCGCGTATCATCGAATGCGCGCCGCCCGCGCGCCGACCTAAACGCGGGCGCTTTCGGCTCCCAGGCGCCAACAGCAGAGAATCAAGGCAATCCCCGCGGCGACTGCGAGCGCCGGCGACCACAGCGTTCCGGCGAGCGTCAATAGCGAGCACGACGCAACGAGAATCGGCCAAGCACTACGGGTCGTGAAGATGCCCAGCTCTTCACCCGCCACGCGTTCGAGCGGCTCGTTTGGATCGTCGCCGTCGAGATCGGCGCTGCGTTCGGCGACCACTGCGTAGCCCGCCGTAAACACCAGCGCCGCGGCCATACACCCCAGAAGTGCCGCTCCGGTGGCTTCTTCGTGCGCGACGAACCAATACGCAACGGCAAGGGCGATGCCGAAGAGCGCCGAGGCGGCGAAGAGTCCGACGAACGTCTTCATCGATCCCACGCCGGAATACGGCTGCGAATCGGCGGCAGCTCGTGGAAGTTGAACTCGGGCGGCGGCGACGCGGTCAGCCATTCCAGCGAGTATCCGTCCCAGGGATTGGGCGGCACCGGTACGCGGCGGCGCACCGCGGCCACGACGTTGATGAAGAACAGCGCGGTACCAACGCCCATGACGAGCGCACCGAAGCTTGCGATACCGTTGAGCAGCGCCAGATGCCCGATGGGCGGATACGTGTAGACGCGTCTCGCCATACCCTCGAGCCCCATGAAAGCCATCGGCAAAAAGGTGGCGTTAAAACCGGCGAAGAGGAGCGCGAACGTCCATTTCCCCATACGCTCGTCGAGCCGTACGCCGAAGATTTTTGGAAACCAGAAGAACAGCGCTCCAAAAAGCGCGAACATGCTGCCGCCGCCAATCGTGTAGTGGAAATGCTGCACGATGAAATACGTGTCGTGGGCGGCGTAATCGATCGGCGGCGATGCGATCATCACCCCGGTAATCCCGCCGATGAGAAAGTTGAGCATGAAACCGATGCAAAAGAGCATGGCGGTCGACAGCTCGATGGAGCCCTTCCACATCGTTCCGATCCAGTTGACGAATTTAACGCCGGTGGGAATGGCAATGAGGAACGAGACGGCGGCAAAGAACGGATTGCTCACCGCACCCGTCGTGAACATGTGGTGTGCCCAAACGCCCAGCGAAAGGCCGGCAATGGCAAACGCCGACAGAACCATGCCGACGTAGCCAAAGACGGGCTTGCGCGAAAACGTCGCCACGATCTCCGTAACGATACCGAAGTACGGCAGAATCATGACGTAGACTTCCGGATGCCCGAAAAACCAGAACAAATGCTGGTAGAGTATTGGGTTACCGCCGTACGCCGGGTCGAAGAAATGCCCGCCCAAGTGGCGGTCGATAAGGACCATCGCGAATACCGCGGCTAGCGGCGGGAAAGCCATCAGCACGAGCACGGCGGTCGCGGCGATCTCCCACGTAAAGATCGGAATCCGCCACATCGTCATCCCCGGGGCCCGAAAAAGAAAAATCGTCACGAGCAAGTTGATGGAGGTAAGGATCGTCGAGACGCTCACGAGCAATAACCCGACGAACCAGAGATCCTGGCCGGCGCCGGTGCCTTCGGTAAGCTCGGAGAGGGGTGCGTACGCCGTCCAGCCCGCCGCGGCCGCGCCGCCGTACGCTGCCAGACCGGCAAAGACCGTCAGACCGCCGAGAATAAAGAGCCACACGCCGATTGCGTTGAGCCGCGGAAAGGCCATATCGGGCGCACCGATCTGCAGCGGCACCAAATAGTTGGCGAGCCCGATACCGAAGGGTGCGATGACGAGAAAGATCATCGCAGTTCCGTGCAGCGTAAAAACCTGATTGTACTGATGTGCGTCGAGTAACGTGTTTTCCGGGCGCGCCAGCTGCGCGCGGATCAAGCCTGCCAGCAGGCTCGCAACGACGAAGAACGCCAGCGTCGAGACGATGTAGAGAATCCCGATCTTCTTGTGGTTCGTCGCCGTCAGCCACTCGATCACGGCTTTTGCGTTCCTCCCGACGACAAGTACCGGTCGAAAGCGGCGGCCGGAACGACCTTGACGTAAAAGGTCATCAGACCGTGCTCGAGGCCGCAGAACTGCGCGCAGCGGCTCAAATACGTCCCGGCGTGCCGAGGCGTGACGTCGAACACGTTGGTCATCCCGGGAATGGCGTCGCGCTTAAAGAGAAACGCCGGCACCCAAAACGAGTGCGTCACGTCCGCGCTTCGTAACGCGATTTCGGTCGTACGCCCCAGCGGAAGGTATAACGCCGGCGGCTGCATCGTCGTACCCGAAGAAACGACGCCGCCCCCGTAATCGAACTGCCACGACCAGCGAAACGCCGTCGCCGAGATACGCTGCTGGGGGCTTGCCGCCGCCTCGTCGATCGGCATCTCGATGGCGAACGTTACGGCGAAGAGCGCCAACACGAGCAGAAACGGAATAGCGGCATAGGTTATTTCGAGCGGCGGATTGTTCTTGAAGGCGGCCGGCTCGCGGCCCGTGCGCCGGCGGTAAGCGATCAAACACCAAAAAATGGCGGCGTACACGAAGAGCCCGACCGCGATGCCCGCAGCCACGAAGACGTACCAATCGGCTCGCATCGCGACGCCTTGCTGCGACGCCGGATCGAACAGCCATCTCATCTCGTCAACGAGTTACCCATGGCGCCGCGTGAGGAACCGCACGCTCGGGTACGACCCTGTTATGAACGGCATCGCGAATGGCAGCACTCGCTCGGTTGCGCCGTTGCCGCTGCGCGCCCACACACTCGTGCTGGGCGTCGTGCTGTTCCTCGCATCGGAACTGATGTTTTTTGCGGCGCTGTTCGCGGCATATTACGACTTGCGCGCGAACCGCATCGCCTGGCCGCCCGCGTCGGTGCACCTTAGGCCGGTCGAAGCAAGCGCCGGAACCTTGCTGCTCTTCCTAGCCAGCGCCGTCATGATGCTGGCGACGCGCGCGATGGATCGGCGCAAATTTCTCGCGGCGCGCCGGTGGACCGCAACGGCAATCGTCGCTGCGCTCTGCTTCGTCGCAATCGCGGTGCACGGCTACGCGACCGACACGTTTTGGATCTCGACTAACGCGTACGGCTCGATCTATTACGCGATGACCGGCTTCCATCTGCTGCACGTTATCGCAGGCATCGGAATTCTCGCCGCGCTGGCGGCGGGGATGCGCAGCCCGGCGCTGCAAGCCAATCACCGCGCCGGTGCGGAAGCGATGACGTACTATTGGCACTTCGTCTTCGTCGTCTGGCTCGGGATTTGGGCGACGATTTATTTCGTCCGATGAAGCGGCAGACGGAAACCGTTGCGGCCTCACTGGCCGTCACGATCGTCTGCAGCGCGAGCTTCATCGTCGCCTACGCCCGCGACGGCGGCCGTCTGTGGGAAGGCCTATCGCTTGCCGGTGCGGCGCTCGGACTCTGCGCGGCGGCCCTAGCTTGGGCGTTTGGGATACTGACGGCAGAACGCGTCGAAGATCGCATCGACGAGTATCCGTCACCGTCGCACGAACGTGCTGCCGAAAGCGGGGAGTTGCGTGAGGACGCCGCTCGCGTATCGCGCCCGTTCTGGCTGTTCGGCATGCTCGGCGCGGCGTTGGGATCCTTCGGACTCGCACTGCTGGTTCCGATTCGATCGCTCGGACCGCGCCCGGACGACACGCTTTTCCACACCAAATGGAAGAGCGGCATCCCGCTGGTACGTCCGGACGGGACGCCGGTTCGTGCTGACGACCTGAACGTCGATTCGGACGTCGTAGTGTTTCCGCAAGACGCGGTCGGCGACGCGATGTCGCAAGCGACCCTCGTTCGAGTTCCGGCCGGCGACGTGCCCGAAACGCAAGGGTATCTCGTTTACTCGCGGGTGTGCACGCATGCGGGTTGTCCGGTCGCGCTCTATCGAGCGTCCGCGCGCGAACTCATGTGCCCGTGCCATCAATCCGTCTTCGACGTCATGCAAGAAGGCAAGGTGCTGGCAGGACCCGCGGATCACGCACTTCCCCGATTGCCTATTGAAATCGGCGACGACGGCATTCTTCGCGCGACGGGAGACTTTCCGCAGCCGGTCGGCCCGAGCTTTTGGGAGCGCGGGTAACGGTGCTCGTCGATCGCGCGGCTTTGTGGGTAGACGAGCGACTCGGGTCGGCACACTTCGTCTCGCGCGCGCTGCGCAAAGCCTTTCCCGATCACTGGTCGTTCATGCTCGGCGAAATCAACCTGTACGCCTTCATCGTCTTGATTGCGACCGGCACGTTTCTCGCGTTCTTTTTCGATCCGAGTGCGTCGAAGGCACCGTACGCCGGGAGTTATGCTCTTCTGAGCGGCACGCAGGTTTCGCGTGCCTACGATTCCGTCTTGCGGCTGAGCTTCGACGTCAACGGCGGCTTGCTGATCCGGCAGATTCATCATTGGACGGCCCTGATTTTTCTTGCTGGGATCGTCACCCACATGGCGCGCGTCTTTTTTACGGGCGCGTTTCGCAAGCCGCGCGAACTCAACTGGATCGCCGGCGTGCTGTTGTTCGGGCTCGCAACCTTTGAAGGATTCACCGGCTACTCGCTGCCCGACGACTTGCTCAGCGGCACCGGCTTGCGCATCGCCGATTCCGTCGCTCTGTCGGTTCCGTTCGCGGGAACGTGGCTTTCGTTCTTACTCTTGGGAGGCAACTTTCCGTCGGAGCAGATGCTGCCGCGGCTCTTCGTCGTGCACGTGTACGTCGTGCCGGCGGCGATCGCGACGCTGATCGCCGCGCATCTGGCCATGGTGTGGCGCCAAAAGCACGCTCAGTTTCCCGGCCCGGGACGCACCGAGCGCAACGTCGTCGGATCGCCTTTGATCTGGCGCTACGCGGCAAAGTCGCTGGCGCTCTTCGCGGCCGTCATCGCGGTTGCGTGCGCCCTAGGTGCGCTCGTTCAGATCAATCCGATCTGGTCGTACGGCCCGTACGAACCGTGGAAAATTCTCAGTCCCGCACAGCCGGATTGGTACCTGGGATGGCTCGAAGGCGCACTGCGGCTCGGCCCCCCGTTCGCGCTGCATATTTGGGGCCGCACGGTGGGGTCGCCGTTCTGGCCCGGAGTGCTGCTGCCGTCGATACTCTTCGGCCTTCTGCTCGTATGGCCGTGGATCGATGCGGCGATTCGGAAGGATCGCGCACCGCATCAG
>JAFAHZ010000035.1 GCA_019236975.1 Vulcanimicrobiota bacterium | reverse complement strand
CTGTCGTACGCGTTCTTTCGCGTCGTGAGTTTGGTGGTCGACGCGTACGGCGGCGTGCTGCCGGGACACGTCGGCGTCGCCGCGTACCTGAATTACACGATCAACTTTACCAGCTTCGTTGCCGGTCCGATTCAAATGTACCCGCAGTTTTTGCGCAACGAAGTCGAAGCGCCCGCGCCGCTGGATGCGCCGATTGCGGCGCGCGCCGTCGAGCGCATCGTCACCGGCTTCTTTAAAGTCACCGTCCTGTCGCCGGCCCTGTTCTACGCGCAGGAACGCGCCGTCGCAGCCGCCGCCTCGACGCTGTCGCCGCTTGCGTCGATTGCAGATGCCGTCCTCATCTTGGCGATCTACCCGATCTACCTCTACGTCAACTTTTCCGGCTACACCGATGCCGTCATCGGGGCGGCTCGCTTTCTCCGTTTGGAGCTGCCGGAAAACTTCAACCGGCCGTTCGCGTCGCGCGGCTGCATCGAGTTCTGGGGCCGCTGGCATATGTCGCTGTCGAACTGGTTCAAGACGTACGTCTACTCGCCGCTGCTGCTCGGGCTGATGCGGCGGTTCCCGCAGCGCGGGGCCGACTTGCTGCTCGGCGTCGTCGCGTATTTCGTAACGTTTTTCTTAGTCGGCGTCTGGCACGGCCAGACGGTGATGTTTTTCATCTTGGGCGTTCTCTGCGGCGGCGGTGTCAGCCTCAACAAGCTGTTCGAATTGACGATGGTTCGCCGTTATGGCCGCACGCAGTATCAGGCGTTGTGTTCCGGCGCCCTCTTCGAGGCGCTGTCCAACGGACTGACGTACCTCTGGTTTGCCGTAACGCTAACCTTCTCGTGGATGAGCTGGCAGCAGCTCGCGGATCTCGCCGCGCGCTTCGGCGTCGCAACGCTCGCCGGTGCAGCGGTCGCTCTCGTGCTCGTTACTGCGGCGTCGTACGGGCTGGTGCGGCTGAATGCCGGCGTCGCACTCGCGCGCGCGATTGCGGCGCCGCCCTACGTTCGGCAGGCGTGGTACGCGGCGCTGGCGACGATCGTCGTTTCGACGGCGGTGCTGCTCAACGCGCCGGCGCCGCACATCGTGTACAAAGCCTTTTAGCGTACCTGCGCTTCGGAGCGCTTCGTCATCGTTCGCAGCGCGGCGAACGCTGGGTCTTCACCGTCGCGAGGAATGCGATCGACGGCAAAGACGTCGACCGCCAGACTCGGGGCTGCAATGCGTGCGGCGGCTTTCGCTTTTCGCACGATCGCGCGGCGGTTGGCAACGATCATGGGATCGCGCACCAGATCGGCCGGAGCCGAGGCGTCGATGCGGTCGATGCCGAGCAGTACGTCGTCGGTCGGAACCGTCGCGCCGTCGCGATAGGTCATCGCATCGAACGTTCCGAGCTCGTCGCAGCGCAGCCAACACGTTCGCGATGCCGCTTCCGGCTTTCCGGCGTTCCATTCAATGGCTGGCGGTGGAAGGGGCGCCTTGGGCCGCAGCAAGGAGCGCGCCTCCTCCGCCCACTGCGCCACGCGCGCATTGGCGATGCCCTCGACGATCGTCGCGCCGCGCCCGCTCGCAGGGTTGCCGGACGCTCCCACTTCAATGGTCACGTCGTAGCGAAACTGCGTGAGCTCGTTGAGGTACGGGCTTTCGACGAGCCGCGCGCTGATGCCGCGCACGCGCGACACGCCGTGCAGCGTCAGCGGAAAGTATTGCGGCGCAACGAGCATCTCTTCTTCGCGCTCGACGCCGGTCAGCAGCCGGTTGCGAAGCTCGTGCTGCGTTGCAAAGCTCGTGCCGCGCGAGCGTAGCGCTTCGAGTTCGTAGGCGGCTTGGAGCCAGCTGTTCCGTACGTCGCCAACGAAGACGATGCCGTCGTCGGCGCACGCGGCGACCGCTGCCGTCAACAGGCGCCGCAGCGCGGCTTCGCTGGGCAGATGCTGGATCACCGAGTTCACGAGCACCATGTCGTAGCCGCTGCCGAGGCCGTCGAAATCCTCGGCTTCCCGAACGAAAAACGCGCTCTCGGCCCGCGAAGCGGCGGCGACGCGTTTTCGTGCGGCGTCGATTGCCGATTCGGAGAAGTCGGTGCCGCAGTAGTACGCGCACGTGTCTTTGACCGCGTCGATAAAGGCGGCGGTTCCGCAGCCCACGTCGAGCACCCGCTGAGGCCGGCACTTCGCGAGAACCGCGCAACGCGCCTCGAAGATGCTGCGCAGCTGGTCGTCGTCGAAGGCGTGACCGGCCAGGGAACTGCGCCAGACCTTGCGGTCGATCTCCGCGCCCGATCCCCGTATCGATTCGTAGACGTTGTCGTACACGCGGCGCCAGTTTTCTTTTTGTGCGCGCTCGTCGGACGCCACGTCGCCGCCGGCGTTCTCGCCGGCGACCACGTAGCACGTTGCCGGCGCGCCGCCGTCGCCGGCCGGCGCCGGAACGGTTGCGCATTCGGCCACGCCCCCAATGCTGCAAACGGCGGCACCGATCGTTTCGCAATCCGTCATCGGCCCGGGCTTTCGATTTGCGCCACAGAGCCTCCCCGCCGGGGAAGGGGGTGCGGCACGGCGTGGAAAAACGCGCGCGTCGTGAGGTTCTTGCGCTTCATCCTGCTCGGCATTGCTTTGACGAGCTGCTCGCATCCGGGCGGCGCACCGGCATTCGTTCCCGCAAGCGGGACGAACGACAGCGCCGGCCATCCGCGTGCGCTCGGATATAAGGTACTGTACCGCTTCGCCGGAGGCACCGACGGCGCGAACCCGGAGGCCGGACTCATCGCGCTCGACGGCCAGTTGTACGGAACGACGTTTTTCGGTGGCGCACGCGGCGCCGGAACCGTCTTCGGGGTGACGGCCTCGGGACAAGAGCGCATTCTCTACAGCTTCAAAGGCGGCAGCGACGGCGGCAATCCGTACACCACGCTGATCGCGGTCAACGGCGTGCTCTACGGCGATACGACGAGCGGCGGCGGCGCGAAGTGTCATTACCGTTATTACGGTAAAGGCTGCGGGACGATTTTTTCGGTCACGACGTCGGGAAAAGAGCGCGTGCTGTACCGCTTCAACGGCGGCGCCGACGGCGCAACCCCGCAAGCGGGGCTCATTCAAGTCGCCGGCAAGCTGTACGGCACGACCGCTTATGGCGGGAAGAACGGCTGCTACGGCGGATGCGGGATCGTGTTCGAGGTCGATACGTCCGGACGGCAGCGCACAGTCTATGCGTTCAAAGGCGGAAGCGACGGTGCGTATCCGGTGGCGAGTCTTACGTATGCCAACGGCAGGCTCTACGGCACGACATACCAAGGCGGCCGCCGCAACCGCGGTACCGTTTTCGAAGTCAGCCTGACGGGCAAGGAGCGCGTGCTCTATGCGTTTGCTGAAGGTAACGACGGCTCCAACCCATGGTCGAACCTGGTTGCCGTGGGCAACGTGCTCGAAGGAACGACGTTTTTCGGCGGCGGCGGAACCGGCTGCTTTATGCACGACGGCTGCGGCACCGTATTTTCGGTGACGACGGCCGGCGTCGAACGTATCATCGACCATTTTAAGG
>JAFAHZ010000009.1 GCA_019236975.1 Vulcanimicrobiota bacterium | reverse complement strand
GTAAGCAGCTCGCTCACTGTTCCGTCCTGCCCCTCTGCCGACGAACCGTTGTCGCCCCAAATATAAAAGACGAGCGTGTTGTCGCCATAACCGAGGCGTTCGATCTCATCGACGACGCGGCCGGCTTGGACGTCGACGTGCTCGCCGAAGCCTGCGGCGACCTCCATGAGCCGGCGTTGGAACGGCTTTTCGTTCTCGGGAATGCTTTCCCAAGACGCCATCGTCGGGTGACGCGGCGTAAGCTGGGCGCTTTGCGGAATCCAACCCTTCTCTTTTGCGCGCGCGAAGACGCGTTCGCGATAGGCATCCCAGCCGTCGTCGAACTTGCCTTTATACTTGTCGGCCCATTCTTTGAAGATGTGATGGGGAGCGTGAGTGGCGCCGCTCGCCCAGTACATGAAGAACGGCTTGTCCGGACGAAACGCGTGATGTCGGCGCAGCCACGCGATTGCGTCATCGGCGATGTCCACGCTGAAGTGATAGCCCTCTTCGGGCGTCTTCGGCGGAAGGACCGAGGTCGTGTTTCGCACGAGATTCGGCTCCCACTGCGACGCCTCGCCTGCGAGGAACCCGTAGAAGTACTCGAATCCACGCTCGCTCGGCCAATTCTCGAACGGACCGGCGGCGGTCGTTTCGACGGCCGGGGTATTATGCCACTTTCCAAAGGCCGCCGTGCAGTAGCCGTAATCGCGCAGCACCTCCGCAGCCAGCGCGCTGCTCCTGGGGATACGTCCTGAATACCCGTCCCAATCGTTGGCGAGCTCGGCGATCTGACCGTTACCAACCCGATGATGGTTCCGGCCGGTCAAAAGCGACGCGCGTGTCGGCGAACACATCGCCGTCGTATGGAAACGGTTGTACGTAATCCCCTCGCCGGCAATCTTATCGAGCGTCTTGGTTGTAACTTCGCCTCCGAACGTCGAGGGCACCGCCGGTCCCGCGTCGTCGATTAAGATGATTAAGATGTTTGGTGCGCCGTCGGGTAGCAATTTCGGCGGGGGCTTCGGAGCGTACACCGACTCGGCAATCGTCGGGCCGGCGATGCTGCCGGAAGGCGCAGGACGCGGCGGCAGTGATTCCAGCGATTTCGTAGTTCTTCGGGCCCCTGCGTTACCGTTGGTTGACATAGCGTCTCCTATAGTAAAAGTCTCCAAATACGCAATCGCCTGGGGCGTGGCTGCCCTTTCCTTAGACGCGGCTTTCCGACCAACGTCGCCGAACGCGAGTCAACACGCCTTATCTGAAATTTGGTAGGATCAAAGCATAGCTTCCCGCTTAAGGCCGATTAAGTTCGCGGGTGCCGAGCTCCGCGCGTAGCCCTTCGCCAAGCTTCTTGCGCTCCTTCTCCCCTTCGGTGAGCGATGCGGGCTCCCAGGGCTCCCATTCTTCCCAGCCCAACGCTTGTGAAGCCAGGCGGAAGCCGAAGCCGACGACGAACGCGATGACCGTCGAAACCGCGACCGACCAGCCCAGCGCCGCGTTGCATACGACGTACGCGATGCCCGTCAGGGCGGCGGCCGTCACGAAGAACTCGCCGCGCACCAGCTGCTTCGGAATGACGTTGCACGCAACATCGATGATCCAGCGCCCCGCGGTCGTGGCGATTATGCCGATGAGCACGGCCGCCGCATATCCGAGATGGACCGACAGCGCAGCCTGCGCGCCGACGATTGCGTACCACGGCAGCGAGAACGCCGTCATGAACTGGAAGAGGCCGTCCTTAAATCGTTGCTCGCTGTAATAGTCGATCCCGAGCGCCGCGGCGGCGGCGATCGTGCACAGGATCAGGTACCACGGGTTGATCAGTGGAGACGGAATCCGGTTGACGAGCACGTCGCGCACGATGCCGCCGCCGATGCCGCCCGCATACGCCAGGATGATGATCCCCGCGACCGTGAAGTGCTTGTAGTGGTCGGGGCGCCGGGCGAGGAGGGCTCCGTTGAAGGCGTTCGTGGTGGCCGCGATGAGCGAGATGTAGTCGACCAGAGTAAGCGTGCTAAAGCCGAACTTCGAGAGGATCAGCGGCGTCATGAAACGCTAGCGTAGCACCCGATCTCGCTGCCGTCTATCCGGGAATTGCACGCCTCACAGAAACGGAAGCTCCACGAGACGTACTGCGCCGTAGATGAGGCCGATGACGCCGATGCTGACCAGGATCGCGTGCCGCGGGTAGACCATTTTCGTGCTGATTCCTCCCAGGAACGAGACGCCCGCAAAGATCACGGTCAAAAGCAAAAAATCGTCGGCGTGCCGGTTCGCCTCTTGCGCCTGGCTGAAATTCGCGCCGCCCACGGCGTCCAGGCGCTTGGCCTCGGCCTTGGTCGCCAACGAGTACTGGCGCATCACGAACGGGGACGAGGGCGCTTTGGGATTAAGCCGTGGTTTGGTGGCGAGCCACGCCTCCATCGCCGTCTTCATCTCGGGGCGCAGGCGTGCGTAGATAAATTGCGCCTTCGGCGCATTGCCCGCATCGACCGCATCGACGTACTGGAGAAACAGCGCAACGTCGACGGCCGTCAGCACGTTGGCTCGATCGTCTTCCTCCGAAGCCCGGATCCGGTCGGCGTTCGCAACGTTGTAGTACATCGCCTGGTGGCCGCTCCAGCGTCCGGACTGGTAGCCGCACACCGCCGTCAGCACGGCCGCGACGGAGATCAGCACCACCGACGCCACGTCGACGAACCGGTCGACTCTCCTGAGATCTATGATCGCTAATCCCGCACGCAGCGAAAGCCGACGTGCGACATGCCGGTGTCGATCATCTGCGGCGAGCGTGCGGCCGGGCGAAAGCGTAGACAGTAGCTCGGAGAACAGAGAAACGACCCACCCTTGAGCACCTTGCGCGGGATGCGGACGTTCGGCTGACAGGGATCGTAGCTGCGCTCCCGCGCATCGCCCGCGCAACAGGGCGAAGCGACGACGCTTGCTTCGCTGACAAACCAATCGCTGGTCCATTCCCACACGTTGCCGGCCACGTCGTAGAGGCCGAAACCGTTCGGCGCGAAGCTTCCGACCGGCATCGTGCGCGGCCCATGCCGCGCCGTGCTTTTGTAGGGGAACTCGCCCTGCCACGTGTTGGCCGCCGGTTTTCCTCCGGGCTCCATCTCGTCGCCCCACACGAAATCTTTGCCGTCGAGGCCGCCGCGCGCCGCAAACTCCCATTCGGCCTCGGTGGGCAGACGTTTTCCGGCCCAGCGCGCATAGCTCTCGACGTCTTCGTACGCGACGTGCACGACGGGATGGTCCGGCCGCGAGTCGACCGAGCTACCGGGACCCTCCGGATGTTTCCAGCATGCGCCCGGCGTCCATGACCACCACTGCGTGTAGTCGCGCAGATCGACCGGACCTGCGGTCATGTGGAACACGAGGGCGCCGGGAACGAGATTCTCGGGCGGAGCGCCGGGATAGTCGGCGGGATTTAAGGGACGCTCGGCGATCGTGACATAGCCGGTCGTGCGGACGAACTTCGAGAAGTCCGCGTTCGTTACGGCGCGCGCGTCGATCCAGAACCCGTCGACGGCGACCTCCCGCACCGGCGCCTCCTCAGGATAGAACCGGTCGGAGCCCAGACGGAACGTTCCGCCCTCGATCCGAACCATGTCGTCGACCGTTGCGCCAATCATACGCGAGTATCTTAAGGGGTCGGAATGGCGGATGCAAGCTGCGTTTTTCGGATAGAAACGACGAGCCGCGAGCAGTAAACTACCATCACGCCAACCCCGCAGGTTCGGCGATTTTTGGTTTGGCCGGTATCCGGCGAGGAGAACAATCATGCCCAGCCCCAACGGGAAACCCGCAATCGATCGCACGGTCCTGCCGATTCCGGACCCTCCGTTCGAGGGTGTCGCGAATCACACGCTCGGCGGATCGAAACCGGATTTTCCGTCGCCGGTCGCCGCCCCCGAGGGAGCACCGAACGTGTTGCTGGTTCTGATCGACGACGCGGGCTTCGGGAATCCGTCAACGTTCGGCGGCCCGGTCGACACGCCGACCTTCGGAAAGGTCGCACAGAGCGGGCTACGCTACAACCGTCATCACGTCACGGCGCTGTGCTCGCCCTGTCGCGCAGCATTGCTCTCCGGGCGAAACCATCATGCCGTCGGTTTCGGCTCGATCGCCGAGCTCGGGAGCGGCTTCCCCGGATACAACGCGCTCTGGCCGAAGGCCGCGGCTTCCGGGGCACGCATCCTGCGCGACAACGGCTACAGCACGGCCGCTTTCGGGAAATGGCACATGTCCCCGGTCGACCAGCAAGGCGTCGCGGGACCATTCGATCGCTGGCCAAGCGGGCTCGGCTTCGATTACTATTGGGGCTTTATCGGCGGTGAAGCGAGCCAGTACGAAACGGTCATCACCGAGAACAACACCTATACCGGCGTCGGCTCACAGATGCAGAAGGACTTCTACTTCCCGGACGCCATGGCGGACAAGGCGATCGAGTGGATTCGTGGGCAGAAGTCGACCAGTCCCGAAAAGCCGTTCTTCATTTACTTCTCCACCGGCAGCAGCCACGCGCCGCATCACGTCGCCAGCAAGTGGGCCGACAAGTACAAAGGCAAATTCGACCAAGGCTGGGACAAGCTGCGCGAAGAGACGTTCGCGCGGCAGAAGAAACTCGGCGTCATTCCGCCCGACGCGCAGCTGACGCCGCGCGCCAAGGAGTTCCCGGCTTGGGATTCACTCCCGGCTGACCAACGGGCGCTCTATTCGCGCCAGATGGAAGTGTATGCCGGTTATCAAGAGAACGCCGATTGGAACGTCGGGCGCGTCATCGACGCGATCGACCAGATGGGGATGCTCGACGACACGCTCGTCATCTGGGTGTTCGGCGACAACGGGGCGAGCATGGAAGGCACGCCCACGGGGTGCGTCAACGAATTAACGGTGCTCAACGGCGTGCCGCTGACGGGCGAGCAGCAGCTGCAAATGGCCGAGCTCT
>JAFAHZ010000172.1 GCA_019236975.1 Vulcanimicrobiota bacterium | reverse complement strand
GGTGGGCGACGGCCGGGTTGCTCCTGTATACTGACGGCAGGCAAGTGTGGCCTTGGGAGCTTGAATGAAAAAGACGATACTCTTCGTCCTCTTCTGTGTTGCCGTTGGCGTTGCGTCGGGTTGCAGCGGCGGCCAAAGCGGATCTCCGTTTCTTTCGCCCGGCGCGAGCGCGCCGGCAGGTCATGGGATTCGCCCCCTATCCGTTGCGACGCCGACTCCAAGTCCGGCGCCGCCGCCGCGCATTTGCTTCTGGTGCTTCCCGCGCGTTGTCGCGCCGCTGTCGTACAACGGTTCGACCTTTTCGCTCGTTCCGAGCCCTTGCTGGGATCCGTTTGACGCTCCCGCTTACGTCGCGCCGTCTAACGCTCAACTGACGCTATCGGCGCCGGTCGTGCTCTCACCGCAATGCGCGAGCAACGCTGAGGGCTGGCACGGGGATCCTTTCAAGAACAGGCGCTCACCGTCGTGGTGGAGAGAACCCGACGGAAGCTATCAGCTGTACATCGTCGGCGTCCGCGTTCCGTGGTGGGCGCCCGACCACGTCGGCAAACGTTTCGAGAAGCGTCCGCACGATTTTGACGACCTGGTCGGCTTGATCGGCGGCCCGGTAAATCCGTCGTCGACGCCGTGGAGTTTTGCCCCGCTTTCACCCGGACTGACGCTCCAGCGGAACGCGTCGTACGTGTTTTACGTCGTGGCGCTATGGACGTTCGGCTCCACGGCGTCGCCGCCGCCCACGGCTCCGCCGACGCCGCCGCCGACACCGACGCCCACGCCCGTCCCAACGTTCCCGCCGTCTGCCTACACGCCGCTAGCACCGCTGAGCTTCGACGGCACAACCTTCACGCTGGTCAGCGCGACCTGCGGCAATCTCAACCCGACGAGCGCGCCCGCGTTTAATGCTACGTCGCAGTTTTCGTTCAACTGGAGCGGCAGCTCGCCGCAGACGCTCGGGGCGCAGTGCGCGCCGTGTCCGCACCTTGCGATGCGTCCGCACACCGTTGAGACCCCGTCGCCGTCACCGGTGGTATCGGGAGCGCTGTATATCGTCGCCTACGACCTAACTGCGGGCGGTGCGCCGCTCACCGTCGGTGGCCCGCTCAACAACGCCTGCCCTGCGTCGACGTGGACGTTCGCGCAAGCGTGGCCCGTACCGCTTGCGACGGTCGGCGACAACTACGCACTGTTCGTGGCGCGCCACCAATAAGAAGCCGATTGCCGAGGAGTTCGTAACCGGCCTCGGAAAGAGCGGGCCCGGGGTGCGCCGGGCCCGCGGAGAGGTGGTCGAGCGGTTGAAGGCACTCGCTTGGAAAGCGAGCAGACGTGATAAGCGTCTCGAGGGTTCGAATCCCTCCCTCTCCGATGTAACTGGCGCTTCGGCTGCGCTTCGCTTGCCTTCGCCGCCCCCCGCGCGTCCTGAGCCTGTCGAAGGGCGCTGGGGTCCCCTCTTAACTGGCGCTTCGGCTGCGCTTCGCCCCCTCTTAACCCGTGCTGATGCCTTCGACGTGCGCGAGCCAAAAGTCAAAACTCGCGCGCGCTTGAGCTTCGAGCATGGCATCGCCGGCGACGACTTCGCGATCGACCTGACGCATAAGCGTCGCACGATCGCCATAATTAACGTCCATCACGAGATCCGGCGCGTGCAAATCGGCCAGTAAATCGGGCGGGATGCGCACGCCGGGCGGCAGCGTGCTCACGACGATTTCCGGTACGTTTTCTTTTGGCCACGGCTCCGCTTCGAAGCGGGCGCAAGCCGCTCGCACGCGTTCGGGATCGCGTCCCCAAACAAATGCGTACGCGTCGTTATCGTGCAGCTCTGCCAATACGGCGCGCGCCGTGGCCCCGTAGCCAAGCACGCCGACGCGTTTGAGCGCAATCGGCTCGTCGATCATGGCTTCGATTGCGGTGCGCGCGCCGATGCCGTCCGTATTGGTGCCGACGACGTCGCGACCGAAAAAAATCGTATTGACCGCCTGCGACTGCTCCGCTTCGCTCGTCAGCGAATCGCAGGCGCGCAGCGCTTCTTCTTTCAGGGGATACGTCACGTTGCAGCCGGCGTAGCCGTCGAGGTGCATTCGGCGGATCACCGTCACCGCGTTTGCGCGCGGCACGCGCAACGTGACGTAGCTGCCGTCGAGATCGGCTTCGTCGAGAAAGCGCCGGTGGAGCCGTGGACTCCAGCTGTGCTCGACCGGGTCGCCGATGAGTGCCAGTTTCACGGCGTTCGCCGTTCCGGCAGCATCATGCGTTCGAAGAACCGGAAGAGCCGCGTAATGGCAAAATCCTTGGCTTCGATCGGCTCCGTGAGAATTGTGTAGAGGCCGCACATTTTGCCGCCGAGGACGTCGGTAAAGAGCTGGTCGCCCACGACGGCGATCTCGCGCCTGCGCAGCTGCAGCCGGCGTTTTGCCCGCAAGAAGCCGAACGGCAGCGGTTTGAGCGCGTTGGGAATGCACGAGACGTTGAGCTGCGCGGCTAGGGTGCGTACCCGCTGGGAAAAGTTATTGGAAAGCATGACGATTCGAAAGCCGCGGTCGTGCGCGCGTTCGACCCAATCGAGGTGCTCTTGCCCGAGCTCCGTCTCGCGAAAGCCCAGCAGCGTGTTATCCAAATCGACGATCAAGCCGCGAATGCCGGCAGCTTCGAGCTCTTCGTGGGGCACGTCGTGAAGGCGCGGCGCGTAGCGGTCGGGGCCCAGCATAAGCTGTGCGTTCCCACGGGTTATCCCCGGTATCCTCGGAGCTCTCCACACGGCCTCCACTCGCTTCCTTTTTCTCCGCCGGGCATCCCCGGATTTGTAGCGATACCCACAGGCTGACCACAAGGAACTGTGCAGAGGGACCCCAATATCTTGTGGTAAGCTCGCCGGCGTGGCACAATAGGTGTTAACGCCGCCGGGAGATTCGCCATCTATCGAACAGGTGTTCGG
>JAFAHZ010000036.1 GCA_019236975.1 Vulcanimicrobiota bacterium | reverse complement strand
CGTTGCCGGACCGTGGAGCAGATCCGCATTCCGCCCGATCGCTTCCTCGGCGCCGTAGCCGGTTTGCCGCGCGAACATCGGATTAACGTACCGGATGCGAAACGGCCGCTCGCCCGGCTCGTAGTCGAACACGATCACGGCGTCGTTAGCGTTCTCGATAGCCGAGATCAGGAACGGCTCAAAGCTTCGTTCCATGCTTGATGCGTTCGTTTTGAAAGGCGCTCCGCCTCCGGCTGCGCGCCCCCCACTTCAGCGGGGCCCCCGGACAAAAGTAGGCGAGGTAGGCGCGACGTGGTCCCGGAAAATCTGAGCGATGCCAAGTGAGGTGGTTTGGGGCGCCCCAGGGGGATGCGTCCAAGTCGAGATGTTTATGCGCCCCATGGGATGGGGGCCCCACGCAGTGGGGGGCGCCCTTCGACGGAGCTCAGGACAAGCTCCGCTTGGAGCGGAGCGCCTTTCAAAGTGAAAAGCCAAGAACTCAGGCAGGCGTGGATCGATTTTTTCGTCTCCAAGGGGCACAAGCTGCTGCCGCCCGCCAGCCTCATTCCGCACGAGATGTCGACCACGCTGTTCACGATTGCCGGGATGGAACAGTTCGTGCCGGTGTTTCTCGGCGAGCAGCCTCCGCCGGCGCCGACGGCCGTGACGGTCCAGCGCTGCCTGCGAGTGGCCGGCGCCAAGAGCGACATCGAAAACGTCGGCCGGACCGGGCGCCACGGGACGTTCCTGGAGATGCTCGGCAACTTCAGTTTTGGCGATTACTACAAGCGCGAAGCGATCGCGCTCGCCTGGGAATTTAGCACCAAAGTGCTCGGGCTGGATCCGCAGCGGCTGTACGTTACCGTCCACACCGGCGATGACGAGGCGGCGCGCGTTTGGACCGAAGAGGTCGGCCTCGATCCGTCGCGCGTCACGCGCTTCGACGAAGACAACTTTTGGACGATGGGACCGACCGGCCCGTGCGGACCGTGCACGGAGCTGTTCTACGACACCGGACCGCAACACGCGAGCGGCCCGGACGATATCGGGCCGAATCTCGGCGACCGCTACGTCGAGTTCTGGAACGTGGTCTTTCAACAGTATAATCGCGCGTCCGACGGTAAGCTTACCGAGCTTCCACGCAAAGCGATCGACACCGGTGCCGGCTTCGAACGTATGCTGGCCATCTGCAACGGCTACGCGTCGATGTACGACACCGACCTCTTCACGGACGTGATTGCCGCACTGCCGGCGACCGGTCAGTCGTCGCTGGCTGCCGACGAACGCCGCGTACGCCAGAATATCGTTGCCGATCACGCGCGCGCGGCCACATTTTTGATTAACGACGGCATTTATCCATCGAATACGGATCGCGGTTACGTCCTGCGTTTCTTGATCCGCCGCGCGATTCGCAACGGCAGGCTGCTCGGCTATCCGAACGGCTTTCTCACCCAACTCGTCCCGGCCGTGGTCAAGTCTCTCGAAACCGGCTATCCGGAACTTCGCCGCGACGTCTCGCGGATTCAGTCGGCGTTGCGCACCGAGGAACAGACCTTCGACCGCACGCTGGAGCGGGGTATGGCGATGCTCGATCGTCTCATCGACGACGCGATCGCCAACTGCACGCGCCTCGTTACCGGCGAAGAGGCTTTCATGCTGCACGACACGTACGGCTTCCCGATCGAGCTGACGCGAGAGATCACCGGCGAGCACGGTGCCGCCGTCGATACTGTGGCGTTCGAGCAGTTGATGGAAGAGCAGCGGGAGCGCGCGCGCAGCGATGCTGCCTCGAAACGCGCCGCCGTGAGTCTCGCCGAAGTTCCCGCAATCGCTAGCGAGTTCACCGGCTACGACGGCCTCGAAACCGAAGGCAACGTCGTCACGATTCTGCGCGACGACAAGCCGGTGGAGGCGTTAACGGCCGGTGAAACCGGTACGCTCGTGCTCGATCGTTCGTCGTTTTATGCCGAACGCGGCGGTCAAATCGGCGATCGCGGGATCGTCAGCTGCGAGACCGGAACGTTCGAAGTCCGCGACACGCAATATATCGGCGATGCGATCGCGCACGTCGGCGTAGTGACCGGCGGAGAAATCCGAATCGGCTCGCGCGTTCGTACGGCGGTTTACGATTGGTGGCGCCGGGAAATTCGGCGGCATCACACGTCGGCGCATCTTCTGCAGCGCGCGCTCAAAGACGTGCTCGGAGACGACGTCGTTCAAGCGGGGTCGTGGGTCGGCATCGACCGGATGCGGTTCGATTTCCGCTGGCCGGGCGGCGCGCTGTCACCGGAACAAAAACGTTCGGTGTCGCATCGCGTTAACGAAATGATTCGCGACGACGCGCACCTCGTCACCCGGGTGCTCCCGCTCGACCAGGCCAGGGAGACGGGCGCGATTTGGATGGCGGGCGAGAAATACGGCGAGAAGATTCGCGTCGTCCAGGCCGGGCCGTCGGTCGAGTTCTGCGGGGGAACGCACTCGCATTCGACGGGCGAGCTGGGCATGTTCGTGATCCTCTCCGAGTTTTCGGTCGGCAGCGGCATCCGCCGGATCGAGTCGTGCGTGTCCGATGCGGCCGAAGAACACGTCGCGCGTCAAAGCGAACTCGTCGGCGCGTTGTCGTCGTCGCTGGCGACGACGCCGGACGAGTTAGGCGATCGCGTCACGAAACTGCAGCGAGAGATTCGCGACCTGCAAACTGCGGTCGGTCAGCTCAAAGCGCGTCTGGCCGCGGCCGACGCGCAAACGTACGTCGAGCGCGCGTTGCGAAAGGGCGATCTGAGCTTCGTGGGAGCGGTGGTGCCCGAAGCCAACGGCGACGCGCTGCGCCACTTGAGTCAAGCCATTCGTAACCGTCTATCGTCCGGCGTTATCGCCCTGGCGGGCGTCGACGATGGTAACGTGAGCCTTCTCGTGAGCGCCAGCGACGATCTCGTGCGCGGCGGCGTGCACGCCGGCAACTTGGTAAAAATCGCCGCGCCGCTCGTCGGCGGCAAGGGCGGGGGTCAGCCCGCGCAGGCGCAGGGCGGCGGGAAGAATGCCGGCGGAGCCGATGCCGCAATCGAGGCAATTCGCGACGCGGTCTTCGCGCGATGAAACGGTTGCTGTGCGCGCTGGCGGCGATCGTCGCGCTCGGCGCGAGGCCGGCCGAGCTCGACTCTCAGTACGTCTTACAGCGATACGCTCTGGCAATCGACACCGTCACCGCGCCGAAAGCGGTGATCTTTACGTACACCGTTTCGCAGGCCGGCTACAGTAACGTCGAACAGCGCCACGTGATCTATCGCAGCGGCTCCGACGTCCGCGACGAGACGCTGGCCGTCGACGGCGTCGCGCTGGTGCGCAAAATCGTGCGTATCTCGCACCGCGACGACCGGTACGCGATCGCGCGGCTGGCGCCGAAAGCCGCGTCGTACGAGCTGCTGTTTCTCAGAACGATCAAAGACGGCAGGCGTGCCGATTACGAGTACGAGGCGACACCCCTCATCGCAACGCTGGACGCTCCGGTCGATCGCGTGACGATCGACGGCCGAACCTACTTACCGCGGGACGTGCAGTTTACGACGCGCGGTCCGGACGCCGAGGGCCGAGCGCACGTCGAGTACGCCGCTTTCGGAAAGTATTGGATGCCGGTCGTTGCCGAAGTCAACGCCGTCGTGAACGGTAAGCCGGCGCGCGAGCGGATCGTTTGGAGCGATTACCGGTTTCCGGCTTCGCTGCCGCCGTCGACGTTCGAACCGCCGCGGCCGCTCCCGCACGCAACGCTGCCGCCGGTTTAACCCCGCATCGTGCGTTTGAGGCTCGCCTACGTCGCGGCGCTCGTAGCGATCGTCGTTACGGCGGCGGCGTCGCACTTGCGCGCTACTCCGTACGACAACTACGTATTCTTGGCGCAAGCGTGGCTCCACGGCCGTATGTGGATCGACTGGCCCGGCCCGTATATCGACGCGTTGCCCTATACCGACGGCCATTACTACGTTATCGAGGCGCCGATGCCGGCTGTGCTGCTGCTGCCGTTCGTGCCGCTGTTCGGGCTTGCGACGAATCAAACGCTCCTCGCGATCGTCCTGTGCGGCGTCGCAATCGGCGCGGCCTGGGAGCTCGGGGAGCGCTTCGGCTTGCGGCGCACGAGCAACGCGTGGCTCTGCGCGTTCTTGCTGGCGGGTACGGACCTCCTGTGGTGCGCGACGTTCGGGGACGTCTGGTTCGTCGCGCACGTCGCAGCGGTCGCGTTTACGATGCTGGCGTTGGCAGAGCTCGCGGGACCGCAACGGCCTTGGCTCGTCGCGCTCTGGTCGGCGTGCGCGTTCGAATCGCGGTTCTCACTGGTTCTTGCGGTGCCCGTGTATCTGGCGATCATGTTTGCGCGTGGCGACCGAACGCGGGTGCTCGCCCAAGTTGCGGCCGTATTCCTTCCGGTCGCCGCACTGTGGCTGCTGTACAACCACGCCCGCTGGGGAACGTGGAGCGACGTTGGTTACACCGCTTGGTACCATCAGGACCAAGCCGGTATGCCGACCGGATCGCCCTTTCGTCTGAGCTACCTGCCCTATCAATTATGGTCTTTTTTCGTTCAGGGACCGACGCAGCTTACGAGCTTTCCCGGGTTGCGGCCCGAGATCTCCGGCGTCGCACTCACGTGGACGTCCCCGGCATTGATTCTCGCGCTCTTCGCACGTTCGCCGCTGCGGTGGGTGTCGGCGCTCTGGGCCGCCGCATTGCTGACGGCGGCCCCGAACTTTCTGTATTACGTCAACGGTTTCGCGCAGTTCGGCATGCGTCACGCGCTGGACTTCGAGCCTTTCCTGATCGCGCTGATGATGCTCGCCGTGCGCCGGAAGTTTCCGGTTTGGGGTTACGCGCTGATTGCGTACTCGTGTGCCGCCGGCGTCTGGGGAACGTGGTATTGGCTGTCGTTTATTCGCAGCGGATGATTTACAGCGAGCGGACGGGCATCGGAAGTCCGCCGATCGTCGGACGGCGGCGGGCTTGCGAAGGCGGCGCCGGCGGCGGTGCGGGCGGAAACTCGGCGGTTTGTTCGTCGTAGGCGCCGTAACGCAGCGCCAAAGCGTAGGCGACGTAATCGTTGTAGGTTTCGCATTCGCCGACGATCGTGAAGCAGCGCACGATCCACATCGGAATCGTTACGAAGACGCCGATGCCGGTGAAGAGTGCGATCGACATCAAGATGCCGCGCACGTAGTTTCCCATGTAGTACGACTCGCCGCCGACGATGCCTAAAACAATCGTCAGCACGAGTGCGAGGTTCGGATCCTTCGAGTAGCGCTGGTATTCGTAAGCGAACGTGGCCTGCGCTTCGGGGCGCAGGCGCTGGGCGATCGACAAGGCGTACGGTGTCACTTTTTTGCTCCTCGCCCCATGGTACGGCGCACGGCCGCCGAGGTTTCACCCCGCAACGGCGTCGTACGCCGAACGGATGGCGGCCGGTTCGGCTGCCGGAGCCGCGCACGTTGCCCCGGCGCAGACGTAGGCTGCCGGGGCGGGATCGGCCGGCAGTCCGAGTGCGCCCGAATCCCCGGTTCGAATCGTGACGAGCGGGTTGGGAAGCCGGAACGCCGCTTCCCGAAAGGCGCCGGTCGCAGCCGGCTGGCCGACGATCCGAACCGTCAGTTCGGGTGCGAGGTAGCGCCGAAGCGCCCGCGCGTACGGGGCCGCAAATGGGCCCGCGGCCGCGTACGTTCGCGCGAAGAGGGCGAGCGTTCGTTCGGCGGCGTCGCGGTACCGTTGCTCGCCGGCGAGCGCCGCGAGCCGTAAGAGGCATTCGGCAAAGGTGCCGTTATCGCCGATGGGCCGGTCGGCAATCTCCAGGTTTCCGTGCGCGTCGTCGCCCGGAACGCGGTCGAAGAATCCGCCGTCTTCGGCTGAAAAGCGTTCGATCGTGCGATCGGCAAGCAGTCGCGCGCGGTCTAAGAACCGCGCTTCGCCGGCGACTTCGTGCGCGTCGAGAAGGGCCCGCGCGTATGCAACTTGATCGGCGAGCAGCCCGCGGACTTGCGGCGGCCCCCCCGGCTCGACAAAGTGGTGCGTGAGACCCTCGCCGTCGAGCAAGTGCTCGTGCACGTAATCCAGCGTTTGCAGCGCCTCGGCCAGCATCGCGTCGTCGTCGAGAGCGCGCGCCGTCCATGCGAGCGCACCGGCGAGGCCGCAAGACCAGTTCGTGTAGGACGTTCGGTCGACGTAGGGCGCCCCGCGCTCGCGGCGTTCCTCGAGCGGCAGCGCGTAATACTCTTCGTCGGCGTCTTGGCTGCCCGCAAAGAGACCGGTCTGCGCATCGCGCAGCACTCTGCGCACGTAGCCGGCGGCCGAAACCAGCGTCGGCCGGAATTCGTTCGCGGCGCCGAAGCTGACGAGCTCGCAGAGAACGCGCAAGAGTCCGGCGTGATCTTCGGCCATTTTTTCGAAGTGCGGTACCGACCAATCGCGGGTCGTCGAGTAGCGAAAAAATCCGCCCTCGGCGCGATCGTACGTACCGCCCCGCGACATGCCGAGCATCGTTTTTGCGACCACGTCGTAGAGTCGCCGCTCGCCGCTGAGGCGCCATTCTCCGAGCAGGAATTCGTGAACCTCGGGCTGCGGAAACTTCGGCGCATCGCCGAAACCGCCGTACTCCTCGTCGAACCGTTCGACGATCTCTTCGAGCAGCCGCACGATCATCGCGTCGCGCAGTTCGTCGTGCGCGGCCGGACGATATGCGGCGCGCTTGGCTCGCACCGTGAGGGTCCGTTCCGCAATCGCCGCTTTGTTCTCGCGGTAGAAGGTGGCGATCTCGTCGAGAGCACGCCGCATCTGCGCCGGCGGCAAGTACGTGGCACCGGTCAGGGTGCTTCCGTCGGGTGCGAGAAAGGCCGTGGTCGGCCATCCGCCCATGTTGTAGCGCGCGTTGACGTCGGGGCGGCGGTCGTTATCCACGCGAACCGGTACGAAGCGCTCGTTGATCGCGGCGATGACGCTCTCGTCGGAATACGACGTTTCGTCCATGACGTGGCACCAGTGGCACCACACCGCGGAAATCGAAAGCAGAATGGGCTTGTCTTCGCTGCGCGCGCGGTCGAACGCATGCGTGCCCCACGTCATCCAGCCGATCTCCGAAGCGCGATTCGGCCGCGGCGAAAATCGAAAATCATTCATCGTCGGGAGCTCCGCGTAAAAAAGAGGTTGCGTAAAATGCCGCGACTAACGCGTACGGCGCCAGACCGTAAACCCCGCCATCGAAACGCAGCCACGCCGCGCCGGCGAAAAAGCCGGCAAACGCTAGAAAAGCCGCTGCATAAAGCCGGTGAGCGCTAGGCCCCATCCCGTAGACCTCCCGATCGTAGAAGCCGCCGCCGTTGTTTGCGCGATAAAACGCGATGACGGCGGTCAAAGATGCGAGCGCGAACCCAACGACGTTCCACATAAGCGTTTTGCGCGACCCTTCGGCGGGGAACACGGAAGTCATGGGACAACGAGATCCAATCATCGTCGATCGTGACAGCGGAAGTTCCGCAGGCGTCGCTATCCTCGCGATCGTCATCATCGCCGTGCTCGTCGCACTCTTCGTATGGCATCCATGGTCGACCAGCACGTCGTCGTCATCTTCGACGACTATCACACAACCCGGAGCCCCCGGCCAAGGGACTACTACACAGCAAAAATCCACGGTAACGTCGCCGACGTAAGAAGGGCTAGGGAATCATGGCAGGCATCCTCTGGGCGATCATCGTTATCCTGTTCCTGTTCTGGCTGATCGGATTTGCCACGCATCTCGCGGGCGGATTGATTCACCTGGTACTGCTCGTCGCAGTCGTGTTGTTAATCGTGAATCTGCTCAGCGGTCGAGGAGCAAGGGTATAGCGGGGATTGTCCGTCGAAGACGGCGCTGATGCCGTCCGAAACGAAACGTTCGCGAGCGAGCCGGCGTCCCGGTTCGCTCGAAACGTATCATAAGAAGCGCGACTTCAAAGTTACGAGCGAGCCGCGCGGCAAAAAAGCGGCGGCATCGAAGCGGCTGAAGTTCGTCGTGCAGATGCACCGCGCGAGCCGGCTCCATTACGATTTCCGCTTGGAAGCCGACGGCGTGCTGGCGTCGTGGGCGGTGCCGAAAGGCCCGACGCTTGCGCCGCTCGATCGGCGTCTCGCGATGCACGTCGAGGACCACCCGATGGATTACCGGGACTTCGAGGGCAATATTCCGGCCGGCCAGTACGGCGCCGGCAGCGTGATCGTTTGGGACAACGGGACGTACTCGCTGGCCGAAGGCGACGATCCCGCCCAAGAAATCGCCAACGGAAAGATCAAGTTCGTCATGCACGGCAAGAAGCTGCGCGGCGCCTTCACGCTCGTGCGCATCAAACCGCGCGAAGGCGAGCACGGCGATCCGTGGCTGCTGTTCAAAGAACGCGACGAGTACGCCGATCCCAAGTACGATCCCGCCGACCACCCCGAATCGGTGAAAACCGGCAACACGCTTGCCGACGTCGCCAAGGATCCGCGCGCAAAGACTTGGCAGTCGAAACGCTCCGCGCGCCACGCCGCAGTGCCTCGATTGGCGGAACGCGCCCGGCGCGATCCGCTGCCGCACCTAAAATCCGTCATGCTGGCGACGCTGGTCGACGCGCCGTTCGACGACAGCGCGTGGCTGTTCGAGATCAAGTGGGACGGTTATCGCGCCATCTGCACGATCGACGATAAGGGTAAGCTGACGCTCGAATCACGCAACGGTCTAGATATGCTTGCGCGCTTTCCCTGCTTCGCCGAGCTGAAAGACGCGTTCTCCAGCGTACCGATCGTGGTCGACGGCGAAATCGTGAGCCTCGACGGCGAAGGGCGCTCGGCATTCCAGCGTCTGCAGGAAGCGCAAAAGAAAAATACGGTCCTAACCTATGCGGCATTCGACGTGCTCTACGCCGACGGTCGCGATTTGCGAAAAACGCGCCTCGAGGAGCGTAAGGAGTTGTTGGCGCGCCTCATTCGAGACGACGAGCTCGTGCTGTACTCCAAGCACGTCGTGGGACAAGGAAAGGCGCTGTTCAAACAGGCGCAGGAGCGTCACCTCGAGGGAATCGTCGGCAAGCGGCGGGACTCCGTCTATCAAGAGCGCCGCAGCCGCGACTGGGTGAAAATCAAAGCGCAGTTCGAGCAAGAGTTCGTCATCGGAGGCTGGACCGAGCCGCGCGGCAGCCGCCGGGGTTTCGGCGCGCTGCTGCTCGGTGCGTACGACGGCGGCAAGCTGCGCTACGTCGGTCACGTCGGTACCGGGTTCTCGCACAAACTCTTGCTCGCGTTGCACGGACGGCTGCGCGGACTCGAACGAAAGACGTCGCCGTTCGACTCGCCGGTCGTGGGCAACGTGCAGGCGCACTGGGCACGCCCGGAACTGGTTGCGGAGATTCGCTTCGCCGAATGGACGCGCGATCTCATTCTGCGTCAGCCGGCATTTCTCGGATTGCGCGAAGACAAAGACGCTCGCGAGGTCGTGCTCGAGCTTCCCAAACATCGCGGCGACGCGTGAGCGCTTCGGAACGTACGCCGCTGCGGGTCGGCAATCGAACGCTCTCGCTTTCCAATCAGGATAAAGTCCTCTGGCCGCGCGACGGCTACACCAAAGGCGACCTCGTCGAGTACTATCGCTCGGTGGCGAGCGTCATCTTGCCGCATCTGCAGGACCGGCCGCTGACGCTGCAGCGCTATCCGAATGGAATCGACGCCGAGTCGTTCTTTGAAAAACGTCTTCCGAAGGGCGTGCCGGATTGGGTCGACCGCGTCACGACGACGAGCGCGGAAGGCGGCCGCAAGATCACCTACGTCGTCTGCAACGACGAGCCGACGCTCGTGTACGTGGCGAATCTCGCCTCGATCGTACTTCACGTATGGACGTCGCGCGTGCAGACGCTGGACGAGCCGGATTTCGTCTTCTTCGATCTGGATCCGGGCGAAAAGTGCACCTTGAAAAACTTGGCGACCGTTACGCTCGCCATGCGCGATGCCATCAAAGCGATCGGAATGCACGGCTTGGTCAAAACGTCGGGCGGGATGGGCCTTCACTTTTTCGTTCCACTGGTTGCGGGCTATTCGTACGAATCGGTAAAGCTCTTCGCCGAACTGGCGGCGCGGCACGTTGCCGGTCAGTTGGGCGGCGCGGTGTCGCTCGAGCGAAGTATAAAAAAGCGCGATCCCAAGTCAGTCTATCTCGATTTCCAGCAAGTCGGTCGCGGCAAGACCTACGTCGTCGCGTATTCGGTGCGGGCGCGGGAGGGCGCACCGGTATCCACGCCGTTGAATTGGTCCGAAGTCGAGGCCTTTGCGAAAAAGCGCGGGGAGACGGCCCCTTGGGACGAGTTCGCAAAGTTCAACATCCGTACGGTCGGCAAGCGCCTGGAGTCCGAGGGCGACCTCTGGGGCGGCAAAGCCTGGAAAAAGCAGCGCCTCGAACCCGCCATCGTGAAGGCGCAGAAGGCGTGGGCTTGACGAACTCCCGCTAGGCCTGGGTAAAATAGCGGTCTATGGCGCATGCAATTTGGTCCGGGGCAATCAATTTCGGCCTGGTTACGATCCCCGTCAAACTGTTTACGGCGGTAAAGACGGACGAGCTCTCATTCAATCTGCTGCACAAAAAAGACGAAGGGCGCATCAAGTACGAGCGCATTTGCAGTATCGAAGAGAAGCCCGTTCCGTGGGACGAGATCGTCAAGGGCTACGAGTACGAGAAGGGCGAGTACGTCCTGCTCACCGACGAGGATTTCAAGAAGGTCAATCCCGAGGCAACGCAATCGGTCGATATTTTGGAATTCGTTGAGATCGAGAAGATCAATCCGATGTTCTTCGACAAGCCGTACTACTTAGAGCCGACCAAGCAGGGGCGTCACGCCTATTCGCTATTGCGGGAAGCGCTGCAGCAGAGCGGTCGCGTCGCAATCTGTCGCGTCGTCATTCGCACGAAAGAATATATCGCCGCGGTCAAGCCCATCGACGACGCGCTGGTACTAGAGCTCATGCACTGGGCGGGCGAGATCGTCGATTCCGGTTCGCTCGATCTTCCCGGCCGCGATAAGCTGCCCGAAGCCGAGATGAAGATGGCAAAAATGCTCATCGATACGATGACCGTCGACGAGTTTCAGCCCGAGAAGTTCGACAACAAATACCACGACGAGCTGCTCGCGATGATTGAAGCGCGCGCCGCCGGTAAGGAATTGCCCGAGCCCAAGAAAGCGAAGCGTCCGGCGAAAGTCGTCAACCTCATGGACGTGCTCGCACAAAGTCTCGAAGAGAGCAAGAAACGCCGCGGCGCCTCTCAAGAGAAGCCCGCGCCCAAGCGCAAGAAGAAAACCGCAGCTTAACGCTCGGGGTGCCCCGGCCTCACTAATTTTCAGGTTAATCGTTCGGCCGGGACACCCGCTCGCTGGCCCCTGGGTTAGTTTCCGAACATGTCTTTCAAAACGGCGCCGGCAATGCCGCCGGCCACGCCGGCTTGCGTCGTTTGAACGACGGTTTCTTTGCCCATATACGGCAATAGCGCGTGCGCGAGGTTCGGAAGCGTGAGCGTTTGCAGCCACACCTTGCCGGGACCGGTGAGGTGCGCGATGAAGAGGCCGTCGCCGCCGAAAAGCGCGTTGGTGATGCCGCGCATCATGCGAATGTCGAAGTTTACCGAATCTTGGAACATCCCGATGTGCCCGGGATGCACTTGAATCGATTCACCCGGCTGTAAATCGTACGTCACGATCTCCCCGCCGAGCTCGACCCACGCGGTGGACGTGCCGGCTAGTTTCTGCAGGATGAAACCATTGCCGCCGAAGATGCCCGCACCGAGCGATTGTTGGAAGCCGATCGAAAGCTCGACACCTTCCGTCGCGCACAGAAATCCATGCCGATGAATCATATAGCCGTGACCCGGCTGCACGTCGACTTGAACGATCTGCCCCGGGACTTTTGATGCAAAGGCGATGAGGCCGTTGCCCGAAGGGCACGTGTATTCGGTCATGAAGATGCCGCCGCCCGAAAGCGCGCGACCCAAAATGCCGAAGATGCCTTTTGCGCCTGCGGTCATGGGCGTCGTCTTGAGTTGGACGTTCTCAGTCATCCACGAAAATTCGCCTGGTTCGGCGATGATGTTGTCACCCGGCTCGAGACCGATCTCGAGAACGGGGAGCGTGGTTCCCGTGATCTTGGTTTTCATTATTCGAGCGCCTCCTTGAGTTGGGAGGCACCCTGTTCGCCGCGCGCGCTGACGATACCCATCGCAAGTGCAATCGCCGCGAATGCCAGCGATTCGACGCCCGCCAAGCGTGGGCCGTAGGTGGCAAGGAGGCCGGTCGAAACGGGAGGAGCGACGATGCCCGAGAGGGAGTCGAGCGAGGAACTCGCACCCAGTACGGTGCCTTGCTCGCGATCGGAAGCGGCGTTACTGATGAGCGCGGTGATGCCCGTATTGGTGAGTGCCATGCCGACGGAAAACAAGAGCATCGTGACGAGCAAGATCGGAAGCGTGTGGACGAACGCCACGCCCGCAAACGACCCGACCAGCGATACCAAACCGACGTTCGACATCGTACGGTCGCCTAGGCGCGCAGAGACGCGACCGACCAAGAAGCCGTTCATCGCGACGTTGAAGACGGCAAACGCCGAAAATAAGTAATCGGTCTCGGTGAGGCCGTATCCGAGTTGGCGCTGCAGAAAGAGTGCGAAGACGCCGAACCAGCCGTACAAACCCAGCGAGATCGCGAGCTTCTGCCAGAGGATGCGTGCGAGACGCGGCCGGCGGAACGCGGCTAAGATATCCGCTAGACCGACGCTCTGCGCGTCTTCTTCCTTCGTCCGCGACTCGGGCAGCATGACGATGGTGAGGAGCAGCGTGAGAAACTGAAGGACCGCAGCCGCCAAGAACGGGACCGCAAAACCGAAACGCGCGAACAGCACGCCGCCGAAAAACGGGCCGAACACCATGCCGGCTGCGAACATCGCCATGATCAATCCGAACGCGCGCGAGCGATCTTTCGGCTCGACCAGATCGGCGACGTATGCCTGCGTGATGCTGATGTTGCCGCCCGAGACACCCTCGACGATGCGTGCGAAGAAGACGACGCCCATGACGGGTAATCCAAGCGCGACCGCGATATTCGGAGCGACGCCCAGCATCGCCCAACCGATCGTCGCGCCGATTTGGCTGATGACGAGCACCATCTTGCGCCCGATACGATCTGAAACGTTGCCCCATAACGGCGCGGAGACGAGCTGACAGAACGAAAACGTCGCAAACAGAATGCCGACCACGAACGCCGACATGCCGAAGTGGGTCACGAAATACGGCAGCATCGGAATCAGCATGCTGAATCCGAGAATGTCGATGAACGTTACGCCGAGGATCGGGAAGAGCTTTTTGATCATGCAGGCGACTCAACCGGCAAGATTATCGGTGAGAGTCGCTCGCTCTTGCGAAGAACGTCAAGTTTATACGGCCGGCTCAGATCGACGCTCGTCATCAGGCGGTGCAGCGCGTCCAAACCGGTCAGGCGCTCGCCCTCGAATGCGACCAAAACGTCGCCCGCCTTCAATCGAGCGGTGTCGGCCGGGCTTCCGGGCTCGACCGAATCGATCAAGATCGCGCGCCGATCGCCCAACCCGAGGCGGCGCGCGGCCGCCGGCGCGAGGACGACGTCCTGTGCCGCGATACCGAGATAGCCGCGCCGCACCTTACCGTCGCGCATTAGCAAACCCGCAACGTGTTTGGCCGTGTTGATCGCAATCGCAAAGCAGAGACCTTGCCCCGGAAGCACCGCGGTATTCACGCCGATGACGCTGCCGTCACTGACCACGAGCGGACCTCCGGAGTTGCCCGGATTGAGCGCCGCATCGGTTTGAACGATGTTATCCATCATGCGCCCGGATTGCGAACGCAGCGTGCGGCCGAGCGCGCTCACGACGCCTGCGGTCACGGTATACGCAAGTCCGAACGGATTGCCTACGGCAACCACGAGCTGTCCGGGCCGCAATGCGGACGAATCGCCGAGCGTTGCGTGCGTGAGGTCGGGTGCGTCGACGAGCAGCACCGCTAAGTCGGAGTGCGGGTCGTCGCCGACGAGGCGCGCCGGAAGTTCGCGTCCGTCCAGCAAGGCGACCGAAATCCGGTCGGCATCGTGAACGACGTGGCTATTCGTCAGTACGAAGCCGTCGGGCGTAAAAATGAAGCCGGAGCCATTCCCGCCGCCCCGGCCGTTGCGAACCTCGATGCAGACGACCGCGGGGCTGACGCGCTCGGCGGCGGCCGTGACGGATTGGGAGTAGGGATCCAGCAGCGCCGGCGCGCCGGCGTCGATGAGCGTGAGGGACATACCGGTCTTTCCAAACCGCGGCTCGAGCAGCCGGTTGCGCCAAGAAGCGGCGCGAAGAGGGGCGCCGCCGGCCGGCGCGAATCGGGTCCGGTCGCCCGTGCCCAGATGGCGGAATTGGTAGACGCGCTGGTTTCAGGTACCAGTGGTGGCAACATCGTGGGGGTTCGAGTCCCTTTCTGGGCATGAAATAAGAAGGCACTCTTGTAGTGCCGTTTTATTTCGTCTGGTGGTTTGTCCACGATGTTGCCACCACAGCGGAGCGTAAGCGGAGCGGGATTTAAACAAACGGGGGCCCCGGCCGCCTTGGCGGCTGGGGAATGCAACATCGTGGGGTTCGAGTCCCTTTCTGGGCACCAGTGCGCTGCTCAATTCCCGAAAAGTGCAATTTAGGGAATTTAGAGTCTACGACGAGTTTAATTCGTGGAATTTTAGCGCACCCCGTGCGTGCCGCGCCACGGCATTGATCTCACGTCCTATGAAAAGGCCGGCATCGTTATCTCTTCGTATCGCGAGCGAAGGATCAGTCTTAACCGAAATCATCCGTTGTAGTTCCAAATCAGAGCGCTCCTACGGTCCTTGGGTCACGTGCAGGCGAGTAAAAGTAATCGCGATACCGGAAGGGACATTGACGACGCGCACCCGGATCGGCTCTTTTACAGTGAACTTAGAACCAGTCTACTGTTGAGTATAGACGCGAGTATATCCGGTGAACTGGATGCATCAGCGTTGAGTCGCATTCTGCGAGAGCATGAGCGCGGTAAAATGGACGAAGCCTTGCGAAGGTTGCAGGGAGACGGGGTTCGACCACCTTCGTAACCGTCGGCTCCGGCTGTGGCCTTTCTCGTCGTGAGACTCGAGGCCGGAACGTAGCTGCCAAGGCCTCGTCTCGCACGTGCTAGAAACGACGCCCATGGGTCACGTGCAACTCGCCCCGCCGGACGCCGAAGCTGCAGGCAAGGCATTGCGCGCCCGCGTTCCACGCACCGCGCACGGCAAGCTCCCGCACCACCATCGCGATCCCATCGGCATCCTGATGCAAGCGGATGCGAATCGGTTGCCAGAGCTGGTGCCCATCCGCTACGGGCGCATGATGCAATCCCCATTTGCATTTTTCCGCGGCTCGGCGGGGGTCATGGCGGCGGATCTGGCGCACACGCCGGCGACCGGTCTGATGGTTCAGGTCTGCGGCGACTGCCACTTGAAAAACTTCGGCGGTTTTGCGACCCCCGAGCGCAACATCGTTTTCGATATCAACGACTTCGATGAAACGCTGCACGGCGCGTGGGAATGGGATATCAAACGGCTCGTGGCGTCGTTCGTTCTGGCGGTTCGGGAAAACGGGTTATCGGAAGACGCGGGCCGCGAGGCCGCGCTGGCCTGCGCGCGCTCCTACCGCAAGGCGATGCGCGCGTTTGCAAAGACCGATCCGCTCGGCATTTGGTATACGAAACTGTACGCCGCCGATCTCGTCAAAACGCTGCCGCTCAAGATCCGCGCTCGCGCGCAGCGCCGCCTCGAAAAGGCAACGACCCGCCGCGGGTCGGACATCGACTACCCAAAGCTCGCCGAGGTCGTTCACGGCGAGCTGCGCATTCGCGACAACCCCCCGTTGATCTACCATCCCGACATCGCGCGCGCTCCGAAGTTCAAAGACAACGCGCTCGAAATCCTGAACGCCTACCGGGAGAGCCTTCCCGATGACCGGCGCGTCTTATTCGACCGATATCGCTTCGTGGACGCCGCCATTAAGGTCGTCGGTGTAGGCAGCGTCGGCACGCGGTGCTGGATCGTGCTCATGCTGGGCAGCGACGAATCAGATCCGCTATTCCTCCAGGTCAAGGAAGCCGAGCGATCGGTGCTTAGCGAGTTCGCCGGTCCGAGCAAGTACGACAATCAGGGGCAGCGCGTGGTAGTCGGCCAGCGCTACACCCAGGCGTCCAGCGATATTTTCCTCGGCTGGATACGAATCGAGGAGGGTATCGACGGGCACCCGCATGACTACTACGTGCGGCAGCTGCGGGACTGGAAGGTGTCCCTGGAGATCGAGCGGATGTCGCAGGACTGGTTGCGCCGCTACGCCAGCTATTGCGGATGGACTCTCGCCAGGGCACATGCCCGTACGGGTGACCGGTTCGCGATGGCCGGATACCTTGGCTCGTCGGCC